>JAZUFB010000269.1:0-20208 GCA_045640475.1 Clostridia bacterium
TGTGTGTAGTTTCCGAGACCCACGACAGAAATCCCATCGTCAGCAGCGCCGCCTGTGGAAGCCGTCAGTTCGATGACGCCTTCGTTGGTACCGCTGGCCGCCATAAGCACTGTTCCCAGGTCCGGCCGGTACGCGTCGCAGCTCACTGTGATCTGGCCGTAGTTGTTGAGTGTGTTGGTATCGAACACCTTACTGTAACCGTCAGCGGTCGGAACGGAAATATCGATCGTTCCGTAGTTGACGATCCGGTCGCCCCTGGTCATGAACGGCTGAATGCGGTTACAGGTGATATTGACGGTGGGCGCGGGGCCGTCTTCTTCGCCGAACGTCAGATTACCGGCCGAGAAAACAGCGGTGGGTTGCGATCCGTCCATGACCATTTTACCGGTGCCTTTATCCGTGATATTCAGCGAACCTTTGCCGAGGATCTTCACCTCGATCTCCTTATTGATCGCGATACCGCCCAGATCCGCTTCGCCCCCGTTCGGGTTGAGCGAAATGGTATTGCTGCCGGACAGGGCGATCGTCAGCCCGGTGAGGGAGGAAGAATCCGTGACCACGATCGCTTTGTGATTGCTTCCGCCCGCGACCAGCTTGGCGCTCTTCAGCGTCAGCGTGGAGGTAGCCGCGTCAAAAGCAACGGTCCCGTCTCCCAAAACGTCCTCGGTGGTTCCGGTGACTTCAACGCCGGAAATGAACAGGCCCAAACCGCCACCGGCCAGACTGCTCATGGGGATCATCGTGCACAGAAGCATCATGACGAGCAGGATACAAAGCGATTTTTTCATTGTAAGGGACTCCCTTCCGAAAGACAGGATTATATGAAGCCAAAATATTCCTTATGCATTATATCTTATGAAATGTCAAAACATGTTTCGTTAACGTGACAAACTTGTTAAATTTCTGTCATTCTGCGCACGGGCACGCCCCTGAAGTATGCGCAGACGATCAGTAATGCATACAATGCGACTGGAGTACCGTCGTCGGAATTGACCTCTTTACGCCAAATTGGTAAAATGAACACGCGGAACACGGGGAGGACCGCTTGCCCTGTTAGCCGCACTGTGAACGTTTGCGTAAACATTTGTGACCTTTTGTATAGTCCATCACGAAAGAGGAGGATGATCAGATCATGAATATCAAAAAACGCCTTCTGTCCCTGCTGCTTAGCCTGTGCCTGCTGGCAGGGATCACGCCGGCGCTGGCGGAAGGGGAGGAACCCTTTGCCATCGGGTCGGTCCATCACGGTTTTCAGGTGATGGCCGCTGACCGGATCGACTACATGGAGACAGATGTCCTGCTGATGGAACATCAGAAGAGCGGCGCGCAGCTGCTGCTGCTTGAAAACGCGGATGTGGAAAAGACTTTCTCCGTGGCTTTCCGTACCCGCGCCATCAACGACAAGGGCCTGCCGCACGTGTTTGAGCACGCGGCCCTGTCCGGATCCGAAAAATATCCGGATCCCAACCTGATCTTCTCCATGATGAGCCAGACCCTCTGCGCTTACCTCAACGCTGAAACGCGGGAGAACGTGACGATCTATCCCTGCGCCTCCCGTTCCGAGGATCAGCTTTTCGCCTATATGGATGTGTATATGTCCGGCGTGCTGCATCCGCTGGTGCTCACTGACGAGCGCGAAATGAAGCGGGAAGCCTGGCACTATTCCCTGTCCGATCCGGAAGGGGAGATCGGCCTTTCCGGCATCGTATACAGTGAGATGCTGTCCTCCATGGCCAATATCAACGCCGCGGCCGCACAGACGATGCGTTCGCTCCTGTATCCGGACAGTTATCTTTCCAACAACGCCGGCGGTGATCCGGAAGTGATTCCGGAGATGACCTGGCAGGAGATCAAGGATTTCCACGCCACCTATTATCATCCGGCCAATATGCTCATGACGCTCTCCGGCCATCTGGAGGATCCGGAACGTTTCCTGGAACAGCTGGACCGGGAATATCTCAGCGCGTATGACAGAAACGACTTTGACGCAAGCGTGCTGAACGACGACGGCTACAAGGCTGCGGAAGGCTTCCGCGAGCAGGTGATCTCTTTCCCCGCCTCCGCGAACCAGGATGGCGAAGACAACGGGACCGTGATCCAGTATGCCATGGAGCTGCGCGACCTTGACGATGCCCTGATCCCTGTCGCGCAGATCGTATGCGACTATCTGAACGATTTCTCCGGCCCGCTCTCCGCGTGCGTCAGCGAAGAACTGCCCACTGCTTTCCTGAATGTGAACCTCGTCACCGACACCACGGCCCCGACGATCGTTTTCACCGCCAACGGCGTGACAGAAGGGGACGGACCCAAAATGCGTGAAGCGATCGACCGGACGCTTGCGGAGATCGCCGAAAACGGGATCGACAAGAGTTTTGTCATTCGCAAGATCAACGCGAACACCTATACCCGTGCCGCCAGCACGGAAGCGCAGCAACGCGGTGTCGCCTGCGCGGAGAACTTCTCCGTCGTCTGGGCCCATACCGGAAACGCGCTGGGTTACCTGACGGAGATCGCTGCCGCCGATCATCTGGAGGCTATCCTGGAAAGCGGCGACCTGGATAACTTTATCTCCCGGTACGTGCTCGCGTCCCCCAATACCGTGCTGTTGACCGCCGTGCCGGTGGCCGGTCTGGCCGAACAGAAGGCGGAAGAGCGCGCACGGAAAATGAAGGAACTGAAGGACGCCATGACCCAGGAGGAACTGGACGCCTTTATCGCGGAAAGTAACGCGTATGACGCGTGGCTTGCGGAAGCGCAGGCCGTTTCCATGATCGACAGCGTGCGCGCGGTCACCTCCGGGACCCTGCCCGAGGAATATCCCGTCGCTGAAGCTGAAGATATTATCCGCGACGGCCACCGCGAGGTCATTTCCACCATCGCCAGCAAGGATCTTTATTCCTACGCCCTTTATCTGGATATGTCTTCCCTGACCCGGGAAGAGCTGATGACCATGAGCGTCGCCTCCTACCTGCTCCAGACAGCCGGGACGGAGAATTACTCCGCGGAGGAGTTTGCCCAGCAGGTCGCCGCGTACACGAACGGCCTGGTCTATACGGAAGCTTTCGTGCGGTATGAGGATCAGCCCGCCCGGCTGTATCTGCAGGTCGCCTGTGGCGGACTTTCTTCCCTGATCCCGGATACCTTCCGCCTGCTCAATGAAAGCCTGTTCCACTTCGTCTATGCCGATCCCGCCAAACTGCAGGCTGATATTTACAGTCTGGCTGCCCTGCTCGGAATGTATGCCTCGGCGATGCCGGATATGCTCATGGGCCAGATCGTGGATGTGGTCAACAATCCGCAGTGTGCGCATGACTACTATTGCTCCATCGATCCCGCCTATGTGGAGTGGCTGACCGGTCTCTGCTTCATGGATGAGGAATCGATGACCGCTTTCCGGGAAGAAATGATCCGTGTGATGAAAAAGGTCCTCAACCGTGATGGCGCGATCGTGACCATCGTGGGCGATGAAAAGGCCATTGAGCTTTGCCGCGAGGGCACCGATCGTCTGCTGGATCAGATGACGGATGAAAAGCGCGAGGACGCGGATCCCGTCTTTGAGCCCCTTGGCCCGAACTTTGCCATGACCATGAACGGCGATGTCCAGTATAACTATCAGACTATCAGCCTGCCGGACGCCGGCATCCCGTACTCCGGCAAACTGAATGTCCTCGGCAAGATCATCACGGACCGGATCCTGCTGCCGGAACTGCGTTTTGTCAACAACGCCTATTCCGCCGGCTGCAGCGTGGATAACAAGAAGATCACCATGATCTCCTACGCCGACCCCGGCCTGGAAAAGACCTATGAGATCTTTGCCACGGTTCCCGAAAAACTCCGGGCCCTCGAAATGACGGAGGAAGAACTGGACGGCTATATCCTCGCGGCTTATTCCGACGCCGTGAACACTGACGGTCCCTTCTCTCTCGCCCAGAAGGCCGTGGCCAACGCCCTGATCCATGCCGACAACACCGGCTTCCAGACCATTCAGGAGATCAAATCCACGACCCTCGACGATATCCACGCCCTCGCGGATGTCATCTCCCGCCTCGTCACCGAAGGCCACCGCGTCTCCGGCGCGACCCCCAAAGCGCTTGAATCTGTCCCCGAAGGCTTCTTTGATCAGATCGCGAAGTAAATAGGTCCTAAAACAATGATCCCCAACGGAAATTCTCATCCGTTGGGGATCTTCTGTTTATGACTTGTTATTCAGCTTACGGTGCTTATTATGTGCGCTTCTTTTTCCTGCGTGCGGTCAGGCAGACCAATGTCAGCAACGAAACGCCCGCGAGTGTGGACCATAACGGTGCGGCAAAGGAATCGCCCGTCGGGGGAAGCTTCGTCAGCAGCAGAAGCGCGGGCTTGGAGATCCGCACGACGCCCGATGCATCAGTCACGATACAACGGAAGAAGTTGCCGGATTTCCCGGTGTATCCATCCGCTTTCGCGGAGGATAAGAAACAGCGGAAGATATCGCCGTTGACGAAGCCGTCTGCCTTCGCGGGGGCCTCTGTGTCCATCTTCAGGATCTGTTCCGTCGCTCCCGGAATATCGGTATATGTTCCGTTCCGCCCTGTGGTGCTTACCTGCCACTGATAGGAATAAGGCCTTGTTCCGCCCCGTGCCGTGACATCGAAAGTCACCGGCGTTCCCGCTGCCACTGTCTGATCCTCCGGATGCTTTACGATGACAAACGAGCGCAAAAGATATATCGTTTTGGTGTTGTTGAACAGATTGTTCTCCTTCTGATCGCAGGATACCTTCAGGGTCAGGCGGTCCACATTATCCTTTTCGTCTCCCAGGGCCTTTTCCAGCATGGGGGAGATCGGAATATCCATGGAGATGCCTTCACTGCAGGTAAGGAGGAAAGAATCCGGGAAACACTGGGTGAGGATATCCGTTCCGTCCGCCTGAATGTTCAGCTTCACGCCGCTTGCCCCGGTGGAGGAAAGGTTTGTGATGGAGACATACACATAGGGCTCGCCGTTCAGCTCATACAGATCAGCGTCCAACGCCAGATCAACGCTGCCCATATCCAGCTTGATGCTGCTGGGCTTTACCTTGTTGCCGTATGCGCTGAAGGCGGCTGTTCCGCCCACGCCGACCGGCATCGTATCATTTCCCATGGGGATATCGCCCGCGATCAGCGTTACGGGCGTTGTGCCATCCCCGGAAGCGCCTGTCAGCTTTTCGTCAGGCAGGAGCGCCGTCAGGGTGACCATCTCCGGGGCCCCGGAAGCCATCAGCGGCTGAGCGGCCTTTTCCAGACCGTCCGGCGCCTGCTGAAGCGTATAGATCCAGCACCCGGTGGAATCATACCGGCCATCCGCGCCCTTTGCCGCGAGCATACTGATCGCGTTCACGCTGAGCGTCACATTATATTGATGCCCGGCGAAGTCCTTCGGCACGGTAAACGGTACCCGGTAATTGACGGATTCCTCCGGCATCAGCACCTTTGTGAGCATGGCGGAGCCGTCCTCCGCGATCCAGAAGCTTTGACGGTCACTGCCGCCCAATTCGAAGCGGGATACTGCCTTCTCGCCGGTTTCGGTAAACATGCTTTGGCCCTTCAGGTCAAATGCCTCCAGCATGCTGTCCGCCGGGTCGGCGCAATTGACTTTATACTGGCTCAGGAATGTTTTCGCGCCGGTATTGACATCTTCCGCGACCAGGCTCACCATAAACGCGCTGGCGGGAATGTTGCCGGTGTTGGTCACGCTCATCAGGACATTGACGGTATCGCCGGCTCTGACCAGCGGGTTGTCGATCGCCGCGCCGTCAATGCGGATCTGCGGCATCTGCTGGATGGTGAAGTGCGACACGATGCTGCCTTCGCCGGGGGTCTGCGTTTCTTCCGATACCGCGACGCCCTGCAGGAAGCCGGCAGGCCTGCGCATCATATCAATGCTGATGACGCCCTTCTCGGGATCCAGGTCCGCTTTGTCAAATACCGCCATGGTAAAGGGCTTGCTGATATACATTTTGCTCGCGCTTTCCCTGACGAGGTAAAGCGCCTTGTATTCATAGCGCATGTTGGCGCGGCTTCCGTCCGGAGAGATGATCATCGGATAATACAGACCCATCACCTGATCGCTCAGCCGTGTCACATAGCAGCTTGCAGGCGCGACACGGATCCCGAGGTCGAAGGTTTGGACAATGCGGTGCGTTTGGCTGCCCTCCTGCTTTTCCAGATAGGCTTCGCATCTGCCGGAATCATCCGGATCCTTGAACACCAGATACATGATGGCGCTGGATTTCAGGATGGAGGTGCGCTTTTCGGTGCCAAGCATAACAAACTGCGAGATGTTGCCGTGATCCAACTCGCCAGAGCTTATCATGGCGCGGGATTCTTTGGGTGTATCTCCTTTGACGATGGCAGATACAGAGACAAGCCGGCTGTCTCCCGTGACATCATCCGTGATCAGTACCACACAATGAACGCAAAGCTGCTCGTCCTGCAAAAGGAGTATGTTCTTAGCCTGATAGTAAGAGCGTACCTGATAGGACAGAACAGATTCTTTTTCGCTGAGATGGCATGCCGGACGCAAGTCAAAAGCATGATCAAACTCGTGTGACAATTGGACCTTAGCCGGTTTTGTTTTCAGGAATATGGATGTAGTCGCGCTTGCCTCGAGCTTTTCCGTATGCGTGTAGATCTCGTTCCGGTCATCCCGGTTCATCATGGAAGAGGTAACGCAATACGTTTCCGTAATTGTGTTTCCTATGATCGAGGCAGACTTGCTGGTGCTCAGATAACCGAAGTCAATGGAAACGCCCATATAGATGCCTTGCTTCGGCGTGATCTGCGACCCGCCTTCGAGTGTAAGCACACCCTTTCCGCGGGCCTCCGCCGAATACTTCAGATAGACTGTTTCACCGAAGGTCGTTTCGCCGGGGATCTTTTTATCGGGATCGTTCGGATCCGGCTCGTCGTTTCGATGAAGAGCCATCAGCAGCGTAACGGCGATAAAGTGCTCCGTGAACTCGCTCGAATGCTCCGATTCGGACATGCTGGCAGCCGCGAAATCATAAATATAACTGTCTGACATTTCGCCCCGCCATTCTTCGCCCACTAAAGCCTTGGTTCCGAAGAGGCCGTTTGCATCGAGCTCGTCTATGCTCCAGTTGAATCCGTCATAATGGATGCTCGCGACCCGCATCTGACCGCCAACCAGATAGAAGCCCAGATACTGTTCCTCTTCTTCATAGGCGTACACACAGGCTGTTTTCATTCCTTCCGGAAGCTCCAGATCGGAAGGGATCTTGTGCACAGTCGGTTTCACGCCTGCCAGAGTGCCGCCTGCATCCGGCGACGCGCCTGTCAGGGCAGCGCTGTCGTTATCGGGCCAGTCCCATTCTCCCGACAGGATATGGAAGGTACCCGAGAAGATAAACAGCGCTTCCACGACCACGTCCAGACCGGCCTCCATATGGACGAACCAGTCGAACACATCATCCGCCCACGGGGTGAGGGTGATGCCGGCCGATATGCCGAAGAAACCGCGTATATACGCGGCCAGCGCGTACCGTATGCCTACGCCGAGCGAGGCAGAGAGCGAGAAGCGCGCGCCGAAGAAGATCTCCGTTTCCTCCTTGTTGAACTCCGCGTCCCGCCAGAAAAGGAGGTTGGACGCGTCTGTGTTTTCATCCGCTTTCACGGAGAAGGTGATGGCCGCGCCGCCGGAAACATGCGCGCCGGTTTCAAACAAAAAGAATACCGGCGGGTAGGCCAGCAGATAATGCTGGAATGTGTACGAGCCGCCGAAGGAACCCTGGAACATCAGCGTGGCATCGCTGGTAAAGCAGTTTCCTTTGCTGTCCTCCTCAAACTTTCCGGTCAGGACCAGCATCAAGGTGAACACAAGCTTTGCCTCGCTGATATGACCGGCATCCTTCATTTCGCCCTTGAGCGCGTCCTTGTCACCGTTGCCTTTGATCAGCGATTTGAACGCGGCGATCTGCTTTTTGGATTTTTTCCAGTCCTCTTCGGTATCCCGGCTGTTGACGGTCTTCCAGCCCTCGTCATCGCCCTTGGCGATGGAACGTGAGAAGGCAATGCCGAGGGAATACTCTCCGCTCGGATCAAAGGAGAATGTGACGGGGAAAAGTTTGGCGATATCTTCCGGGATCTGTACGCCGATCTCGATCGATTTGAGCGCCGCCATGTTGAACGGAATGTTAAACGACATATTCATTCCGGGATTGATAAATCCGTCAGCCAGCTGGGTCACAGGGCGGTTGACGACTGCCTTCTTGGGAACGATGCCCAGTGACAGCTCCTGCGTGGGCGTTTCCGGCGAGCCCGTCTGACCGGACGCGCTGCTCAGACCGTTGACCAGCGAAAGGGTAAAGGGCGTATTGGGATAAAGCTCCCTGGCCCAACGGCTGCTCAGATCGATGATCTGTGTTTCCTTATTTGCACTGCCGGTAAAGGCCGCACGCTTCTGAAGCTGCGTGCCGTTCACATCCGTATAGTCGAGCAGCAGGGTGCCTCTCTGGCCCGCTCCGGCGTGCACATATACCTTGAACGACTGCATGGCGTCGTTTTCCGGCGTGCAATAGACCACATCCTGATCGTGCAACACGTCCATTCCGCGGAAATCCGCCCGCTGGATATAGGGTGTGCCGTCGTCCACCGGCAACACGGCCTTGCGGCTGGTGCCGGTCGTGATGTACAGGCCGCAGGATTCCCAGACGCGGTGCTGATCGGCGCGGATGCATATGGACGCCAGGAATCTGCCATCCTTGTCCGGCGCGAAAGCCCCGGTATCAAACTTCGCGATGCCGTGCTCATCCGTGTCGATGGAAATGGAATTTTGGGCTGTGCTCACGGTGACGGTTGCCTTGGGGATGGCGCGTCCGTTCTCATCGCATACAAAGAAACCCGCTTCGGTGACATCCACTACATCGATGTAGAAGCCGGCGGAAAGAAGGTTCGCGAAGGGCGTGGCCGCACCGAGCAGGACCGTTCCGTCCAGGGTCGGCTTCGAAACCTTGCTGCTTTCCTGCTCGGTGTGCATTTCGGAGAGTTCTTTTGACATTATAGAATAATCTGTTTCATAGTTCGGCGCTGCACCGGCGATCTCCGAAAGCAGATCCTTCAGCGTGATACCGGCTTGCTGCATCCTGCGGTAGGCATCTGTCTGCTCCCGCGGATCCATGGAGCTGTCGGTGGCCACATGGTGATAAGTGCGGATCGTGCTCATCTGCTCGTTCAGCTCGAACATGTAGAAGCGCACATCACGCTGCATCCGATCCGCGTTATGCTTCAGCTCGTACACGCGCCCGAATTTTTCCTGTTGTACGGGATCGTCACCGATCTTGTCGATCAGGAGCTGTGCCTGCATGATCAGGCGGCCAAGCTGTTCCTCGTCAAAATACGCCAGCCAGCAGTATACCTGATAGGCGGACATCGATTTGGAATAGGGCGTGCCTTTCCTGTAGACATCCTTATCCAGACCGGACATATTTTCCAGTTGCTCCACCTCACTGAGCGTGAGGGAAAACGCGGGAGCCGCATCCGCGATACCGGCGGCGGGAAACAGGCTGACCAGCACGGTCAGCGCCAGGACAAATGAAAGGAACCTTTGTGCTCTTTTCATACTCGCTCACCTCAGTATTTCGGAAATTCAAGCCCGGTCAGATCAACAGATACATCCATTTCCACGCGCCACTGATCCGACAGTTCATTGAGGCGGACCACCTGGCGTTCATACAGCAGCTCATCGCGGATCTGCTCCATTTCTTCCGCTTCGGGTTCATACGCGCCGCCGGGGATATCCGCCCCGCGCTCGACGATATAGATCCCGTTTCCGGCAAAGAAGGGACCGATCAGATCGCCGGGCTCCTGCAGTTTGCTTACTTCCGCCACAAAATCCGGGTCCCAGATCACGCTTTGCGGGTGGAAAGGCTGTCCGTTTTCGCCCATCGCGGCGTCGTTGCCCTCGGTGCCGTACATGGAAATGACCGTGCCGAAATCGGCGCCGTCCTTCAGCGCGGCGCGGACGATCTCCATAAGCGGAGCGTAGTCCTCCGCCGCTGCTTTGCGGGTCTGATCCAGTGTGGCCCGCGCGCGGTCCGCTTCGTCCTGCGCGTTTTTGTAGGCCTGCCGCGCGTCTTCGAGGTCTTTGCTGTCATCCAGCGCCGGGGCTGTGAGCTGCGCGTTCGCGTCATCCAGAAGCTTTTCGGCATCCTCCACCGCGTACTGTGCCACTTCGATCTGGCGCGTACGGTCGCTGTTGGGCTGGAGCATCATAAAGCGGATATAGTAAAAACCGTCCGGCGTATAGCAGGAGCTGCCTCCGTTCAGAAGCACATCCACCTCGAACTGCGTCAGATCGTTCCCGTATTTCTCTTTGTCTTTTTCCACGTTGTTTTCGTTATAGTATGCCCGGGCTTCTTCCCCGGTGACCTGAATATCGCCGCAATACAGATCGATCAGGCGCTTTTCCTGGATCTGCATCAGGCCGATCTCATAAATATCGTCCATCGAATAGCCTGTTTCGATCATGACCTGGGTCACAAAGCTTTCGGGGATCTCCTCGTCAGGATATGCCTGCGCCAGCCGTTCGGAAAGGTTTTGCCAGACTTCCTCGTACCAGCTCCTGGCAAACTCGTTCAGCTGGGATTCCTCCTCCGCGCTGATGGTTTCCAGACCGTTCTCCGCCAGCTTTTCCCGCAGCACGCCCAGCGTGACGAAATGCTCCGCGGCCAACTGGATAAAGTCGGCCTGCTCATCGGGCGTATACATGGCGGCCATGCTTTCGCCTGAGGCCAGCTCCAGACTCATCGCCGTCTGGGTGATATATTTCTGCACCTGGGACCGGGTAAACGTCCGGTTTCCGACGCGTACGGAAATGCTGTCTTCCGCCATAACGGCGCATGACCAGAAAACCATCAGCACAGACAGCAACAGCAGGCATCTCTTCTTCATCAGTCAACAGTCTCCTTGTTTATTACGCAGGTGGTGCCATGTATATTTTTACTTCTATATTATAACACTAATCATACAACAGCTGGAGATGGTTTTCAATGGGAATTGCAAAAGGCACGTACACTTTCTGTCAGACTGTCTCTGACATTTACTCCGACATCCTGCGTTGTTTCGGGAGGTATCGCGTCTTTCAGCGTATCGCGGATCACTTTTAGTATAATACACTGTCACATTTGTGAAATGATTAACCATCTTTTTGAGAACTGCGTATATACAGATGTCAGAAGCGAGAGAAGCCTGACAGAGAAACTGAAAGAACGTATACTGAGGAGGTATTGAATATGAACATCAGCGTAAATAACTGTCATAAGATCGAAGAACAGGAACTTCAGTCCGTCAACGGTGGAGCACCGCTGTTCATTATTGATCCGGCAGACACGAAAGTCTCCTATATCTACATCCACAAGAATTGCGGCGGCAAGATCGAAAATGTGAACAAGCCGTTCAAAATGTGCCGCTGTAATAAATGCGGCGAGGAGCACTACTCCTGTTTCTCCTTTGACTGTAATGAATTCGAGGTGCGGCTCCTCCGCCGGGAGGCATAAAAAATGAGACGACAAAACATCGAAAAAGGACCGGAATTATCGGAAGAAAGATTACAGAAAGTAACCGGAGGCGCGGAGGAAAGCGCGTGCCCGCGGGGTTACTGCACCACGAATGAACTTAAGTGTAAAGACTGTCCGTACAAAACATTGGTGGAGATCACCCCCAATTGCTTTGCAAAGTTTTCGTGTAACTACGGACTCGGTGAATTCTGGCAGCCCAAAGAAACCAGTTTGTCATTGGATTGATCGTGAGAGATCATTGCCTGATGGATTTCGGTTCATAAAAAATCCAAAGTGGCCCGGCCAGCGGGTTTTCGATGAAAACTACCCTGCGTCTTCCTGTGCCTTTCCATCAGAGCTCATACAGATCCACACCGGTATAGTACAAGTATCCATCTTCTTTTTCGGCAAACCCGTTTATCGAAATGAAGCCGATCTGTTTTACATCCAGCTCGGTGATCTCGCGCACCTGTCCGATCTCGCGGTGGATCTCGTCCATTTCCATGGGTTTGATGAAATACTTGGCCTCCATGATGCTGTATCCGTCAGCATGCGCCAATGCTATATCGAACTCACCGTTCTTGTGGTTCTGTGGATCGTCGTAATAATAGCTTCCGATATTGCGGACATTTTTCATTTTACCGGAGCGCACCAACAGACTGAAATAATCGCGGCAAATGCTCTCAAACCTACGCGACACGAATTGTGTCAGTTCAGGCTCAACATACTGCTCGTAAAAAGCTTCGGCGCCCAACATTTGCAACGCGCTGCCATTCTTATACACAAAGGTAAAAAAGAAGCGAAGCAGATTGTCGTTGATCTCGAAGGTGAACTTCTTGTTGTCGCCGGGTTTGTTGATGGGCTCGTTGCGGTGAATGATCTCCAGATCCATCAGAGACTTGATTTGCTTGGACAGATTTCCGGTTTTGTTGGCATCAAGACGTGTCTCAATATCCGAATAACGCTTGCGTCCATTGCCGAGAACAGCAAAGATCCGCTCCACATTCATTTTGATGGAATAGTCGGAAAGCAGTAGCTGGCTGGCATACAGATATACCGGATTGTTGGGATCGAGGATCGTGCGAATGATATTGACGCGCAGACTCTCCTTTGGATCCAGCGCTTTATTGATAAAGGGAGAACCGCCGAATACGCTGTAGAAAGCTACTTTATCATAAGCGGATCTGTCAGAATAGAATTTTGCCGCTTCCAGATAATTCAATTCGCCCAGACGGATGACAGCATGGAATCGGCCATACAGTGCATTGCCCTCACGCAGCATATCCTTCATCATGCCAATATGGGAACCGGACAAAACCAGACGTATGTTTTTCAGTTTGTTATCGATGATATTCTGGAACAATGAATCGACAGCATCGGAACCGTTCACAGATTTCAGGTAGGGATACTCATCAATGACGATGATGAAACGCTGCGTCAGCGTGTTCAAATATGCAAACACATCAGCAAAACCGGTGAATACGAGAGGAACTGGCAATATCTGCATGCGGACAAGCTCCTGAACAAAGTTCACGGTGTTTTCCTGCAGGGTGCCTTTTACACATTCAAAGTACACCGCAGCACAATCTGCATTTTCGAGGGCTTTCCTGATCAACGTCGTTTTACCAACGCGACGCTTTCCGTAAACGAGGATCGCGTGTTGATCCTGGGTGAGTTCCTGCTGAAGCAGTTCCAATTCCTGATGACGTCCGACAAACATGCTGAACCTCCATAACGTTGAATCACATTTCATTGAAATTGATTTCAATAATATTATGACAGGAGATGATTGGTTTTACAAGAGGAAAGTGAAAAAAGTATTCAAAGTAAAGCGTGGGCACGATCCGGCTGACAACAGCCAAAGCAAGGAAAAGAAATTAATGTATGAAAGAAAACGCCGCCCATTGGCATGAGCCAATGGGCGGCGCTGTTCCGTCATGACTGTTGATCTTCAGGCTTGACCGCCTGGATGGCATTCAGACTGTCGTATACTTTGATCATGGTTTCCGCAAGATTTCCCTTCAGCCATTCGCAGTCATAGAACTGGTTCCAGGTTCGGGGACATCTTCCCAGACACGTCGGCAGGATCATACAGTTTTTGCACTGCTCCCTGTCCGTACAGAGGGAGCGGCGGTAAAATTCATAACTCTTTGTGTGCTTCAGACTGGTGTCATTCTCATAATCCCTGACATTGCCGATGGCAAGATCCGGGTCACCCACTTCCATATTGCAGCAGTATAAGTTTCCCATTTCGTCAATGGTGAAACCTGTTCCGTTGCATGCTCTGCAGGGCGCGGCAACGCTTTTTGTGAAATTGTCAAAGTCTTGACGGCGCGGTTGATCAGCATGATCATTCATTGAATAAAGGGAATTGAACAACGTCAGGTATTCGTCATTGGTCAGGGCGGTATCCTTCAGAAAACGCCCATCCTCCGGCAGGTTCGGCTCCACCCGGATGATCCGCGGTGTACAAAGGAGGGTATTGTGTGTCAGCTCCTTCAGTCGGTCGATTTCCTTCATCAGGTCCGCGAAGGCCCCGATGTTATCCTTGTGCAGGTTGCATCGGATCCTGATCGGTATATCGGTCCTCAGCCGGGACAGATTTTCCATGATCCGGTCATAGGAGCCGCTTCCGTCGTGGAGAACGCGCAGCCGGTCATGCGAGCGCTTGTTTCCGTCTATGGTGATCTCCATGGAACTGATCTGTTTTTCCTTGAACCTATCCACCATTGCCTGGGTCAGCAGATAGCCGTTGGTCTGTATCGTGGCCCAGTACGGTATGCCGCATGTCTTTGCGATTGCGATCAGACGGTCACTCAGCCTTTGGACCTGCCCGAATGCCAGCGTAGGCTCTCCTCCGAACCATTTGACGGACAACCTGGTGGCGCGGGTCTCCAGGATCCTTTTTCGGGTAAATTCCGCGACTGCTTCGAGGGTCTCATCGTCCATGGATCCCGTATGCCTTCTGCCGGCCTCGTAGCAATATCTGCAGTCAAAGTTGCAGTGCATGGTCGGGCAGATCTCAAGCGCCAGCCCTGTATTCTGCGGAACGGGGGGATTGCGCTTCCTGAGCTTCTCCAACAGCACGGCATACTCATCTTTCCTGGATAAAAAGCCAAGCTGCAGCAGGGCAGGAACAGCCCCCGAGGAAAGATGCGCCGCAGGCTGATCGAGTATTTCCTTCTGCTTTTCCGTCAGAAGGGCAAATTTCTTTGTCAGAAAAGAGTAGACCAAATATAGGCCTGTATCCTTATAGGGGACACAGGCTGTATATTTGGAACGGTGTATGATATTATCGCGGTCCGTCAGTTCATTCATAAAACGGTCTGTTTCCGAATATTTATTTTGGGTTGAGGTTCGAGCCAATCGGGGTCAGCCGGGTGTGGGCATTCGCCGTCGATATCGTCGCTCCCGCCAGTTACCTTTTCAATGTCTTCATCTTTGGTCAGCGCGGCATCCAGAACGCCACGGATCACTTCTTCGTCAGGTTGACGTTTGTTCATCTTGAGATCCTCCTGTGTTTTCTGTTTTTTTTAATTATATTGGGCACTAAATTGCGTGTCAAGCAAAGCGAAGCTTAGATAAACACGATTGCCTGACAATCATATATACGTGGCTCCGGGAAAAAAGAATGTTTTTTCAATATCATTGTTGCGAACTGCTTTTTTCAATGTTATATTAACTATACCATAAATTGTATATTTTCGTATTCAGTGGGCGATGTGGTGGCACATCATGTGGTTGGTCATATTGATACGCGGAGGAGAAAGACTATGAAAAAGGTCAAATGGATCAGTCTGGTGCTCATGATTTTGCTGGTGTCGGTCGTAATAAACGGAGCACTGGCAGGGGATGAATACATCAGCGCGTCAGAGGTCTCTCTGGAGAGCTGGATGTCACGTCTTCCCGATGAAGCGCTGATTACGGAAATCAATATGCCCGGCACCCACGATGCCGGAACGACACATATGAACCAGTCTGTTTCAAGATTTCTGGCCAACTGCCAGCAATGGGAGATTTTGGGGCAGCTGGAACACGGCATGCGTGTTTTGGATGTTCGTGTGGTGGATGATAAAACAGAGCACCATACATGGAACAATCTGTCCATTACGCACGCCTGTTGGCGATGTGCCAAGACCTCGTCCCCACTTTCGAGATATCTCATGCTTTATGACGTGATCGAAGACTGCGAAAAATTCCTTTCTGACGATACGCATAAAGATGAAACGGTCATACTGTATATCGCGCCGGATGACAAAGATAAAGATAACGCCAGAAAACTGCTGGCGGTGATGCGGCAGGAATGCGCTCCGGGGAATGATTATTGCCTCCACAGCAAGTATAATGTTCCGCTTCTCTATTATTGTGTAGGGGATCGGATCCCGACGCTTGGAGAAGTGAGAGGCAAGATCGTTGTACTCGATGACGGTATTGACAAAGCAGACTGGGAGAAAATCAAGATTCCTGATACCAGAGACAGCGTCGGTCAGTCTTACGAAATGCATTATGAAGAAGACGATATGGCCCAGAGGATCGCGCTTTTCGCCTCTCTGGGTTCGTCAAAAGTAGCGTACTGGAAATCGTGCCTTTCTATCAAGGAAGAGTATCTGGAAAAATTCCTTTTGGACTCTGCACAGGATGTTCAGAAATATACCGTCGGCCATGGCAAAAAACCGGGCACCTTTGTGCGGGACGGTTATGCCAATAAACCCGGCGAATATGGTGAGCCCGGCCTGAAATACAGCGGTACGAACATCAACACCGGCGGCTGTGTCGGTCCGTTCAGCCCGTCGATCCGTGACTACAGCATCGCTATCAATTCCTGGCTGCGGAACTGGAACTGGAAGAACGGCGCACGTTATGGCTGGATCACTATGGACCATCCCGAGGACACGCTGACAAAGAAAATTATTGCCACCAATGAAGTCAAGACCACAATAGTGACGGTGGAGGCCGTATGGGCAGATGACGGTACTGAGGTCACCCGTGATATCCTCCGCGACGAGCTGGTGGTGGGTGGACAGACCTATAACTGGTTGCCCGGCAACATCATCAAGATGGCCGATGAAAAAGCGGAGAAGCTGGAAAAAGGAGAACTGAAGCTCAGCCTCTCTCCGAAGAATGGCTTGAGCTCTCACGACACCGTAGAGTGTGTTCATGTGGGAGAAAACCATTGGAAATTTATCGTGTATGAGTCGATCTATGTCACGCTTCACTGGGATTATGTGGAGCCTGACTTAACCAAAGCGCTTCAGGACGGATTCTTCACGGCGGTATATGAGGATGGCTATTCCGTCCCTGTTACGACGGAAAAACTCCGCGTTTATGAGAAGCAAGGATACGAGACAGTACTGAAGGTCATTAATATCGCGTCCGCGAATACTCAGCATGGGGCGCTCATTCTGGACCTCGATCCGGGAGCCGGATACAGGTACGACAATGCAAAGGACCGCAAAAAGATCGACGACAGACATTGGGAGTTTACCCTGCACCCCGACGCGGAGAAGGGCGATTTCAATGGCACTGTTTCCTTTGACGATAACAACGACAAACTGGGTTTGCGGCCAAAGCAATACACAGTTACGCTGGTTGCGACCGGCACCCTGCCCGGCCAGACGCCTTCTTCTGATGACCCGGTCCTTTTCGCGGCGAGCAGCGAACCACTGACCGTGGATCAGGATGTGCTCTCCTGGGAGATCAAAAATCTGCCTCTGCATTCCGGCGATTACGACCTGAACTGGGATTTCCCCGATAATGCTCCTGGCTATTATACCGGTTCTCATGTTAAAAACGGTAACCTGATCGACGTGACCCTGAAACTGCATCCTCTGTCCGACGTAGAGATCCGTTGGGAAGGCGATGAAACGGATCCCAGTACCCGGCCGGAGACGGTGGAGCTCGAGCTTTATCGTAAGAGCACCTATTCATCGCTCCAAAAGAAAAATGTCAGCGCGAGTGATCAGTGGCGTACATCGTTCGAGGCCGGCAAGCTGGGGGACGATTGGGCACTGCAACTGCATATGAAAACCACAAGCTATGAGGTTGAAGGGCCGACTGTGACAGCTGACGGTAAAGGCCTTTACTATGTTTGCACAAAAAAGGCACAGATCTCTACTGACTGTTCAGTATACTGGTATGACGGAGAAAAAAAAGATGGCGGCGTGACGGAGAAGCATCCGACATTTACAGTTTATCTCCATGACGGGAAGGAAATTGTTGATACACATGTTGCCGGTGGGAGCGCATCTTCTATGGAAATACTTCCTTTCGGCACCAGAAGTACGATCGATCCGCAGAGGAAACCTTATTACTATACGATCCAGACGGATTACGATCCTTCCGGGGAGTACTTCTGCCATATCAACGGTTTTGATATCATCATGATAAGAAAAACCTCCCTCACAGCAACCATTGAATGGCAAGACGCTGCATCCAATATTATTGAATGGCCCTCCTGGTTGACTGGCGACAATTTTAAGCTGGGGCTATTGGAAGCCATTGACAAAAGGACCGATTATGCACCTATTGAAACCGATCCTCCAGTCGTGACCGGCAATACGGTCGAATTCCGTGATCTTCCCCTGGGTGTGGAAGGAGCAGGACAGTATGTCAGACATTTATATAAGACTACCGCGGATGTAAAGGGAATGCCCGGGGTGATCAGTGTGCTTGGCACTGACTCAGTCTCATTCAGTCAAATAAGCCTGAAGTACAAGACTACCCTTCGGTGCAGGCTGGAGCCGGTACCCGCGCAGGTATCCCTGACCGTGAACGCGGAGGATAACGGCTATCATCCCGAGCAAGCTTTCATTGTCAACCTGAAGAACGCGAACGGTGATGTGGTCGCAACGGAGACGTGCGTCATGGAGCAAAATGTCGGAACGAAGAGCCTCCAGCTGGAGCTTATGCTGAAGTCTCTGTTGCCCGAAACCTATACCGTTTCCATGGAGCCTGTTACAGCAACCGGCTGGACAGGAGACGACGATGTGAAGGATGTTACTTTCCTTGTACGCCTCAACCCGGAGACCAATATGGTGGAAGCGATCAACGACGGTGCCGATCCTTCCTTCACCGTCCGTTACACGCATGACTACGATCCCATTACCGTGGAAGTGGAATTCCCCCTGCGGGTCATCAATGTAAGCACGCTTCCGCAGGCGCCCTCGCTCAGTTTCCGCTTTACCCCCTACGTGGACGGAACCGAAGGAGCAACCCTGGAAGCGAGTGACGGCGATGCCATGAAGCTTTCCAAAGAAATGACCCAGCCCGGTGAAGTTGAGTTCCGGATGGAACAGCAGACCTTTGACGATCTGCTGTGGGTCTGTGACGATACGGTCCGGACCATTCGTGTTACGGTGTTTGCGGACGAAAACGGAATCCTCACGGCGGATTACTCGGACGGACAAGAAAATACCTTCCTGAATACTTACAGAGGAAACGCGATTGAGGTGCAGGGTCTGGTCATCTGGGACGAGGCGATCGAAGGGGATGAAGAGGAGATCGCAAAATATCGTCCCTCTCAGGTCACCCTGGAACTGACCCCCTTCTATACGAAGGAGACCCTGGAGAAAGACGGCATAACCGAGGATGATGTGGAGGTACTGGATACGCTGATCGTACCGGTCACCACTGACCCGTCCCAGTCCTTTACCTTTGGTGAAAGACCGACTGTCAGTTCGGATGGTAAGCAGCTGCAGTATACAGTCCGCATGAAACCGATCCCGTATTATACGAGCACCAATCACTACTTCGAATATTCCATCCTGAATCAGCTGACCGTTGACGTTGTCCATCCGGCCGGTACCGTTGAATGGTTGGGCGAGACGGATGAAAGCTTCCGCCCGGACGAGGTAACCGTGAACCTCTTCCGGCAGTACAAGGGCGCGGAAGCGAAAAAGATCAACACGATAACAGTGAAGCCGGATACGGAGAACATATGGACTTACGATTTCGGCGCTTATCCTGTGAAGGATACAGACGGAAATGAGATCACGTATTCCGTCGAAGAAGAGCCTGTGGCCGGATATACTACGCAGGTCAACGGCTTTACGGTGGAAAATACGAAGCTCTTCTACCTCATTACCGACGGCGACGGACAAAGCTATACCCTCGGATCCGGCCAGGACGCCACGTTTACCTGTGACGGTCCCTTTGAAAAATTCCTCTATGTGACAGTGGATGATCAGAAAGTTGACCCGAGCAACTATACCGTTGCTGCCAGTCCCACTGTACTGACCCTGAACAGCGACTGGCTGGACGGTCTCACTGTGGCCGGGCACTCTATCTGCTTCTGCTACTCAGACGGCATCTCGAATGAAGGAACGTTCACGATCTTACCGGCAATCACGCTGACGAAGATCGAGATCACGACGCCTCCCACCAGGACTGTTTATGCCGCAAGCGAGACTTTTGATCCCACCGGCATGGTCGTCACCGCGACCTACAGCGATGGCAGCAGCAAACCTGTGACCGGCTATACCTTCTCTCCGGATGGCGCACTGGCCACAACGGATACCGCTGTGACTGTCAGCTATACCGAGGGCAGTGAGACCAGAACAGCCACACAAGCCATTACGGTCAATCCCATCCCTGTTACGCTGACGAAGATCGAGATCACGACGCCTCCCACCAGGACTGTTTATGCCGCAAGCGAGACTTTTGATCCCACCGGCA
>JAZUFB010000270.1:0-6359 GCA_045640475.1 Clostridia bacterium
TTTTCGGCGAGCTGTTCATGCTGATTGAGACGGACAAGCGCGGTGAGGAGCTCCGGCTGCTGTATTCGGATGAGAAATTCTCCGTCCCCAAGAATGTGCATATCATTGGCATGATGAATACCGCGGACAGGAGCCTGGCCATGCTGGATTACGCGCTGCGGCGCCGGTTCTCCTTCATTGACATGAATCCCGGCTTTGATACGGATGGTTTTAAAAAATACCGTGACAGTCTTGCCAGTGACAAATTCAACACGCTTATCAGCCGCATGCAGGAGTTGAACGAGCAGATTAAGGATGATGCCGCGCTGGGCGAGGGCTTCTGCATCGGGCACAGCTACTTCTGCGGCCTGGAGCCTGGTAAGGTCAGTGACAACGACCTGAGCGATATTGTCGAGTATGAGCTGCTCCCGCTTCTGCGTGAATACTGGTTTGATGAGGCCAACAAGGTGGCTGAGTGGTCGGCAAATCTGCGGGGTGCGGTCAAGTGATCCCAATTCAGAACATCTACTATATGTTGTCCTATGCCTTTCAGGTGTTGAAGGAGCAGGGCTACAAAGAACTGGCCACCGAGCAGTTTCACAACACGGCGGATCTCTGCGCCGCCATCCTGGCGAAGGGCGTCAGCAACCAGATTAAACGCGGCCTTGGCCGGGAATATTTGTCGTATTCAGAACCTCTTTCCACCCTGCAGGGAAAGCTGGATATTTCCGAGTCCATCAAAACGCTGACAATTCAGAAAAAGCAGATGGTCTGTACCTATGACCGTTTTTCCGTCAATACGGAAATGAACCGGATCATCAAGACAACTGCGCTGCTTCTGATGAAGGCGAATATTGAGAAAAGCCGCAAGAAGGAGCTTCGCTCGCTGATGATGTTCTTCAGTGATGTGGAGCCAATCGACCTGCATACGGTAAACTGGAACATGCAGTATAACCGGAACAATCAGACATATCAGATGCTCATCAGCATCTGCTGGTTGGTGTACAAAGGTCTGCTCCAAACGCAGAAAGACGGAACCGCAAAACTGATGGACTTCCTCGATGAGCAGCGGATGTGCCGCCTGTATGAGAAGTTCATCCTGGAATATTACCGGCGCGAGCATCCGGAGGTCATGGCAAACGCGTCTCAGATTGAGTGGCAGCTGGATGACGGTTTTCACGAAATGCTGCCGAAAATGCAGACGGATATCATGCTGACCAAGGGCACCTCTGTCCTGATTATTGACGCAAAATATTATACCCGCACCACCCAGCTCCAGTTTGGCGTGAACACTCTGCACTCCGCAAACCTGTACCAGATCTTCACCTATGTGAAGAACAAAGAGCACGAATTAGCCGGGCAGGACCATACCGTTTCGGGAATGCTCCTCTACGCCAAGACAGATGAGGATGTATATCCCAACGGCACCTATAAGATGAGCGGAAACACAATAACCGTTAAGACATTAGACCTTAATCAGGAGTTCCCTGCAATCAGGGAGCAACTGGATGATATCTGTAGCAGTTGTATTTCACCCGCTATCTCAAACAAGCAAAATTGAGTATGAATCCGGACGGTATGGTTCACATCAAGGTGGGGAATAGCGGTATGGTCGTCCCATTTTATGAAAAATGCTTTATAAGAAATGGGCTATAGAAAACATATTACCCTTCGAATATACTGTAACAGGAGGTTGAGGAAAGAATGAACGCTGACAACATCGGAAAGCGTATCAGGCTTCTTCGGAAGCAGAAGAACGTGTCCCAGGAAAAGATGGCGCTTGATCTCGGCTTGTATCAGGCAGACATCTCCAACTTGGAGAGGGCCATGACGGGGAGTGGAATATCCGACCTGTTCAGGCTCGAGATGATTGCGGAGTACTTCAACATTTCCTTAATTGAACTGTTGGTCGGCGTAGAACCCGAATCTGACGGTTCAGCCTCCGAAAAAGAAAACCCGGAGGGATATATGATGCGGGACTACATAATCACGGATGTAAAGTACGGCACGGACGGATTCGATGCCTTCGCCTCTGAAATGAGAATGACGGCGCCGGACAGCTCAGTCACCTATGTTTCTTTTTCCGAACTGAACGGGGTTCCACGGTTCTTCAAAACAATGGTCGGCATATTTGATGAACTGATGGCAGCAAAGAGCGAAATCCCGAAAGAGCTGCTTGAAAGCTGTTTCCTTTCCGGGGACGACTACGTCGATATCTTTGAGCATGTTGATCCGGAATGGCTTGATATCTGCCGATACCTCATCATTCTTGCGACAGAGAATGATGGCTCACAGGAAATGGTTGATAAGCTGATTCAAGATACCAAGGGAAAAGCAATCAAGGACATTCAGGTGCCGATTCCCGAAAGAGAGCCGGAACAGCTGTTCAATGTTGATTTTTCAGACTTGTCTGCCGTGTATCGTTACCGTTTGATGCTGGAAGCAAGCATGAAAAATCCTTGCGTTTATGATGATCTGGGTGATGGCGTTGACCTGAAGCAGCGGGAAGTGCTTCTGGAAAAGCTGAAAGCCGCCTGTGCCTCAGAAGATGCTTACAAGGTGTGGAAAAAAGATCTGATTGACGCGAAGATTGCCGAGGTTGTAGAAAAGCAGGAGATTGTCACGATCCATTATCTGTTTGCCGGGGTGGGACAGTATAAGGAGATACTGCCGAAAGAAGCAGTTCCTTACTTCTACTGCTGGATTCAAGGAAACGGATCGGCCTTTGCCGGAGAACCCCGCCCGGCGACGAAGCGGGAAATACGAACTTTCGTTTCGCAGCACATTGCGGACAAGCTGCTTGGAATCGAATCACCCATGGTGTGACAAAAATCGTGCAGGAGGATAAAATCATGGAAAAGATCATTATTGCGGATATCAAATGTGGGGAATCCGAAGGCGGATTCGCGTGCGGGCCTTGCGGCGGTAATTGGATTCTTGAACTCAAGCTGCTCAGAGAGAACGGAGCGGAATACTATGCCGGTGTTGTTGAAGTCTATGGTATGCCGAATTTCTGGTTGAGTGAAACCAGCCGTTACCAAAAGGAAATTGATATGGACTATGAGGACGGAGAGACGTTCCCCGAAGACTACAGCTTTGAAGAACTTAATGAGTTCTACGACGCAATGGATAAGCTGAAGAAAACGGATGAAGCGCTTGCCCTTGCCCTGGAGTATGTGGCTCACCTGATGGTCATCAGTAAGGAGGAGCTTGAGGCCGAAAAGCAGGCCGTCATCGGCAAGGAAATCGGCACCTTCGAAATCCCGATTCACAAGGTCGATGAGGACGAGGATGAGGAATAATCCTTGCCGGTATACGCGAAAGTCGCTTCTGTGAAGCGGCTTTTTCGTTGCTTGCGGTCTGTCAATGGTATCATATGGACACATTTCAAAGGTTGCCGAAATCGCCGGGGTGTTGTATAATATGATGTAGTATTGTCACGCCGAGGAGTGCGGATGGAAATCCGCCAGCGGTGGCAAAGCCCTTGGAAAAGCAATCTTTTTTCAGGAGGTCGGACATCGGTGGCAAAAGAGAACTATCCTTTTACGATTGGGATCGCGCCGTGCGGCAATGCCGATGTTGTGTATCCGATTTCAAAGAAAGAAAAAAGCTGATTATCAAGGCGATGAACGAATGTGTCGATTTCTCCGAATGCAAGGAGCTGGCCGATCTTTACCGACGGGTCATGGTTGCCGCAAAGGAGCAGCTTTCAGATGACGCCAGCCTGATTGATGACCCCGTTGACGTACCACCGAAAGAAGGATTTAAATCAGGGAAAATCCTCTGCGGAATACATCCAATGGATGATAGAATCAAGGGACGTTCTGCACTGGCTGATGGAGGTCTGATAGTCTCCATCTGCGAAATAGCATTCTGCCTTTTCGCATGGGCTATAAATGTGTTTCGGATAGGTGTCGATTCGCGCTTCGCTCACCATGAAATCAAAATTACCAAGCATAATCGTCACACCTTACAGTGCTTAATCTTCGGAATTGATGAATTCCTTTTCAGCGGCAAACACTTCAGCGAGTTTGACAACCTCTTCATCAGAAAGAGTAATGCCTTTGCTCATCTTCTCGTGATTAGGGGCCCACTTGCGCAGATCATACTTAGGCTCGCGACCATTCCAGCTGACGCGATTCAGCTCCAAGCGCCACTTGCCGTCGTCAGAAATGACAGCAATCTCATTGACGATTTCAAACTTGATACCTGCATCTTCTTTCATGTTCGTACCTCTCATTTCTGCTGTAGGATGCACCATGCAGCCTTGTTATCTGTTGCTTTAGCTCCACGTCGCTCAAACTTGTATTTGGCATTGAACCTTTCGCAGATCATCTTGAAATCTACTGCTCGGCTTGAATCATAGATCACCCAGATTAATCCGGATGTACTACGGTTATCTAGACAGACAAATGCGTGATCCCTCAGTGCTGCGATCAAGTCAGTTTCTGGGAATTCATACTGCAGATAGCCTTCATCGGCTGGTGCAGCCGGTACTGTCCGAATGACTTCCTGAGGGGTAGGTTCTTCTGATACAACATCATCCTGAATGAATTCCGCTTCTTTTCTGAGCGAGTTATCCTGTTCGCCAGAGAAAAAGAATGAATCATCGCCGGCAAAGCCAGCAAATCCAAAGGCTGAAGGATCAACTTCAATCTCCGGGATCTCAACTGCTATCGGTTCATCATCCGGAATACTGACGGGTGGATCTGTTTCTGCTGGGTATGGGCTATTCTCAACTGTTGCTGATGCCTCAACCCTGTCTGTTTCATCGGTCACAACTGATTCGACTTTGGGTTCTGAATGTGAAGGAGTTGTGTCCATGGTGCGGTATACAATACCTTCTTGATTTTTCAAATGTTGAATGACTTTTTCCTTGATTTCCTCACTGGAATAGTAATCAAGAATATGCGTGCCGCCAAAGATGTTCAGGTAACGTGTTGCTTCATAGAACACCTCTTGCTTGGCATTGCTTCTACCACCACTGCTTCTGTTGATTGTGAATCCTTCGGCTTCCAGTTCCAGCAGAGCAGAAATCAGACCGTGCGCAACCGATGTACAACTGATATAATTGTTTGACAGGATGACCAAGGTTTTTGTAGCGAAGTCATTTTGGAAATAATCAAGCAGCTCAAACGGGTCTTTTCTGGAAGCATCATAGACGTATCTAGCAACCCACCATAGCTTTGAAAGAGTGTTTTGTTGCAATGCACGTCTCATACCATCGCCTTTTTTAAAAAAGTATCGGTTTATGACGGTCTGCTTTTGATTTTCAGTATTATCATTATGATTCCAACGCTCATGGCAGTAATCCCAAAAATCACAATGGCACATGCCAGCCCAAAGTCGCTCGTCAGTTGCTTGAGTATCTGATAGATTAATCAATGCACTGTATAATATCTTTGCATTCTGAATATCTGATTTTGCATAATCACCTGATTGACAGTCGAATGTTAACTGAAAATCCGGCACTTCCAGCTTGAACTCACCAAAAGGATTCTCCCCCTGGAAGTAATCATAGATCCACGCGTTATCGGGAGAGCGATAGAAATGGAGGTTGGCATCAAGGTTGCCCTTCATGGCTGCAAGGGCATCCTCCTTCAAAAAATGCAGCTTCATGCTCAATCCTCCTCATCCAGATCGCCAACTGTGGAGATTGCCTGCAAGGCTCGATCCACAGGCAGATCAAGCAGCTTCTGGGCCAGTTCATAGGACGGGATACTACCCAAGGTATCCATATCCAGCTCGATGCCGTTTTTCTTCAGCGCACGCTGAATAGCCATGAACCAGCGACGATCCTGATAGCCATCCAATCCATCACGCCGGAGTGTTTCAAACACATAGATGAGCGCTGGTAAGATGATCATGGAATGGAAAACCGGTACCATCGCAGGCATGGCAACAAGGATCTTGTAGTTTTGAAAACCTGCATTGCTCAGAATGATTGCAATCTTGTCACCATCAATGTCAATGCGCATGCAGTCATCTTCGTCAGCTGCATGGCGGCAAATGGAGAAGATAGACGGTATTTTACCAAGATCTTCGGTTTCCTTGGTCACATCGAAGTTTACCTGACCACCGATGGCCATGATGCTGCCACGTTCGATATCGAAGGAAGCACCCTGGTAGTCCGCATTGAAATGCGAATTGGTGTAACCAATAAGATCCTTTTTCGCCACAATGAAACAGCACACAGATACTCGCCCGTTCAGATCCTTTTCGGGGATATGGCGTTCATAGGTTTTATCGGAGAAGCAGCGAACCTCGCGATAACTGGTCAATGAGCACTCAATGTGAACAACATACTCGGCCAGGCCGTCATCAATCAGTCTTGCAATTTCGTCGTCTTTCAGATCAACTTCGCCCTGAATGATGATTTC
>JAZUFB010000271.1:0-3810 GCA_045640475.1 Clostridia bacterium
TGATGGGGGACGACCTGCGCCGAAAGGGGTAAGGCTATGAATATCCAGATCTATATCTCCAAGAAGAATTTCGACGTACAGAAAGCTCAGCGCTTCTTCAAGGAACGCCGGATCAACGTGCAGGAGATCGACCTGAAAAAGCACGCGCTGGGCGAAAGAGAGATCCAGACTTTTGTGCGGGCCTGCGGAGCGCAGGAATTGATTGACCGGGAAGATAAAAAGGTGAAGGAACACCCGGCTTGTTATTATGACCGGGATAGCCTGCTGATCCCCGCAATCGCGGATGCACCGTGGCTTTTGAAAGCCCCGCTGGTACGCAACGGAAACCGGGTCACGGTCGGCTATCAGCCCGATGTGTGGGAACAATGGATCGCTATGGAAAGTAAATAACACGAAAAAAGAGCACCCACGGACCATCATAAAGTCCGGGGTGCTCTTTTGAATCAATATCAGTCACCGAAGGAAATGCCCATGTTGCGGGCAGTGACGATCAGCTGGTGATCGGTCGGAACGGGCTTGGCCACACCGGCGATATCCTTGAGCGCGTTGTGGGTGATGGTGTTGCCCTTGAGTGCCACTGTGACGCCGAAGACGCCGTCGCGGATCAATTCGGCAGCATGAACGCCGAACTGGGTGGAAAGCACGCGGTCATAAGCACTGGGAGAACCGCCGCGCTGGATGTGTCCGGGAACAACGGCACGGGCTTCCACGCCGATCTTCTCCGTCAACTGCTTGGCGATGTAGGCGCTGGAGGAAAAATGAGTCGCGGCACGCTGAGCTTCGCGATCCTTTTTCTTCATCTTGGCTTCTTCTTCGTCCATGGCGCCTTCGGCTACGGCGATGATGGTGAAGCCCTTGTTGCTGTTGGCCCGCTTTTCAGCAACCTTGGCGATCTTATCGATGGAATAGGGAATCTCGGGAATCAGAATGGCATCGGCACCGCCGGCAACGCCGGAATACAGCGTCAGCCAACCGGCTTTATTGCCCATGATCTCGACCACCATGCAACGGCCATGGCTGGCGGCAGTGGTGTGGATCCGGTCGATCACTTCGGTGGCGATATCGTTGGCGGTATGGAAGCCGAAGGTGAAATCGGTGCCATAGATGTCGTTATCGATGGTCTTGGGCAGACCGATGACATTGAGGCCTTCTTCGGAAAGAAGGTTCGCGGTCTTATGGGTGCCGTTTCCGCCGAGGGTGACCAGACAATCCAGCTTGAGGTCTTTATAGGTCTTTTTCATCGCGGCGACTTTGTCGACATTGTCATCGCCGATCTTGCGCATATCACGGAAAGGGGTGCGGCTGGTGCCCAGAATCGTGCCACCCAGGGTCAGGATTCCGGAAAACTGGCTGCGTTTCATATCAGAGTAATCGCCTTCAATCAGGCCGCGATAACCATCGTGGATCCCGACGATCTCCACATCGTCAAACATTTCGTATGCCGCGCGGGCAACACCGCGAATGGCGGCATTCAGACCGGGACAGTCCCCGCCACTGGTGAGGATTCCGATTCGTCTTTTCATGTTCGTTCCTCCTATATTTTATTCGATCATGTCTGATTATATCATGATTTGCTGCAGGATGTCATCAGCGGATAAAAAAAACGGAAGATTTTTGTTTTATTGTGGCAGCTGACGCCCCTGTGCTGATATGGACAAGAGAGCGAGAAAATGTTATGATACAAGCAATAACAAGCAATAAGGAGGATCGGATACCGGAAAAAGCAAGTTGCTTCCGGAGCCGGTACGGTCCTCACGCGGAAAGGGATCTGAACGATGGCGGAACTGGGAATCACCTGTAACATCATGTTCCCGATGTTGATCCTGCTGGTGTTGGGATGGGTCCTGCGAAAAGTGAACTGGTTGAGCACGGAAACCGCCGGCGCGGTGAACAAACTCGTGTTCAAACTTTTTTTGCCCGTACTTCTGTTCAACAATATGCGTTCCATGTCCTCCGCCGGCACTCCGGACCTGAAATATCTGCTTTTCCTTTTCCTTGGCGTGGCCGGTATTTTTCTGGCGGCCTTTATTCTTGTGCCCCGGTTTGTTCATGATCCGAAAAAACAGGGGGTCATGGTACAGGGCATATTCCGGACCAATTTCGCGATCCTCGGGATCCCGCTGATGGAAAGCATGTTTGGAGAGCCCGGGATCCTGATCTATTCACTCGCGTTGCCGGTGGTCATCCCGCTGAACAATATTCTTGCAGTGGTTGCTCTGTCCGTTCCGGCCGGGAAAAGCACCAGCAAAAAAAAGATCCTGAAGGATATCGTGACCAATCCGCTGATTGTGGCCTGTGCGCTTGGTGCGATCTGCCTGCTGTTCAATATCCGCTTCCCCCAGGTGGTGGAGGATTCACTGTCCAAAGTGGCCGGAATCGCGTCCCCGCTTTCACTGATCGTACTGGGTGCCTCGCTGAAGTGGGAAGGCATCCGTGACAACCGGAAGGAATTGATCTGGACAGTGTTGCTGAAACAACTGGTCATCCCGGCAGTGATGATGACGCTTGCGATCCTGATGGGCTTCCGGGGCGCGGAACTGGGTGTGATGATCATTCTCTTCGGTGCGCCTTGCGCGGTGAGCTCTTATCCCATGGCATCGGCGATGGGTGGGGATGGCCCGCTCGCGGCGAGTCAGGTGGTGCTGACGACTATTTTCTCCATGGGGACGCTGTTTGCCCTGATTTATATCGGAAAATGGCTTGCGTTGATTTGACGCGTTGAAAGTGATATAATATATCAATTATCTGAAGGAGGGGGATTCCCTTGAGAAGTATGACGGGCTGCGGTACCGGAAAGGTCAGCCGGGATCAGTGGGAAGTGACGGTGGAACTGAAAACTGTGAATCACCGTTATCTGGACCTCGCGATCCGGTTGCCGCGCAACCTGAATTTTCTGGAAAGCTGTTTGCGGGACGGCATCGCCGCGGGCATGAAACGTGGCCATGTTGAGGTTTTCGTCAATGTACGGAATACTGAAAAAGGCGCGTCCCGTGTTGAAATCGACCGCGAACTGGCCGAATCCTATGCCATGGCTGCCAAGCAACTGGCTGATCTTGTACAGGACGGAAGCAAACTGTCCGTACGCGATCTGCTGAGCCTGGAAGGTGTGGCGACTGTTACGGAAACCGAGATGGATCAGGAGCTGCTGCTTTCCATCTGTGCCGAGGCGACCCGGGAAGCAGTGAAGCAGGTGACGGAAATGCGCGACAGAGAAGGCGCACATCTGCGGGAAGATCTGCTTTTCCACTTGAACGCGTCAGCGGCTTTGCGGGAGAAGATCCTGGAAAGAGCTCCACAGGTGCCGGAAGAATACAGGGCACGCCTGATCGCAAAGATTGAGAACCTTTTGCAGGACGCGGCTGATCCGCAACGGATCGCACAGGAAGTGGCCATTATGGCGGACCGTTGTGCCGTGGACGAGGAGTTGGCCCGACTGGAAAGCCACATCGCCCAGATGCGGAGCTATTTGGATGCGAAAGGCGAGATCGGCAAAAAGATGGATTTCCTGTTCCAGGAAATGAACCGGGAAACCAACACGTTCGGTTCCAAGGCTTCTGACGCGGAAATCGCGCAGCATGTGGTGGACCTGAAGAGCGAGATCGAAAAGCTTCGCGAACAGATCCAGAACGTGGAATAATGGTTTGACAACAGGGAAACGGAGGATGCTTCAATTATGAATGAAAGCAGACGTGGAATGTTGCTGGTGCTTTCCGGCCCCTCGGGTGCCGGTAAAGGGACACTGGTGTCCAAACTGCTGGATGACGATCCGACTTTTGTTTTCTCCGTCAGCGTGACCACACGGGCCAGACG
>JAZUFB010000272.1:0-4979 GCA_045640475.1 Clostridia bacterium
GCTTGGCCTCCGACTTGCTTAAATCTGCCATGCGAATAGGTTGCCAGATGAGCCTCCTGCGGCAGCGATTCTACCAATGTGGCAGCCAGGATAAACTTCTCACCATGCTGTGAGATATGCACCATCGTGTGTATTCCCGTAGGAAAGACGTGCCACGCAAACGGTGCGCCCGCATGCTTCCATTGGGTCTTTGCAAAGCGGACATCGCGTGCAATCTGCGTTTTTCCATCAGGGTGGGTGTAATCATTCGGTCCTGCATGACCGCCTTCAAACGTATCCGAGGGTCGATCCACATGGAAAGGCTCTATGACATGAACATGCGACGCCCCCAATAGCTTGAGGAAGTATGCCGCAAGCCCAAGACCAATATCCCCCTCGGGCACAATAACAGTATCCACGGCTTCGCTGGTCGGATAGAAACCGGGCCTCAAGCCGACTTTTGCAAACAGCATGGTGTCTACATCGTTCAAAACGAGCAGATCGGACTGGTGTTTCTTCGCCAGCAGTTCCATACCCATTGTTGCCCGAACAGAAGCCAGAAACTTCTGCGGATCCACATCCGGCTTCACCTCAAAAGTGCGGGATAGCCGTTGCATGACGTGCTGAGCCTGGTCATCGGGAATTTCATCGATACAATCGCGTAATTCAGCAATGGAAAGAAAGTTAACCTCCGGACCTACTTTCATAAAGAGGTCATATGGGTCCACATAGGTAGACCACATTACTTCATTATACGACGCCAATAGTCCGATCCGGCTTTCCTTCAGCACTGCACGGGCAGATGCTGCCTGCGCAAACACCGTCAATCTGTCAAGCAGTTCATTCCATGTACCTGAAGCTGTCGTAAGCATCGGGCGGGCGTAGCGGGCAACATCGCCTGAGCCTTCCAAAGACCCAACCAAGCCACCGCAGCACAAGTATTCTGCAAATTCGTCATCATCGTGCGTGTCGCCGAGTTGCACGCTATCACGCATCCGCCATCCATAAAGTATGGGAACAGGAGGCATGTCGCGCAGAAAGCGATTGAGTGCAAAGTCTTCTGCCCAATTGAGGAAAAGGATAAACACGCAATCTACCTCTTCCCGCACAAAGCAGCGGATGGCTTCCCGGGTGTCATCGGCTGTATAGATGACGCCCGGGAAGCATACATCAAAACGTTCTGAAGCCGACCGAACCATCCATTCGGCTTCCGTCTGTTTTCTCTCGAAGCAGCTCCCGTGAACAGTGCCCTCACCAATTGCCTTAAAGCGGCCTGTTCCAACCAGGAAAAAGCCAACCTTAGGTTTGCGCATAAGTTCAGCCTTCCTTCTTCAAGTGGGTTTTGTGGATAGTAACGGTACCAACGCCAAGGTTAGTAACCTTATACTTGCCAATGCCGGCGGGCAGAACAACCATGTCCATGCTGTTCATAATGTAGAACTTGCTGGGATCGTCAACAGATTCAACCTTGACCTTTTCACCATCCACCAGCACCAGCACGTGGAACAAGCCATCGGTATCATCCTCCATAGACTTGTTGAAGATCAGGTTACGCAGAGAGAAGTACAGCAGATCATGTTCACCGACAACAACCTCTTTCCAGTCAGCGCCCTCGCGTACAACGCCGCCATGGTTTACCAGATTGGCTTCCACCCATTCGTGTGTTCGCTCACCATGAATTACCTTACTGCCCATTTCCAGATGGATCGGGCGCGGCAGGCCGGTTTGAGGATCAAGGCGTTTGTAGTCATATAGCTTGTAGGTATAGGAACCGACTGTCAGGCTGCCGATCTCAAGGATGACTTGATTCCGACCGCTGGCATGGATAGTTCCGGCCGGGATCATGACCTGCGTGCCCGGCTTGGAATCGACCCAGTTAACGTACTTCTCGTAATCAATCAGCTCCGTATTATGTTCAACCCGGCGGGCTTCCTTAAAGAATTCTTCACAGCTGTTCTCGTTTTGGAAACCGAGATAGGTCTTCGCTCCCTGACCTGTAATAACAATATAATAGCTTTCGTCCTGACGTCCCAGCTCGTCATGGTTTTTCATGACGTAATCTGCATCGGGATGGCACTGGATGGACATATTACCGCTGGAATGATAGGTATCATCATAGTTGAAACGAATCGGGAAATAGCCGCCGAACTGTTCATATGCTTGTTTGCCCAGCAGTTTTTCACCCATCACCATAACGAAGGTAAAGAAGGGGGCTTCAAACTCATACGAATCAGTCTTGGCTACGATAGAAACTTCCATGGGAATCATATCGAAAACCCATGCGCAATTTTTCATTTCTTTGGGAAGGTGACGAAGACGATGGATATACCACCCGCCCCATACGCCTTCCAGATAAACCGGGCGGCAGCGGAACGGCCGTTCGTTGATTTCCTCAAACAGCGTTTTCAGATCAGCAAAGGAGACCATCTGCATTTTCTCAGGCTCATCCGCACTGATATACAGATTCATTTTACCGGAACGGATCAAGTCCCAACGCAGATCGATTGCATTTTCAAAATCCACATAATAGTTTCTGCGCATGAGGAGACTGTAGGGCAATTCCTTTTCGGGATCGGCGCCGACATTGCGGGCATGACCGTTTTTGAAAGCCAGTGCGGCGTTGCGCGGCGTGATATCCATCCAGATGCGTACATCATAAGCATCTTGAATTTCAGGAGCTAAAGCACCTAAACCAAATACCAATACACCTTTCTTTTCCGCCAGCATTTCCTTCAGCGCAGCGGCCTTTTCCTTTTCCTGCATACCGGTATAGCCGTCCCTGTAGCGTCGGCCATACAGTAATACGGGGTCGATCTCACGATCCTCCGGCAAGTAGGGCTTCAGCATTTCAGTCAGAACGGCAGGCGTCTTCAGCAAAGTCGCAGCATCCACGAAAGTGATATCAGAGCCGCCGTTTTTGTCTGTGGTCACCTGGCGGATCACGTTGACCAGTGCGTTTACATTCGCCCCCGGGTAAGCATCGATACCGACCGTTTTACCGGCCTTCAAAATAGCGCCAATCTCTTTGGCTACAGGAATCAAACCAACCACAGGCTGGACGCCCCGACCCGTCACCTTGTTTACGGCCTCAGGATCAGCATAGGGATATGGATGAAACATAAAACTCATGGAAAATTCCTCCTTTGTCCTGTGTAGCAATTCAAGGCAGCACGGTCACCCGGATGCCGGCAAAACCAAAGCGGGGAAGCAACGTGGAAAGATGCACCTAGCCGTCGATTACGGGAACTTCCTGTCTTTCGGTCACTTTCAACGCCGTATCCGCGGGATCGTCCGGGAAATAGTTATGCTGTTCGTCCACCTGGAGTTTCTCAACAACGGCTTTGCTTCCCGTCAAATTGACAATGGAGCCGCTGACGGCCATCTCTTCCTCACTTGGATTGGTCACGATCAGCCGGACTTCATCGCCCGAAGCCGTTGCTTTCAACTGACCCGGATCGCGGGAATACATCACACTGCAATCATGATCCTCCATACCGACGAGTGCCTGTCCCTATTCCACCACAAGTTCATCCTCCAACATATCGCGGAGCAACCGTACGGCAAAGGCGTTCGGTGTAGCCGTATAACCGTTTCCTGTACGCAAATACTGCGTGTACACCATCTGTAATTCAGGATTGTGGTATGTACACCACGGAAAGACATACAGCCCGCGCATATCGGACATATGCAGCATACCTGCCAGCGTGCCGCAGGCGTTCATCAGGTTTTCGATTCGCTCACCGCTTAAGGGACGGGTGCCGAATTCATCCATGAACATCGGTGCATCCGGCAGACCCAACTCCTCGATTGCCGCCTTGTGCAGCACATACATCTGTGTCAGGCGGTTACGATCCCCGCGGTAACTGTGGTAAGAGTAGAAATCAACCCGGCGTTCCGGTGTGTCCGTCGCAGCCAACTGCTGCAAATACTCATATTCTTGCTTGAAATAATTTCCGCCCGTGATTGCAACGCCGCCCACCTTCAGCTCCCATCCGTAACGACCGTTCAAACGTTTTGCAGCACGGCAGATGCAATCGTAAAGCTTCACACGTTCTGCCATGTTGATCATCCCGAAGGTCTTGATGTCGCTCTCGTTCAGCGCTTCAATCCAGCGGATGTTGGGACAAAGCTGCACACAGTGCTCTATAACTTTTTCCACAACTTCCTCATATTTTTCATAGGACAGGACACCGTCTGCCGTTTCTCTTTCAAAGCGCCGGATATTCAGCATTGCTTCCTCTGCGATGGCGCAATAAGAAGTCAGATACTCTTCAAAATGTGTTTTCGATGGTCTGGTGCTGGGCCAGTCATAGGGATAATGGCGTGTTTCGCCCAGTTTGTCTACACCAATCAAATAGTTCCAATCGTAAGTATCCGTATCCTGGTTCCAGATCTCATCCAGCGTGACCCAAACACGCAGGATTTTGGGACGCATATCCATCTGTTGCGACCAGAATGCCGGGAAGTCCTCCGGAGGCGTGTACCGAAGCGTGGAGTTCTGATAGGATTCGATCCGGGGCCACCGGCGCAAACGCAATTTTCTGTCAATCTGAAATGTACAGCGTTTCATAAACAGTCTCTCCCCTCTGTTTAATTTATGGAAATCTTACAGGTTTTAAGTCGAGAAGCGGTATATCGGCTCTAGACAAACGCTGCTTAGCGGCGTCTGTCTAGAACCCCGTCCCCCGGCATCACTTGGGGACGGAAGACCCATAAGTGGCACGAATTCGGTCCGTGCACCCGGTGGTGGGGAGAAGGTTTCCCTTCCCCCACCATTCGGGATACGATTTACTGGGCAGCGTAGACGGCGGTTGCTTCCGCTTCAAACTCGAGACCACCTTCATCGTTCCAGCGCTCAACATACTCGTTGTAGATCGCCTGCACGTCGCCATCGGTCACGATCAGCTCGGAGAAGCACTCGATAAAGATCTGGTCCAGATCAGTGCCGTATTCTGTACGAGTTTCCAGAATGCTCAGGACCTTGGGATAATCGACCACAT
>JAZUFB010000273.1:0-4214 GCA_045640475.1 Clostridia bacterium
ATGCCCAACAACATGCTGACGCATGGCGTTCCAAATTGCTTATTTCATTGCAAAAGATTCGATCTATTGCAAAAGATTCGAGTGGACTTAATGCGTATGCTTAACCTTCCACTTTTTCACCTTGATTCCGACCCAAAAACCGTAGATGCCAACTGTGATGATCGTCAACAAGAGCCACTTGATCCAATTGCCGAACAACTGTACCGCGGTCCCGTCAAAGGATAAACGGTGTCCGTTGATCACCGTATGCTTTGCCTCCCAGCGATACACCATACAAAACGCCCACGGAAAGCAAATACCGGCTGTACATACGGTCACCAGGAACCCCAACAGACTCCACCCGATCAATTGAAGCATTCCGCCGTCAAAATAGGATTCATAATAATCATTCATTTCTACATTCATCAACTTTCATTCTTGATTAGCTAACATATGGGTAACAGGCATGGGTACACAGATGGAGATCATCGGACCCGATGATGTGGTTGAGGAATACAAAAAATTCTTGTCTGGGCTATTGGATCAGTACAAATAAACGAATCAGCCTGCTGAGTGAGCAGGCTGATTATTTTGTAAACGAAACCTGATTGACCGTTGAAATTGCTACATTTAGAATACATTTTAGGGTATCCAATATTGATGGTATCCACTTTGTGCTTTTGAAGCTTCGAAAGCTGCGGGATTATCCACTAAAGTATCCAATGTTTTGGGCGGAAAGGAGGGAAAAATAAGGGGTTGCCCTTATTGAGCAACCCCTTCAGAACCCATTGGATTATTGAGGTTTTGCGGATTAACCGAAGTATCTCTTCAGCAGACCTTCAAAAGCTTTTCCATGGCGGGCTTCGTCACGGGCCATTTCATGCACGGTATCATGGATGGCATCGAGGTTATACTGCTTGGCGAGCTTGGCCAAAGCGGTCTTGCCGGCGGTAGCGCCGTTTTCGGCTTCCACGCGGACTTTCAGGTTTTCCTTCGTGCTGGGGGAAACCACTTCGCCCAACAGCTCGGCGAACTTCGCGGCATGCTCGGCTTCTTCAAAAGCAGCAGTCTTCCAGTATTCGGCGATCTCCGGATAGCCTTCGCGAGCGGCAGCACGGCCCATGGCCAGATACATGCCGACTTCGGTGCATTCACCTTCGAAATTGGCCTTCAGGCCGGAAATGATCTCCGCTTTCACTTCTTCAGGAATGTCCGCGGGGAACTGCTTGCCCACACCGATCACATGCTCGGCAGCCCAAGTTTTGTCTTCACCCTGAACGATGAACTTTTCGCCGGAAACGTGGCAAACGGGGCATTCGGCAGGGGGATTGTCACCCTCGTAAACATAACCGCAGACAGGACATACATACTTCATTTTCTTTTCCTCCTTGACATAAACTTTTGCTTCGGGTTGACCTATATTCATAGCCGCGTTTTGTTCGGCCTGAACGACTTTTTCAAAATCCGATGCCGGATGCTTGCAGATGGGGCATACAAAATCCGCAGGGAGCTCGTCACCTTCCCATTCGTAGCCGCAAACAGTGCAGCGCCAGATCGTCTTTCCGTTTTCGACACGCTTCTGGGGCTTAGGTTTGATGTTTTCCTGATAGTATCCGTAGGTCACGGAAGGAATATCCGAAAGGATCTTTCCGTTCTCAACGGTTCCCAGGAACAGGGTGTGGCTTCCCAAATCGTATCGTCCGGTGATCCGGGCGGAGATCCAGGCGTTGGTCCCCCGGGTAACAGCCAGTGCGCCTACGTCGGTGCGTTCGACTTCTTCCAGCCCCGCAAATTTATCCGCGGTGCGCCCGGATTGAAAACCAAATCGCTTGAACAGCTCGAAATCAGCGTCCTGACTGATCACAGAAACCGTGAACGCGTCAGCGGACATAAGCATATCGTGGGTATAATTGGCCTTGTTGACGGCCACAGAAACGGTATTCGGTTCGGATGCCGCCTGAATGGCGGTATTGATGATACATCCGTTATCTTTGCCATTTTGATTTACGGTCAGCACAAACAGACCGTAGGTTAATTTGAACATGACTTTCGGGTCCGTAATAGATTCCTCCTTAAGTATTGGATCCGCGGCATTCCGGGCAGAGCCCTGTGAATTGAAAAGTCTGGACTTCAAAGCCGGTGTTTGAACCGGTATCTTCCATCTGTTTTCTCAGTTCATTTGTCAGCGGGAGATCCAGAATTCTGCCGCAGCATTTGCAAATAACATGCGCGTGCGGTTCGATATTACCGTCAAAATGTTCCTGTCCAGCAACGACTCCCATGGAACGGATCAGCCCGTCTTCCTTCAGTTGAAGAAGGTTCCGGTATACAGTCGCGAGGTTCAGGTTCGGATAAGATGGGTGCAGCTGTTCAAGGATCCAGTCCGCCGTTGGATGAACGGTGGTAGAACGCAGACATTCCAGAATTGCCTGGCGGTTCCGGCTGAATCTTTTCACGGTTGACCGCTCCCTCCATTATTATTGATAATGATTATCATTATCAATAATAAAATAGCATAATCAAAAACAATTGTAAAGGCCTATTGTAACTTTTCTTCTGGAGCAAGAGATTCCCCGTAATATTGCCTTACTTTTTCTGAAGCCAATGCGTTATATCCTGTTCCATATCTTTTTTTGCAATTATATCACAATTCACAATTTTTGTGAACTGTTTCATATTGCAATAATCCATTTCAGCTACATTCATCCAGTTCTGGATCACTCAATGCCCAGCACTTCGTAATCCTGCGCCACCACGGCAGCCTTCAGCACTTCGTCGGCAACTTCCTTACTCAGGGTCACCACGGCGGTCCCGGCTTCATGGCTCGGCACGGCAGTTTCCACGCCATCCACGGCTTCCAGCGCTTTCTTCACGCGGGCTTCACAGTGGGGGCACATCATTCCTTTGATCTTCATCGTTTTCGTCATTGTTTTTTCCTCCATCATTTCATTGATATCTTTCAGGAGCGCTTTCAGCGATTCTTCGGGAATCTCCCGTTTCGTCCGCCGATCCCGCTTCCCATTATACGGATCCATCAGGTTCAGTCTCAGCGCGTTGGATACCACGCAGAAACTGGACAGGCTCATTGCCGCCGCCCCAACCATGGGGCTCAATTCCCAACCCAGCAGTCCGATCCAGCACCCGGCCGCCAGCGGGATACAAAGCGCGTTGTAGAAAAACGCCCAGAACAGGTTTTCCCGGATGTTCTTCAGCGTTTTCCGTGAAAGCCGCACCGCCGCGGGCACGCCATTCAACCCGCTGTTCATCAGCACCACATCCGCCGCGTCGATTGCCACATCCGTTCCGGCGCCGATGGCAATTCCCATGTCCGCCGCGGTCAGGGCAGGCGCGTCGTTGATGCCGTCACCCACCATGATCACTTTGCCAAGGGTCTTCAGTCTCTCCACCACCGCGGCTTTTCTGTCCGGCATCGCACCGGCCACCACATAGTGGATCCCTGCCGCCGCAGCAATGGCCGCCGCTGTGCGTGGATGGTCTCCCGTCAGCATCACAGGGTGGATCCCCATCTTCTTCAGTTCCGCGATTGCAGCCGTGCTTTCTTCCTTCAGCGTATCCGCCACGGCAATCAGCCCCAGCAAACGGCCGTCCCGCGCAAACAGGATCGGTGTTCCTCCGGCATCCGCCACACGGTCCGCCTGTTCAAGAACTTTCCTCGGCACTGCCACGCGTCCGGAGATATACTTCACCGAGCCGCCCAGCAGTTCCTTTCCTTCCGCCACGGCGCTCAGCCCGTTTCCCGGCAGCGCCGTAAAGTCGCTCACTTCAGCTCTTTCAAGGCCTCTTTTTTCCGCTTCCCGCGTCACGGCTTTCGCCAGCGGATGTTCGCTCATGCTCTCCAGCGCGTAAGCTGCTTTCAGTAGTTCTTCTTCCGTGGTTCCCTCCGCGGGGAACAAGCCGGTCACTTCCGGTTCGCCCCGCGTCACGGTCCCGGTCTTGTCCAGCACCGCAATCACAGCTTTTCCGGTTTCTTCCAGCGACACAGCCGTTTTAAACAGGATCCCGTGCTTCGCGCCGACACCGTTACCCACCATGATGGCCACCGGTGTCGCCAGTCCAAGCGCGCAGGGACAGCTGATCACCAGCACGGAGATCGCCCGTGCCAGTGCGAAGTCAAACGGTTTCCCGATCAATAACCACACGCAAAACGTCACCAGCGCGATCCCGGTCACGGCCGGGACAAATACCCCGGACACCCGATCCGCGAGCCGCGCGAT
>JAZUFB010000274.1:0-5951 GCA_045640475.1 Clostridia bacterium
CACAGACAACTTCTACTGGTGCAGCCGCCTGATCGGCGTGATGGCGGATCCGCACTTCGGCACGGCGATCCAGCATGTGGAGCGGTACCAGAACGCGATGATGACCATGGGCACGAAACTCATCAACGAGTACGACGCGAAAATGGCCGAGAACGCAGATGAAAAGACACTGGAGGAAGCCAACGCGAAGATCTGTGCCGAAGCCAGAAAACTGACACTGGCCGCGGTGGGCAAAGTCCTTGGTAATGCCGGGGAACACATGAAGGTGCGCTACAACCGGTCGGACAACTAAACAAAAATAGCGAAAACGCGGGCAGAAAGAGCGCCTGCGTTTTCATGTATTTTCATATCTTGAAAAAATTTTTCGGGACTAAACAGAACACTCCAAAAGACCTGAAACCGTTATCAGATAAGTCTTTCCAGAACTGTATGTACGATTTTGCAAAAACGTGTAACCATTTACATTTTCAGATTTTTGCAAGACGCAAAATGCGATATATTGACAATCTGGTAAGATAGAGATAAAATCATTCCATCAAAACGGTCAAAATGACCGTAAAACAGAAAAGGAGTGTATCTATCCATGAAGAAGATCCTCGCTATGGTATTGGTCCTCATGATGTGCGTTGGCTGCGCGTCCGCCTTCGCCGCCGACAAAGTCGGTGTTGCGATGCCCACCCAGAGCCTCCAGCGTTGGAACCAGGATGGCGCCAACATGAAGGAACAGCTCGAAGCCGCCGGTTTCGAAGTTGACCTCCAGTACGCCAACAACGAAGTGGCTACCCAGGTTTCCCAGATCGAAAACATGATCCTGAACGACTGCAAGGTTCTGGTTGTTGCCTCCATCGACGGTGGCGCTCTGGACACCGTGCTGGCCGCTGCTAAGGACGCCGGCATCATCGTCATCGCTTATGACCGTCTGCTGACCGGCACCAAGAACGTTGACTACTACACCACCTTCGACAACTACGGCGTTGGCACCATCCAGGGCCAGTATGTTGAGCAGAAGTTCGACCTGGCGAACACCGATCAGGTGTACACCATCGAATTCACCGGCGGCGATCCCGGCGACAACAACGCGGGCCTGTTCTTCGGCGGCGCCTACGATGTTCTGAAGCCCTATCTGGATGCTGGCAAGCTGGTTTGCGTTTCCGGCCAGACTGCTTTCGAACAGATTGCTACCCCCAACTGGGATTCTGCTAAGGCTCAGTCCCGTATGGACACCATCCTGACCGGCTACTATCCGGACGCCCTGACCGGCGGCCAGAAGCTGGACATCGCTCTGTGCTCCAATGACTCCACTGCTCAGGGTGTCTCCGCTTCTCTGGTTTCCTTCGGCTACACCAAGGAAAACATCCCCGTCATCACTGGTCAGGATTGCGACACCGCCAGCATGATCAACATGCTCGCTGGCCTGCAGTCCATGTCCATCTTCAAGGATACCCGCACCCTGGCCGCTCAGACTGTTGCCATGGTTAAGGACATCCTTGCCGGCAATACCCCCGAAACCAATGCCACCTACGACAACCAGGTGTTCGAAGTTCCTTCCTTCAACTGCACTCCTGTGTTCGCCGATCTGGACAACTATCAGGAACTGCTGATCGACTCCGGCTACTACAAGCCCGAAGATCTGGGTCTGTAATCCGAATAGACAGCCTGTAGATCCAAGTATATGGCAGAGAGGGGCAGATATCTCGTCTGCCCCTCTCTTTTACTTATGAAAGCGTTCCGGTTTTCTATGATCAACTGCGACAAGGTTCAGGCAGTGGCAGTTAGGTAGGGAGGAGAAGTCTTTGGCCAATCTCATTTTGGATATGCGGCATATCACCAAGGAGTTCCCCGGCGTAAAAGCGTTGGACGATGTTTCGATGCAGGTGGAAGAAGGCGAGATCCACGCGCTAGTCGGTGAAAACGGTGCCGGCAAGTCCACACTGATGAAAGTTTTGAGCGGAATCCATCCGTTCGGCTCCTTCGGCGGTGAATTCTATTTCAATGGCGAATTGTGTCGCTTTCACAACATCAAGGATTCTGAACATCAGGGAATCGTTATTATTCACCAGGAACTGGCGCTGGTCCCCTATCTGAGCATTGCTGAAAACATGTTCCTCGGAAACGAGCAAGCAAAGCACAGCGTGATCAACTGGGACGCCACCTATCAGAAGGCTGCCGAATATATGAAGATCGTCGGCCTGACTGAAAGCCCCCGTACACTGATCAAAGATATCGGTGTCGGCAAACAACAGCTGGTGGAAATTGCCAAGGCATTGGCGAAAAACGTAAAGTTACTGATCCTGGATGAGCCAACGTCCTCACTGAACGAGAGCGACGCACAGAATCTGCTGGATCTTCTGCTTGAATTCAAGAAGACCCGGGGAATCACGTCCATTATCATTTCCCACAAGCTGAATGAGATCTCTTACGTTTCGGATAAGATCACTATTATCCGTGACGGTAAGACAATCGAAACGCTCAGCAAAGAGGATGACACCTCTGAAGAGCGTATCATCCGCGGCATGGTTGGTCGTGAGATGAGCAACCGTTATCCGCCGCGTGAGCACAATATCGGCGATATTGCGCTGGAAGTGAAGGATTGGAATGTATATCATCCGCTTTACACGGACCGTAAGGTGGTTGACAATGTTTCCCTCAATGTGCGGCGGGGCGAAGTAGTCGGCATCGCCGGTCTGATCGGCGCGGGACGTACCGAACTGTGTATGTCCATCTTCGGTCGGGCTTACGGTACCGGCATCAGCGGTCACTTGATCATCGACGGCAAGGAAGTGCATCTGCACGATGTGCCGCAGGCGATCAACGCCGGTTTGGCTTATGTGACGGAAGACAGAAAGGGCAATGGCCTGATCATCTCGGATTCCATCAAGCGGAATATTACGCTGGCAAGACCCGCGTTTATCTCCGAACATGGGGTGATCGATGTTGACGTCGAAACCGCAAAAGCAAAGGAACTGCGGAAGGAATTGGGCATCAAGACCCCCACGGTGGAACAGTTGGTCGGCAACCTGTCTGGCGGAAACCAGCAGAAAGTGCTGGTCGCGAAGTGGATTTTCGCGCAACCTGATATCCTGATGATGGATGAGCCGACCCGCGGTGTTGACGTTGGCGCCAAGTACGAGATCTACGAAATCATCAACCACCTTGTCGAAGCCGGCAAATCTGTGCTGATGGTCTCCTCCGAACTGCCGGAAATTCTCGGTATGGCGGACCGTATCTATGTCATGAATGAAGGCCATATGGTCGCGGAACTTGAAAACAAAGGCGTGACGCAGGAAGATGTGATGAGTTACATCATGCGTGACAGCAACAAGGGGGAGATTGGCACATGAAAAAGAAAGCTGCTAACGGCAATATGAAAGAAATGAGCATGCTGCTGGTCCTGGTGTTGATCATCGCGCTCTTCACCATTACCACCGGCGGAAAAATGCTCAAACCGATGAACATCGGTAATCTGATCAACCAGAACGCCTATGTGGTCATCCTGGCCGTCGGTATGCTGTTGTGCATTCTCACAGGCGGTAACATCGACCTGTCCGTCGGCTCTACTGTCGCTTTGATCGGCGCTTGCGCAGGTACATTCATCATCGTATGGCATATGAATGTGTACCTCGCCATTTTCCTTTGCCTGCTGATCGGTATCCTGATCGGTATGTGGCAGGGCTTCTGGATCGCCTATGTTGGCATTCCGCCTTTCATTACCACTCTGAGCGGCATGCTGGTCTTCCGTGGCGCGACCCTGCTGATCCTGAACGGTTTGACCCTGAATCCTTTCCCGGATGAGTTTGAACGTCTGTCGACCGGCTTTATCCCGGATATTCCTGTGGAAGTCTTCGGCATGAAGATCAACCTGATCTGTCTGTTTGTCGGTGTACTGCTGGCAATTGGTTTCTGCGTGATGCAGATCGTGAATCGCAGCAAGCGCAAGGCGAAGGGATACGAGCTGGAAGATATCGGCGCGATGATCGCCAAGATGGTTGTGACCTCTGTTGTGGTGATTGGTATTTTCTATCTGCTGAGCCGCAACCGCGGTATCCCGACCGTTCTGATCATTCTGGGCATCCTGCTGGTTGTCTACAACTTCTTCACCCAGAAGACTGTGCGTGGCCGTCACCTGTATGCCATCGGTGGCAACATGAAGGCTGCTGAACTGTCCGGCGTCAAGACCAAGCAGATGATGTTCTTCGCCTACACCAACATGAGCTTTATCGCGGCTATCGCCGGTCTGGTGTTCGCCGCCCGTTTGAACGCTGCCAGCCCTGAAGCCGGCAAGAGCTTTGAAATGGACGCCATTGCGAGTTGCTTCATCGGCGGTGCATCCGCTTACGGCGGAACCGGTACCATCATGGGCGCTCTGATCGGTGCTTTGATCATGGGTGTGCTGAACAACGGCATGTCCCTGATGGGCATGAGCCAGAACCTGCAGCAGGTTGTTAAAGGCCTGGTCCTTCTGCTGGCCGTTCTGCTGGATGTGCTGAGCAAGAAGAATATCAGCATCAAGAGCCTGTTTGGAAAGAAGACTGTTAAGAAGAATACGCTTGAAAAAGCATAAAATTCAACAGAGTTCCTGGGAGCTCGGCATTTGTGCCGGGCTCTTTGTTCGTATTGCGTGGAGGGAAGAAAACGTGATAGAATGACCTGAAAACTAGAGAATAGCATTATTGGAGGAAACTCGAATGACGCGTGACACAGTTCTGTTTCTGATCAGAGCCAAGAAGGCGACTTATGCCGGAAAGGGCGCGGAGACAACTTCGTGCAGACCTGGATCCCATGACCTTGAGTATAAAGAAGATAAGCTGATGTATTATGATACCTACCTGGGCGGAGAAAGGTTCGTAGGGGAGGAAGCAGTGTGGGATAACGGGAAACCTGTATGGAGCATGAACTATGCGGGACAGGTGACAGGGACGCCCTTCAGCGGTGATTTTCTGAAGGAAGCGTTGCTGTGCGTGCCGGAGGATAAACCCTTCCGCGGACCGGAAGAGTATACGGACGGGAATTATACATACCGCTGCGCTGTGGAGGGCGACACAGAATGGTTTCAGGGACATGAAACGATCTGGCTGGGGGAAACACAGATCTATGAGTGCTATTTCCATGGCAGCTCTATCCGCTGATTTGAAGATCAAAGGAGGTTTTTATATGGCACATGACGCGTATCTTTTTGGGCAGATCCTTGGCACCCATTCTTTTCTGCTGAGGGGTGGCTTCCTGCAACCGGATGAGTATTCTGAGATCGACGCGAAATACTTTTTGCCCGGCGGAGAAACCGGTACAGCGGGGACTGTGCTGGCATCCCTGGGCGTAAAGGTGAAGATGGATGGAACCCATATCGGGACCGCGGTAGCGCCCATGCTGAAGGCGTTCTATAAGGATAAGTGCGTCGATTTGTCCTCTGTGTTCTTTGACCCGGACTATGAGGGACTGATGGACTACGTGGTCATTGCCGGACTGGTGCGCTCGCCAATGGGCTTCTTTGCCGCACTGTATGAAAAGGGCATCAAGCGCTGGAACGCGCCGAAGGAAGAGGATATCATCGGCTGCCGTGTGGCGGCAATTGATCTCTTCTTTGAAGAAGAAAGCCTGAAAACCGCGGAGCTTTGTGTGAAACACGGGAAGCCCTATGTGACCATCGACTGCCCGCATGATAGCTTCCTGCATGCGCACGCGGCAGTGAACGTGGTTTCCAAGGAATGTATGGGAAGTCATTATCAGGGAATGAGTGGGGAAGAAGCATTTAAGCTTTTGCAGGATACGACCGACGGCCTGACCATCATCACCCAGGGCGCGAAAGACATGCTCTACGGACGCAAGGGGGAAGAAATGCACCGCATGACGCCCATCGATGTGACGGTGAAGAGTACGCTGGGCGCGGGAGATACCTTCAAGGCCGGATGCGTATACGGGCTGCTGAACGGAATGAAGGATGAGGACCTGGTCCG
>JAZUFB010000275.1:0-2761 GCA_045640475.1 Clostridia bacterium
GTATTGATTTTTTGAGATTGTTTAGCGGAGGGATGCCGGCATGAGGATTTTTGTGGACGCCATGGGCGGCGACTTTGCGCCGCAGGCCCCCTGTGAGGGCGTGATCGAGGCCCTGAGGAAGTATCCGGAGCTGGAAGTGATTCTGGCGGGCGTGATCGGAGAGATCGAGCCTTGGCTCAAGGACTGCGACGATGTACGCGGCAGGATCACGCTGATGGATGCACCTGAGGTGATCACAAACCACGAAAGCCCCGTGATGGGCATCCGCTCCAAGACGAACTCCGCCACCGTGAAGGGAATGCTGGCGGTCCGCAATGGTGAAGCGGACGGCTTTGTATCCGCGGGCTCCACCGGCGCGGTGATGGCGGGCGGTATGTTTCGTCTTGGCCGCATCCCCGGCATCGAGCGCCCCGCGCTGGCCCCGCTGATGCCCAACGGGAAAGGCCATTTCCTGCTCATCGACTGTGGCGCCAATGTGGACTGCAAACCGGATTACCTGGTGCAGTTCGGCCTCATGGGCCATGCCTATATGAAGGGCGTCATGGGGATGGAGAACCCCAGGGTGGGCCTCATCAACATCGGCGCGGAAGCTGAAAAGGGCAATGAGCTGGTGAAAGCGACCTATCCTCTGATGGAACAGGCCGGATACAACTTTGTGGGCAACGTGGAAGCGCGGGATATCACGGGAGATGTGGCGGATGTGCTGGTGGCTGACGGCTTCAGCGGCAATCTGGTGCTGAAGTTTATGGAAGGCGTGGCCGGTACGCTGATGGGCATCATCAAAAAAGAAATGATGTCCGACTTCCGCGGTAAGCTGGGCGGACTGATCGCCAAGCCCGCGTTCCGCCGCGTCAAGAAAGTGATGGATTATTCCGAAGTGGGCGGCGCGCCGCTGCTGGGTGTTCAGGGTGCGGTGGTCAAGGCCCACGGTTCCAGTAACGGACATGCCTTTGCCTGCGCCATCGGCCAGGTGGTCAAGATGGTGGACGGCAAGGTGGCAGATATCATTCAGCAGGGGCTGAAGATCAACGAATAAAATAATATAGGAGGAGAAAAAGATGGTATTTGAAAATGTCAAAAAAATGATCGCGCAGCAGCTGAAGGCTGACGAAAACGCTATTACCCTGGAGACCCGGTTGATTGAAGACCTGAAGGCGGACTCCGCCAACATCCTGGTGATGATCATGGACCTGGAAGACCAGTTTGGCATCACTGTGGAAGATGATCAGATCATGAAGATGAAGACCGTGGGCGATGTGGTCAACTACATCGAGAGCCATAGCTGAGAAAAATGCAGGAACAATTATTTGATGAATTAATGAAAGCGCTGGGTTATACCTTTCGGGACCCGGCGCTTCTTCGCAGGGCGCTGACACATCCGTCCATGGGGAAGGAAGACAACCAGCGCCTGGAATTCCTGGGAGACGCGGTGCTGCAGTATATCATGAGCGATCTGCTGTATGCCGCGCATCCGGAGGATCGGGAAGGCGCGCTGACGCATATGCGGGCGCTGCTCGTGTGCGAAGCGGCATTGAGTCAGGTGGCCGCGCGGCTCGGGATCGGTGAAGCCCTGATCATGGACCGTGGCGAGGAACTGACCGGCGGAAGAGTGAAGCCCAGCGTGCTTTGTGACGCGATGGAAGCCGTGCTGGCCGCGGTGTATCTGGATGGCGGCATGGAAGAAGCAAGGGGCGTCGTCTGCCGTTGCTGGCCCAGCCCGGAGGAAGTGACCCGCCCCATGCAGGACAGCAAGGGTGCCCTGCAGGAACTGCTCCAGAAAGACGGCGGAGAAGCTCCCACCTATGTCATCAGCGGAAAAACCGGCCCCGACCACGACCCGAGATTTGAAGCCGTTGTTTCCCGCAATGGCCAGGAACTCGCCCGCGGTACCGGCAAAACAAAGAAGCAAGCCGAACAGGCCGCCGCGCTGAATGCGCTGAATAGGCTGAAGGGGTAAGTGAGTTGGCTTTTGACGCGCCCTCTCAGTCGGCAAAAGGTCATGTGACTGAAGAACGGGGGTCCCTCTCAGTCGCCGGACGCACCTCTCAGTCGGCAAAAGGTCATGTGACGGAGGAGCGGGGTCCCTCTCAGTCGCCGATGGCGACAGCTCCCCCGGAGGGGGAGCCAAGGCGAACGTTCGCAGTAGCAATTGCATCGAAACAACTCAATCCTCGGCTCCCCCTCCGGGGGAGCTGTCAGCGCTTGCGCTGACTGAGAGGGATTCCACGTGTTAGTTTCTATGCTTGAATTGATAGATGTTGAGGTATCTATGCCGAATCCGGTTTATCGTAAACATTCTCTTCTCCCATTGGCAAAACAACTTCGTCATAACATGACAGAGCATGAGCGTAAACTGTGGTATACATTTCTGAAAGACTATCCGATCAGAATTTATAAACAACGTATCATTGGTCATTACATAGCTGATTTCTACTGCGCGGCCGCCCAAATTGTCATAGAGCTCGATGGCTCCCAACACTATAGTGTAGATTCCATGGAATATGATAAGCAACGTGAAGATTACATGAATCAACATGGCATCCACACCCTCCGTTTTACCAACACTCAGGTCGATCGGCAATTTGACGAAGTATGCGGTGAGATCGACCGGGCAATCAATACGAGGATTCATCAGTAAGCTCCCTCTTTCCCTTGACAATCTATTTGTTTCATGATAAATAACATTCCGCGAAGGTGCCTTTAGCTGCATCTCCGCGGAATGTTGTTTTTGGGAGTTGGGGATCGGATGCTTGAGAAGATC
>JAZUFB010000276.1:0-6875 GCA_045640475.1 Clostridia bacterium
GAAAAAGGGGAGGTCGTGACCTTCTCCCGCGGCGGGAGTGATATCACCGGCGCTCTGGTCGCCCGTGCCGTTTCCGCGGATGTGTATGAAAACTGGACGGATGTTTCCGGTTTCCTGATGGCGGATCCCCGGATTGTGGACGATCCCGCCGAAATCGGCTCCATCACCTATAAGGAACTGCGTGAACTGAGCTACATGGGTGCTTCCGTCCTGCACGAGGAAGCCATGTTCCCGGTCCATCGCGCCGGCATCCCCACCAATATCCGCAATACCAACAAGCCCTATCATCCCGGCACCCTGATCTGCCTGAACGCGCCCAATGAACTGATTTCCGTGCCCACCATCACCGGTATTGCCGGACACAAGGGATATACCGTCATCGCGGTCGAAAAGCCCATGATGAACAACGAACTGGGCTTCGGCAGGAAGGTCCTGCAGTTGTTTGAAGAAAACGGCGTGAGCTTCGAACATATGCCCACCGGCATCGATAACCTCTGCGTGGTCGTCGAGACCGCCAGCATTAAAAACTGCCGGGAAAAGATCCTGGATGCCCTGAAGGAAATGGCCGGAGCGGACGGCAGTGTGACCGTGCATGACAATATGTCTATCATCGCGACCGTCGGCCGCGGCATGGTGCATAACTGCGGTACCGCCGCGAGACTGTTCTCTGCTATGTCCAAGGCCCGCATCAACGTCCGTATGATCGACCAGGGTTCCAGCGAACTCTCCATCATTGTCGGTGTCGATGATAATGACTTTGAAGCCACCATCAAGGCGATCTATCACGAATTTGTTGAATAACCCGGACGGAAAAGCAAAACTGCAGTGATCAGTAAATGATCACTGCAGTTTTTATATTGGTTGACTCGTGGATGTACTTCGCTTTGATGCGGCCGCGATGGTAACCGTGGCTAAATCTCTGACTCCGGCCAAACGGAGAGTCTTCCCGCATTCTTCGACGGTGGATCCTGTTGTCAGCACATCATCCACGAGCAGCACAGATCCGGGCATCTCCCCATCGGTGACGGAGAACAGCCCAATCACATTCTTTTTCCGTTCTTCCGCATTCAGTCCCTGCTGTGTATGACCGCCTTTTTTGCGGATCAGCAGCTGCCGGCAGGACAGCCCCAGTTCCTTCGCAAGACCTTCCGCCAGGATCTTCCCGTGGTCGATGCAACGTTCTCTTTTCCGGTCGGCAGGCATGGTCACCCATGTGACGATTGTATCGGCCGGGAGGGACATTTCCTTTCGGACCACATCTGCTGCATAGAATATCAGCGGCTTTCCTGCGGCAGAGACAGTACCGTGTTTCAATCCCAGAATCAGATCCCGGACCGGACCGGCATATCCGAAGACGGACCATACATCCGTAAAGAGTAAACGGGTGCGCTGTTGCTCTTTGACTAACAGTTCCTTTTCCAGTGCTTCCCGGCAATGAAGGCACAGTGAACTATCCGGCAGATCCGGTTGAATGGCGACATCCAGTGGACGAATGACTTTTTTGCAGCATAAACACAGTACCTGCTCCGGAAAGACTGTATCCAGCAGGATATCACGTCCGTGTTTGTATGTGCCGCGAAGCCACAGCCATAAGCTACTCATCACTTACCACCTGTCATTTTTCACTGCGCTGCTGTAGCAGCGGCCCCTTCAACCTATCTTCTGGAACTTACATATTTTGTACTTTTGCTTTTTGCACAACACATGACGTATCCTCCAGTGTTTTCAACGGCTTGGTGTTTCGTACATTTATTTCTATATTGTACTTTATTTTCCTATGTACTATTCAATTACGAGTAAAAATGTACTTTTCAAAGTGAGATTTTTCATGTAAGAGGCATAAAATGAGTGGATGAAAATGTACTTTTCGTTTTAATAATATAACTGTTGAAAACTGAGCAGAGGGGGTCACGGGGGGAACAACAGGCCAAGAAAAGCATGAATTATATGTACTAACAGGCCTGTTGTGCCCCCCCGTGCTTATAGTAGGGAATGCTTATTTAGTATGTATTCATCTTTTATTCTGCTTCGTAAGATTCATCCGGGCAGAGAAAATCCACCAGATTGTCCATATCGGTTGAATCTTCTGGTATTTCTTCAACTACCAGGGGCTCTATCTTCTGTATATGCGTAGCAATAATATTCCCGGTCAGGTATCTGTCAATAGCTTTATTGCTTTCCGGAATCGTCTCTCCCTGTTCAAACAGCATTTTCGCCAACCGGTACAGACCGATGAGAACGATTGGATCGTCTGCATCCTTTTTGCTCTCGTCCATGTAGTCTGCGGCATAAGAGATCAACTGCTGGTACGCCACGAGCTTGATCTGCTCCAGCTCGATGGATTCGACTGCCTTCTGCGTGAGCATTCCCTGCGCTTTCTTCAGAGCAGCCATGATCACTTGATCGTCCTGATAAGTCATCTTGTCGTTGTTCGACGGATCCTCGTCAATATATCCGTCAATCATGTACTCGTGGATCTCGTTACGCAAATTCTTCAGATATTTGTTCATGGTCATCAACCTTTCAATATTTTGCGGTTTTCAACCGCTCGCGTTCATTTTAGTGATTCCTGTATTTGAGTGTCAAAGGTCGTTCACATAAAATAATATTTTATATGTATCTATAAGCCCCACTGCAAAATCTTCCCCCGCCCCCGAACAAAACACTCACAACTGCCGATAATTTTGAATCGTTTCAGACAGACTTACCGTTGAACGCCGTTTATTGCCGGTTCTGTTGTACATGAATAATTCATCATAAGTTCACGGATTTTGTAAGGTCAGGATAAGGTTGAGGGAGTACAGTACCATTGTCGACAGAATACTGCCGAACAAAACGAAAAAGGAGATGAGTCATGTGGGAATTATTACTCCTGCAGTACCGAATGAGACTCAAAATAGTAAGCGAAGAAAAAGGAAAGGAATTATCAAAAAAATGATATGGATCTTAGTTTTCGTTTTGATTGTTGTGTGCGTGTTGCTGTATGTACGGAAAGCACTTCAGACGGAGTACACCGTAACTTATCAGCAATATAATGTCACAACGGGAACTATATCCAATTCTCTCTCTTTCAGCGGTACGTTGGCTACTGTTAACAGCCAAACATGCACATCCAACAGCAGCGGTACTGTGAAGCAAATTTATGTATCCCCCGGTGATCAAGTTCAAATCGGCGACAAATTGATGCGGTTGTCAACCGGTCAGATCGTCAAGGCAGAAATTGACGGAGAAATCAATGAAATCAAAGTCTCTGAGGGCGACGAAGTCAGCGCCGGCACCACACTGTGCGATGTTGTGGATTTTACCCATCTAAAGACAAGCATCCGGGTAGATGAATATGATATCAACAGTGTTCACATAGGGGACCCAATCCGGATTACAACTGTCGCTACCGAAAAGAGCTTTGAGTCGAAGATCGCCAGTATCAATCATACTTCGTCCTCAGCCGGAGCCGTTGCATATTACACGACAACCGCGTATGTGGATGTTGGGGAAGATGTTTATCCCGGAATGCAGGTTACTGTTACATTGCCTCAGGAAGAGGCGGTAGATGTTGTCATATTGAAGGAAGCTGCCATCAGCTTTGATGATGAGAACAGAGCCTTTGTATACACAGCAGGTGAATCCGGGGAAATGGAGCATACATATATTACCACAGGCGTCAGTAACGGAAGTTATGTAGAAATCACCAGCGGATTACAGGCCGGTGATACTGTGTATACCGAAGCGAAAGTCACAACGGATAATTCCACCGGTGGAATACTGAGCGGATTATTCGGCAACACACAGATCATGGGAGGTAGCCCGAATATGGGCGGAATGCAAATACCGAATATGGGCGAAATGCAAATGCCGGATATGGGCAACCGGCCCGGCGGCAACGGTGAAGGAAGGCCCTCTTTCGGTGGATTTGGTGGTGGTGACAGATGAGTGATACACATGAAAATCCATTTTTTGTCATGGATGGGATCAATAAATACTATCAGATGGGGGATGAAGAGAACCATATTCTGAAGAACATTCATCTTGAGATTGATGAAGGGGATTTCCTTTCCATACTCGGCCCAAGCGGAAGTGGAAAGAGTACTCTGATGAATATGATCGGCTGCCTTGATACGCCAAGTTCCGGTAATTACGTTCTGCGCGGAGCGGAAATTCGAGGTCTGGACGAGCGTCAACTTGCCGGGATCCGTTCAAAAGAAATTGGATTCATTTTTCAGAATCATCAGCTTCTTCCCAAACTGACGGCATTGAAAAATGTTGAACTTCCTCTTGTCTATGCCGGCATTGCTCCATCCGAAAGGAAAAGAAGGGCTGTAATGATGCTGGAGAGGGTTGGACTTCAGGACAGGATACATCATTATCCGAATCAACTTTCCGGTGGTCAGTGTCAGCGTGTCGCAATCGCGCGGGCGATGGTCGGTAATCCTTCCATCCTGTTGGCAGATGAGCCTACAGGCGCACTGGATCAAAAGACAGGTCGCCAAGTAATGGAACTGTTTCATGAGATCAACAAAGAAGGTAAAACGATCATTATGATCACGCATGATACCAAAATCGCACAAAACGCAAAAAGGATCGTTCATATCATTGACGGAGTCCTTACGGAAGGAGGTGATGCGGGAGATGCTTAAGCGAATTCTTTCTGCTCTGTCCATGTTTCGTGAATGTGTAGCCATGTCCGTTCGGAATATTCTGGGAAACAAGGTTCGGAGTTTTCTGACGGTTCTGGGGATTCTGATCGGAGTCGCGGCTGTAATCGCCCTGATCACTACAGTTTCAGGTTTCAGCGGTTCGTTGAGTTCAAGCTTCTCCGGAATGGGAGCCGGTACGCTGACTGTAGCGATCACCGGCAGTGACTTGAAATCCGGACTCAGCGAAACGGATCTGGAAGAGTTATCCGCCTGTTCTGCGGTAAAAGGGGTCACTCCTTCGGTGTCTCTCCGGGCGCGTGTTTCCAGAGGCAGCAATTACGAAACAGGCATACAGGTGTCCGGAAAGAATGCTTTCTACTTCAAATCGGATCCTGAGATTCTGAAACGCGGCAGAACGCTGAACAGTATCGATGAAGAAAACCGTTCCTTTGTCTGTATGATCAACTCAGATATCGTGGAGGAATACTTCTACGGTGTGAACCCAATCGATGAACATATATACATTGACGGTATTTCATTTACGGTCGTTGGGGTGATCAGCGATGAGGCAGCGGAAAGCGTATCGGATATGATGAACGGAAGCGCTGATATTTTTATTCCGTATACAACGGCAATGAAAATGAATAACGAAAACGAGATCACCGCTCTGACTGTATACTTGAACGAAGGAGTTTCCTCTGATAACGCGACACCTGTGCTGGAAGAGATCCTGGATGCTATGTTCAGCTATGAAGACGATACTTATACAATCACAACGATGTCTTCTGTTGAGGAAACGATGGAAAACATGTTGTCCATGGTTTCCACTTTGCTGGCTGGCATCGCGAGTATTGCGCTGGTAGTAGGTGGAATCGGCATCATGAACATGATGCTGACAACAGTCAGCGAACGGACATCCGAAATCGGGCTGAAAAAGGCGATAGGCGCGATTCCATGGCAGATACAAGCTCAGTTCCTTACGGAAAGCTTTTTGCTCAGCATGATCGGCGGCTTGCTTGGTGTTGTGACTGGTATGCTGCTCAGTCTGATATTTTGTCAACTGATGGATATGACATTTGCAGTTTCTTATAGCGCAATTATTCTGGGCGTTGGTTTTTCCGCGGCTGTGGGAATCATCTTCGGATGGGCTCCCGCTCGTAAAGCCAGTAAACTGAATCCGATAGATGCGCTTCGCGCATCCTGAAAAACAAAAAAGACAGGAGAATGATGATGATGAATATGATGAAAAAAGCCGGTTCCCTTCTTTTGACGGTCCTGATGGTTCTTTGTTCCTTTTCCTTTGCTTACGCGGCTGATGGAGGAGCTTCCATCGAAGTGGAGGGATCTGTAATAAACGTGCGGGAACTTCCTGTTACAGCTGCATGTGCGGGAACCATTTCAGATGTACAGGTCAGTGAGGGTACCCATGTTTCCAAAGGTGAAACGATTGCCGTACTCGCGACAAACAAAATCTATGCGCGTGAGGATGGAACTGTGCAGATTTTCGGTGATGTTGGAGACAGCACAGAAATGCTGACGGAAAGGTTTGGCGCTGTGGCATATGTGGAGCCTTCAATCCGTTATACCATTAGTGCATCAACGAAAAGCGCCTATGACGAGGAAGAAAATCGTATTGTTCACCCTGGAGAAACAGTCTACCTTCGGGGAACTTCAACACTGACGGATACCGGAATCGGAACCGTAACGCAGGTCAGTGGCAGCAGTTTTACGGTCGAGATCCTTTCAGGCGATTTTATTGCCAGCGAATCTGTCACTGTTTATCGTGATCCCGAATATGTCACCACTTCAAGAATCGGAAAAGGAAGCACATCCCGAAAGGATTACTCTGTGTATCAGGGCGACGGAATTGTTGTACGTTATCATGTAGCAAGCGGTGATCAGGTGAAAAAGGGAGACCTTCTTTATGAAACGCTCGCCGGTGATTACGCGGGAAACGGATATGACCCAACTATCATTATTTCCCCGGAAGATGGCACCATAACCTCTCTTTCCGTTCAGGCAGGAGCCACTGTATCGGCCGGTGATAAAATCTGCAGTGTATATCCGGATGATAGCATGAGGGTGCAGGCTGATATAGATGAAGAAGGTTTGAATCAACTCCATGTCGGTGATGATGTAATCATCCGCTTCTCCTATATCGGCGGTGGTGAATATACACAGGACGGTGTGATAGAAAGCATTTCCGGTGTGGGTACAGACGATGAAAGCGGTGAAAGTGAA
>JAZUFB010000277.1:0-5114 GCA_045640475.1 Clostridia bacterium
GACCGCTTGGCCTCCGACTTAGCGTAGCTCTCCTTCTGAGCTTTGAAGTTGGGCAGGATGCCCGCGCGGGCGAACGTATGATAAAGGACCGGGAACACATGCTCACCGGAGACGCCGGCCGCACCCTTTTGCTTAAGTTCACGCGCATAACCCGTGAGCTGTTCGGTCAGGCGCGTGCTCCTCACAGTGACGCTCAGTCCCTGCTGAAGCGCAAAGACTTCCGGCGAAGACCTTCCGCGGAACGCAAAGGGAAAGGACGGAGCGTCATTGATCAGAACGTGCTCGAATTCGTCCAGCATGATCCCCATGCAGTTGCCTTTGGAATTGAGCGCGCGTACGAAAGTATCCGGAAGGTTCAAACGGAATGTACCGTCTTCCCGCGCCGTCCACTCATATCCGTCCGGGCCCTTGCTCCCGAAGGTGAAGTTCTGAAACTCGAAATTAGCAATGAAACTCATGCCCTGCTTATCGAAAAAATCAGCGATGCGCGCTGCGTTTTCGAGGTTTTCCCGCACACTGTGGCGGTTACAGTCGATATGGCACACCGCGAAATCCAGCCCCTCCAGGAGGGGCCGGCAATCAGGTGTTTGTCTCAGGATATCGCTCTCAAATACGTTTAAGCCGATTTTCATCATCCTTTGATCGCTCCCACCATAACGCCTTTGACAAAGTATTTCTGAATGAACGGATATACCATGAGCATGGGCAGGGTTGCCGCGATGATGGTGCTGTATTTGAGGGACTGGGCGATGCGGATCTTCTCGGCCGCGTCCGCCGCATTGGTGGTATCGCTGCCCTTCGCCTGCACCGTGCTCAAAATTTCCTTGAGAACGAGCTGCAGGGGATAAAGCTTCCTGTCCTGAATATAGACCAGCGCCGTATAATAGTCGTTCCAGTGACCGATGGCATAGTACAGGGCAATGACCGCGATGACGGGTTTGGACAGTGGCAGTACGATACGGAACAGGTACTGAGCGCTGCTGGCACCGTCCAGCATGGCAGCCTCCTGCAGGGAGGGCGGGATGCTGTTCATAAAGTAGGAGCGCACGATAAGCATGTTGTACACGCTCAAAGCGCCCGCGAGGATCATGACGGCACGGGTGTTTACGAGACCCAGCGATGTACACAGCACATACAGGGGGATCAGGCCGCCGTTAAAGTACATCGTGATCAGGAAAAACACCATGAGCGGTCCGCGCAGCATGAAATCCTTGCGGGACATCGGGTAGGCGGCGCAGACAGTGATTGCGATGTTGAGAAGCGTTCCGAGACCCGTATAGTAGAAGGTGTTCAGGTAACTGGTCCAGATTTCGCTGTGGAGGAACATCTCCTTATAGGATGCCACGGAGAAGCCGATGGGCGTAAACAGCACGTTGCCCAGCTGCACCTGCATGGGATCGGAGAATGAAGCGATGACCACAAACCACAGAGGCCAGATATAGATGAATATCATGAGGAACATGATAATCAGGTTGATGATATTGAAAACACGGTCGGGGAATGCTTCGCGGATGCGGTTAACCGGTTTGATTTTCTCTGTAACCATATGCTCCTCCCCTCCTCAGAACAAGCTCTCGTCGGCCACTTTTTTGCTGATCTGATTGGCACTGACGATGAGTATCAGGTTGATGACGGTGTTGAACAGACCCGCCGCGGTGGACAGAGAATAGTCCGCCTTGATCAAGCCCATTTTGTAAACGTAGGTCGCGATGATTTCGGAGGAGGTCTCGTTGAGCGTATTCTGCAGCAGGTACGCCTTATCGAAGCCGATGCCCATGATACCGCCGATATTCATGATGAGCAGCATGATGATGGTGGGCTTGATGGAAGGAAGGTCGATGTGGATGATACGCTTGATGATCGTTGCACCATCCACGATAGCCGCCTCATGGAGCTGATAGTCCACGCCGGAAAGAGATGAAATATAGATGATGGCACTCCAGCCCATTCCCTGCCATATACCCGTCCACACATAAAGTGACTTGAAAATGGCGGGACTGGTGAGATAGTCTCTTGTACTCAAACCGAACACCTGCCGCACGGTGTTGATGGGCCCGTTGGAATCAAAAAAGATGTTGATCATACCGCACATGACCACGATGGAGATAAAATACGGCGCATAGGAAATCATCTGCACGGTCTTTTTGAGCCAGCGCATCTTCAGGTAATTGAGCATGAGCGCGAAGATGATGGGAATCGGAAAGCCCGCGAGCAGCGAATAAACCGACAGCCCCAGCGTATTGCGCATGAGCAGACCAAACTGATGGGAACGCAGGAAGCGCTCAAAGTAGTCAAAGCCCACCCACATACTGCCCATGATGCCGTCCTTGATGCGGTAGCGTTTGAACGCCAGCACCACACCATACATGGGACCGTAAGCAAAAACGAGCATGTAAACAACAGCAGGAAACACCAGCAGGTACAATATCCAGTTGACCCGCATGTCCTTCAAAAGCCGTTTGAAGTAGTTGGGTTTGGGAGCAGCCATTAATTTATCTCCTTTTTTCATTTTTCACCCGCGGCAGTGGTGGTCCTCCGCTTGAAAACACGGCTGACGACCGCCGCCGCGCGCGGCGGTCCTTTGCCCGAAATACGGGTAAACCGCGTGGCGGCTTACCCGTATCGTTGGTTCATAAGGAATATTACTTCTCCATTCTGTCGTAGCAGCCCTGCAGGACTTCTTCCAGAACGGGCGCGTTCATGGAGAGGAGCTCCGCCTGGAAGTCAGCCCAGGAAGCATCCAGATCCAGAGCGCCGGTCATGACCTGAGACATATACTGGGGGAAGTAGCCGTTGACATCGATCATCACGGGCAGACCGATCTGCAGATCGTCATCGGTGAAGGGGAGCTGGGGAGCGACCAGGTTATACATGAGCGCCGCATCGGCCTTCTGCTTCTTCACATACTTGTCAACCATATCCTCACCGGCATCGTTGAACTCATAGAAATCGGACCAGCCGTAGGTAAAGCCGCCGACCAGAACGTTGCGGATGTAGTACGCATCCTGTTCTTCGTTCTCCAGCCAGCTCCAGTTGCCGTTTTCATCAATGGTGTAGGTCACACCCTCAACACCCAGAGCGGCGAGAGTGGCGCCTTCCTCGGTATAGAAGGTATCCAGCCAGGCGATGACCGCTTCGGGATCTTCGCAGTGGTCGGTAAGGCACAGGTTGTCGCGGCCGACGAAACCACCGACTTCAACACTGGGGCACCAGGGCTGGATCATTTCCCAATCGAACACCTTGTCTACGCCGCAGGCATAGATGGGGTCGGAAGCGAAAATCATACCGACGGTGTCAGTAGAAGAGACCAAAGCAGCCTGATCATCCACAGTCATGGTGAAAGCATCCTCGTTCATGAGGCCTTCGCTGTAGAGAGTGGTGCAGTACTCGACCAAATCATAGAATTCCTGCGTCATGGGCAGGAAGCCGACATTGCCGTCCTCGCCGATGACCAGACGGAATTCCAGGTTGAACATATAGGGCAGGTAGTTGGCGAAGCACATGAAGCTGCAGCCGTTGCCCTGGGTGTCGTAGCAGACCAGCGGGATTTCATCGTTCTCATCGCCGTTGCCGTTGGCATCGTTCTCTTTGAAGGCCTTAAGCACTTCGTAGATGTCTTCCATACTCCGGGGCATTTCGAGCTCCAGATTGTTCATCCATACCTTGTTCACCCACAGCATTTGATCGCGGGGGGTGGAAGGAGAAATGGAGGGCAGAGAATAGATGTGACCATCGGAATAGGTCATCTTGTCCCAGCCGTTAAACTTATCAAGCTGAGCACAGATGTTGGGAGCGTACTCCTTGAACAGGCCTTCAAGGGGCAGCAGGATGCCTTCCTGCGTGCCGTACCATTCGGCATCGATGTGGCCGAAGATGACACCGGGATAGTTGCCGCCGCCGAGAGTCAGACGGTACTGCTCGCTCCACGCCTCTTTGCTGATGGACGTGAGTTCAAGCCGGATGCCGGCCGCCTCAAGGGTGGTGGCAATGGGCAGAGACTCGGTAAGCGTGTGAGTCTCATTGCGGTAAGTGCTCATGGCAGTGATGGTGACGGGTTCCTCCGCGACCGCGCACAGGGACAGAGCCAGCACGAGCGCCAGGATTGCAGCAAAAATCTTGGACATGGATAAACCTCCTTATGTAAATTGGATAACATACACATTATATAACATCAAAGGCACCGTTGTCAAGAAACCATGCGCAAAACCCGAAATTACACCGGTTTTCTCGAAATGCACATACAAAATAAACGTTGAAACGTTTTTAAATAAACCAAACGTCCCGCTCCCCGCCGCTTCTATGTACGTAAATTGAGCAAAATCCATACTATCTGACCACAAAAAAGCAGAACCCCGCAGGGCTCTGCTTTTCAAAGCACATACCTTTTGAACATATGCCGGCCACCTGACGGACCACATATTTCGTGCCTGCATGGTACACATTCCATGGTATTAATGTATCCGAATCAATTCAATATAAGTTTCAGGACTATCAAATATATCTTGTAGTATTCCAATATCATCGATTCGATCCCTGATACGGTTCCTCCAACCATATGACATGAGTTTCTCCTCTCCGTCAAAGGAGAAGTATTCATCTGCGGGATTGAAACAGCCAAAGGCAACAACCTTCTTGATTGCCGTCACGCCGAGTTTCTGCATGACTTCGTCGAAATCTCCCATGTTATAGATATAATCCTCGGGTGTTCCCATTCTCATGCAGTAGATGTTGTTAATGGCTGCCAAATTGTCATCATCCATCAGGAGCAGCTCATTATGAAGTTCCTCATAAGGTTTCATAATACTATTTCCTTTCCATCATATCATTTGTTAGTTGTAGAATCATTTCAGGATATATCGCCATTGAAAACCGCACAATTTTCTGCACACGGATTTGAATTGTTGTGTGCAAATTGTTATTGAATTTCCGTAAAAACGGGGTAGCGGGGATTTCTCCCCGCCGCTCTTTATCAGACATTGATCAGCTCGTGGTTGACGATCTCTCTTGCCCGCTCCCGAATCATATTCATCTTCGATACCCACAGCAGTTGATCCTCCTGCTTTAGATGCTCCGTAACGCCTTCCCTTTGGGCCATGCTGTCCGTCAAACGCTCG
>JAZUFB010000278.1:0-17847 GCA_045640475.1 Clostridia bacterium
TGATGAACAGCGGGAGACAGTCCATACATTCGTTCAGGGCAATCAGACGGACACCATGCAGATCCAGTTCCTTGAAAAATCACTGAGCGTTCCCATTTTTCTCGTCAGTCTTGCAAGGTAGCGGACGATGAGGATGCCAATATCATCATCACGGATATCATCCATCAGTTGCTTGAAAGCGAGACGGTCGGTGTTGGTACCGGCATAACCGTCATCGGTGAAGTGGCGCAGACTCTGAAATCCCTTGTTGCTCGCGTAGGTGGCAAGGTTGTTTCTCTTGAGGCCAGCTTATATTTCATGCACGAATGGCTCAAATTCCGGATGAAAGGCTGAGAACTTTCACTTCCCGTCCTTCCAGCGCCCGATCCGCGCGGATGATCCTTTCCTCGCCGGGATAAAGCGCAAACCAGTTGTCGGAGAAACGGACATCCCCGCATTGCAGTTCCACACCAAGGCAAAAGGTGTCCGCGGTCACACGCAGGATGTTTTCTTCCTGTTTTACGGTGATTTCCGGGCGGCTGAAGGGGAAATACTTGGGCAGCGTGTTCAGAGCTTCGTTTTCGCTTACACGTTCACCGTCACAGTTCAATAGGATACAACGGACCACCGGCAGCTGTTCCAGACTGTCCGCGGCAACGGTGCCGACACAAATGGCGCTCATCGCCCCACACTTGACCGTGAATCTCTCCGTTTTCAGGAGATCCCCCACATTGTTCCGGACCTCACACACGGCCTGTCCTTCAAAGACTTCCCGCTGTTCATTGGTCACGAATACACGGTATCCGTTTTCGATCTGTTCCAGACTGACGAGGACCGGTGCAAAGAAGCGTTTTGCCACATATTGCAACGCTTTCGGACGGTTCAGGCTGTCGATACTGGCCCAGCTGGCCACCGGCCAGCAGTCGTTCAGCTGCCAGTAGATCGCACCCATACAGCGTCCCCGGTTCCACCGCCAGTGTTCAACACCGGCGCGCATGGCCTCCGCCTGCAGATACTGGGTCGAATGGATAAGTTTGTCCATGGAGAAAGGATACCGCAGGGTCTGGGCCAGATAATACAGCATGGTCCCATTTCCGCTGTGGCACTTCTGGTGGGCTTCCATGACCGGAGAGAACGGATTCATGTCCTCTTCGTTATGGATAAAGGTCTCCAGAGTATCCCGGCAGGGCAGGGATTCAAAGCCGAATTCCGAGCAGAAACGCGGATAACGTTTTGTGAAATCCGAGAACGGTCTTCTGCCGTGCCAAACGGACCAATCATGCACATCCCCGCGGTTCAGGTCATCCGGATCGTCAAACCCGCCTCCGCTGGAGGGAGAAGACGGCCAGTAGAAAAGGTCCGGCGCTTCTCTCTCGCACACATCCTTCAGCACATGTTCAAACTGTTCAAGATACTGCGCCTTCAATTCATCCGGCAGACAGGTAACATTCCCCCAATGGTCCCATGCGGATTCCATTTCATTGTTTCCGCAGATCAGACCGATGGAAGCATGATGCCGCACACGTCTCAGGTTATCTTCGGTCTCCGCCACAATGCTTTCGCGGAAGGTATCCGTCAGTTTATAGACATTGCAGGCATACATCAGGTCCAGCCAGACCACCAGACCCAGTTCATCGCAGATATCAAAGAAGGTGTCATCCGGATAGATCCCGCCGCCCCAAACACGTATACTGTTGAAGTTTGATTCCCGGCAGTCTTCCAGCAATTTTCTCGTCCTGTCGGCGTTCATCCGCGTCAGCAGATTATCCTCCGGAATATAGTCCGCGCCCCTAGAGAAGAACTTGACCCCGTTGCAGCAGAAGGCGAATTCACTCCCCCACTGATCCTTTTCCGTGGACACAGTCATGGTCCGCAACCCGATCCGGAAAGTTCGTTCATCCTCAACCGTCCCATTCGTCTCGGCGGTCACGGTCACGGTATAAAGTGGCTGATCACCCAATCCGTTGGGCCACCACAGGCGCGGCTCAGCAATCTCCACCGCGAGCGTTTTCTTCGCGGTCCCCTGTTTTTCTGTCACTTTCCCGTCCGGAGCCTGCACTTTGAGCCGGATCTCCGCACTTTCGGTCTCCGCGGCCACATGGAGGGTCACTCTACCGTTATCGTGTTCCTGGTGGATCCGGACATCCTCAAGCCGACATGCATAAGCTTCCAAACGGATAGAGCGCCAGATTCCGGCATCCGGCAGCCTGGGGCCCCAATCCCAGCCAAACATATAGTGTGCTTTCCGGATCGCGCCCGTCCACAGCAATTCGCTTCCGCCCGTGTAGGTCACTTCCGGGTTTTCCTCCGCCGCTTTGCGAACATACGCCATTGCGGGCCGGAAGATCACTTCCAGATGATTGTTACCCGCCACAACAAAAGGCCGGACATCAAACCGCCATGTCCGGTGCATATTATCGGTGGAAGCCACCGTTGTTTCATTCAGCCGGATCTCCGCCAATGTATCCAAACCTTCTGCCACCAGATCCAGATGCGGCAGTTTCAGGTCGCTTTCTTCCAGCGTAAAGTCCCGCGTGTACACATAGACCTTGTCCATTTCCCGGCAGGCGATCTCTTCATTCGTACCGTCAAACGGATCCGGGATCACGCCCTTATCCAGCAACGTTTTCATCACAGTCCCGGGGACCTCAGTCTCCCATCCGTTCCCGTCTTCACATTGAAGGATCCACTGTCCGTCCAAACTGATCTTTTTCATGATGTTCACCCTTCCGGACGTGGCAAAGTACACTTTATAGCCACTTGACCGATTTATTAGCCGTCTCTGTAAAAGCCCGGACCCGGTGACCATTTTACTCGCTGTCCCGGATCTCGTCCAGCGCCTGATTGATCTTCTTCTCGTCCTGCTTGTCCATCCAGTGGCTGCTGAGCCATACAAACACATAGATGACCCAGAAGATCACGCTGATGCACAGAAAACCGCCAAGGTCCTCATACCAGCCAAGCAACCGGCCCATACCGGCAACCACCGCATAAAGCGTCAGTCCGTGCAGGGCCACCCGACGCACAAACACCTTCGGTTCCCATTGGTCCATGTTCCGCAACAGGAGGGTCGGCAGCGCGCACAGCACACCCGTCAGGATGATCGTTATCGGATGATACCACAGCATCACAATATCCTGCCCGGCGAAGTGACGGATCACCATATTGATTCCGTTGAGCAGAAACAGAGACATGGAGATGGCCATACTCTGGATAAAGATCTTTTTTGTGATATTCATTGGATCCCCAGCCTCCTTTTGATTTCTCCGGCATAACTGCGGGAGATGACCACCTTTTCGCCATTCAGCAGCTCAGCAATCATCCGTGCGCCGGTCTGCGCGCTGACATTGCGGATCTTGCGCAGATTGACGATCATGGATTTGGAGACGCGCACATAGTACATCCCCAGTTTTTCCTCCAATTCATACAGCCGGTCCCGACTTTCAAAGCATCTGTCCCGGGTATAGACCCAGGTCCGCTTGTCCACGGATTCGATATAATAGACCTGCGTCAGTTTGCACAGATAGGTGTTCCCGTCCCGCGTCACCGTAAGCCCGCCGGAACCGTTTTCCAGCAGGTCGATGGCATTCATGATATCCGCGTTCTTTTCCGTGGCGCGGATCAGCGCCTGTTCCTGTTCCTTGGTGTCTACCTGTTCAAACTGGACCCGCATACCGTCTTGTCTCCTTTTCCATCCTTTACCTGTTCTCCATGCCTATTATAGCACACAAAATTGCATTTTCGTTTCTGTGTGGACACCCGCGGAGCGCTTTGATATAATCAATGCGTACAAATAACCAAACAGAAAGGTCCTTCGCATAATGAAACAAGCTTTCCGAATTGAGACCCCGCGTCTTCTGATCCGTGAGTTCACCCCCGATATGGCCCAAGCCGTCCATGAAAATTCGCTCGATGAAGACAACCGTCGCTTTGTCCCGGATGAAGTTTGGGAGACCGTGGAAGAAGCAGCCGAAACGGTTACTTTCCTCATTTCCTGCTATGCTTCTGATGACGGTCCCCTGGTTTATCCCGTCCTTACCAAAGAAGGCGAAAACATCGGCTATGTCCAGCTGGCCCCGACGGACGAGGGCTGGGAAGTCGGCTATCATATCGCCAAACGTTTCACCGGCCACGGTTACGCCACCGAAGCCGTCCAAGCCTTTCTGCCCGTTATCGCCCGGCAGAAAGGGCTGGATCAGATCCTTGGCATCTGTCTTCTCGAGAACACCGCCTCCGCCAAAGTCATGGAGAAGTGCGGTTTCACGCATGTCTACACCGGTCCCGGCCACTATCAGGGCGAGACACAAAACATCGTAAAAAATATCTGGACGTCAAAATGAGCACACCTTTACCCGCATAAGAAACAGCCGCACGTTTCAGGGAATCATCCCTTCCGTGCGGCTGTTTTTCATTGTTACCTTATGCGTTGCTGTCACAGTATGCTTCAATGGCCTTCGCGGCAAATTCCGCTGTTCCCGGTCCGCCTGCCGCGTCAATGTTTTCCCGGAATGCGTCCGTGGTATACATCATCCCCAGACTCCGCAGGATCGGAACCGTACAGTTGTAATAATGCTCCGTGATGAATCCGCGCAGAGTCTCAACCCGTTTCTGCGCTTCCCCGTCCGCGGGATCCCGATCCTTCATCGGTCCGAATCCGGCCAGCACGGTCATCAGTTGCTCGCCCAGTTCCTTTTCCATGTTTCCGTCCCGTTTTTCACTCTTATTTTTGTACTCGCGGTACGCTTCTGTCGTGCCCCATTGCTCTTTGGCTTGCGCGGCATATTCTTCGATCTTTGTCTTGTCAAACGCTGAAAAATCCATTCCGTACGTTCCTCCTTTTTCTGTCTCCTCCGCCATTGCGATCAACCGGTCCAGGCGTTCCCGTTTCAGCTTCAGCAATTCGGTCTGCCGGTGTAACTGTTCACGCCGGTTATCTTCCGTTTTGTCCATCAGGCGGATGATTTCCTTCAGTGGAAACTCCAATTCCCGATAAACCATGATCTGCCTCAGGCGGTTCAGGCATTCACCGTCATACAGCCGGTACCCCGATTCCGTATAGGCTTTCGGTTTCAGCAAACCGATCCGGTCATAATACCGTAGGGTCCGCTCGCTTTCGCCGCTCAATCGGCTTACCTCATTCACGGTCATCATGGTCTTCCGCCTCCCTTCGATCCATAGCATAGACCATGACGTAACGTCAATGTCAAGCGTTTTTTCAGACAAAAACGAAAAAGCCCTGTACCGTTTCCGGTACAGGGCTTGGGGTTACATGAAACGATCAGATGGCGGACAGGCTGGCAATGATAGAGGTCACAACCAGTTCAGCTTCCTGAATGTTTTCACCGTCGATCCAGAACACGAGCTCCACGAAATCGTCGCCGGCTTCGGCGATGATGGTCAGGGTCTCATAGGTCTGTCCTTCGTATTCTTCGCTGGCATAGTAGCCTTCAAACACGATGCCGCCATCGCTGATGCCTTCGAAGTATTCCTCAGCGCCAAATTCGGCAGCTTCTTCAGCAGCAACGGTCTCGGCGGTTTCGCCTTCAACCTTGGCCCACTGATAAACGTCGAAGTCGATCAGGGTTTCTTCGCTGGTGTAGTAGGCAACCTGGTTTTCGTCGGTATCTTCGGCGGTGATTTCACCCTGCACATAAGCCACAGGAGTGGTGATCTTCAGGTTGGAAGTGCCCAGAACGATTTCGGTGCCGCCTTCGTCGATGGTGGCTTCGCCGGTAACGGTCAGGGTAGCCATGATGGCATCAGCTTCGGCAGCAGCGTTTTCGCCGTCGAGCCAGAACACGATTTCAGCCACGACATCGCCATTTTCCATCAGGCAGGAAACAGTCTGATAGGTGGTGCCTTCAGATTCTTCTTCAGCACTGTAACTGTACACGGCGATGCCGTTCACTTCGGTAGCGACAACTTCAGCGCCGTATTCGGCAGCTTCAGCGGTTGCGATGCCTTCGAGGGTTTCGCCTTCAGCCTTGGCCCACTGATAGATGTCGAAGTCCAGAGTGGATTCTTCGCTCAGGTAGTAAGCAACCTGGCTCTCATCGGTATCTTCGGCAGTGATTTCGCCCTTCACGTAACTCGCGGGAGCGATGACAGAGAAGCCGGAGGTACCCAGAGCGATTTCCTGGGTTCCTTCCGCAAACGCGGAGACCATGGACACAGCAACCATCAGAGCAACAACCAGAGCAAGCAGTTTCTTCATAATCGTTCATTTCTCCTTTCGATATTCGGTGACACAATGTTGTCACGAATGGGAATTATATATCACCAATATTGCCTTGTAAAGATACTTTATGTACATACAATCAACTTTTTTGCCTTACTGAGAGTCATTTACAACCCACCGTGTTTCTGCTATCATTCCGTTAGGTGATTCCAATTGATCGAAATAACCATTCTGCATTGCGAAGAAGGGAGTTTTCGCCATGGATGCTTTTGTTTATGAAACCCCAACCAAAGTCTATTTCGGCAAGGATGAGGAGCAAAAAGTCGGCAGTCTCGTTGCCGCGTTTCATCCGAACCGTGTTCTGCTTCATTACGGCGGTCATTCCGCCGAGGCCAGCGGCCTGCTGGACCGGGTCCGCACTTCCCTGCGTGACGCGGGTGTTTCCTTTGTTGAACTGGGCGGCGTGGTCCCGAACCCGGAATTGAAGCTGGTCCGGGAGGGCATTGTCCTGTGCCTGCGTGAAAAAGTGGACTTCGTCCTGGCTGTCGGCGGCGGTTCCGTGATGGATTCCGCCAAGGATATTGCCAACGGCGCCGCCAACCCCGAGATCGACGTCTGGGATTTCTCCATCAAAAAAGCCACCCCCACAAAAACGCTCCACAAGGGCGCGATCCTGACGCTCAGCGCCGCCGGATCCGAAATGTCCAATTCCTGCGTCATCACCAACACGGAGACCGGCATGAAGACCGGTTACGGTTGCAGCTGCAACCGGATGGATTTCGCCATCGAGAATCCGGAGCTGACCTACACCGTCAGCCCTTATCAGACAGCCTGCGGTGCCGTGGATATCGCCATGCACACCATTGAGCGTTACTTCTGCCCCGGTGAGGATACCTATCTGACCGATGCTTTGGCCGAAGCCGTCATCAAGAGTACCATGCGCGCCGGCAATGAATGCCTGAAAGATCCTCAGAATTATACAGCCCGTGCCAATATGATGTGGGCCTCTTCCCTGGCTCATAACGGGCTCACCCAGTGCGGCCGTACCTTCCAGCTGACCGTTCATCAGCTGGAGCATGAAGTCTCCGGCATGTATCCCCATGTGGCCCACGGTGCCGGCCTGGCCGCCCTGTGGTGTTCCTGGGCACGGTATGTTTACTCCGCCAACATAGAGCGTTGGCTCCAGTATGCCTCCCGCGTCTGGAATCTGGATATCGATTTCGAGCATCCCGAAGCAACGATCAATCGCGCCATCGACATGCAGGAAGCCTACTACCGTGAGATCGGCATGCCCACCTCCCTGCGTGAGCTCGGTGTCACGGAGGACAGTCTGGAGCCTTTGGCTGATAAATGTTCCCGCGGCAAGACCCGTACCCTGATCGGTTATAAACCCCTTGCCTATGAGGATATGCTTGCCATCCTCCGCATGGCCTGGTAATCCGCAGAAAAGTCAGGAGGTACACTTCCATGTCTGTTTTCTTTGATTCCGCCCACCGTTGTTTCACTCTTTCCGGCGGAAACACCAGCTACATCCTCCATGTGGACGATTCTGGCCGTCTGTTGAATCTCCACTGGGGTGCCCGCGTTCCGGATGCATCCTATGCACCGGATCTGTCCGGCTATCCGGACTTTGCGTCCTTCGACCCGACGGAATCGACCCTGCCCCATGAACTGCCCACCTCCGGCACCGGCTACTTCGGTCTGCCAGCCGTGAGCACATTGACCGCGGCGGGAAATACCGTCACCGTTCTCCGCTATGTTTCCCACCGTATCACACCCGGCAAACCCGCACTTCCCGGTCTGCCCGCCACCTATGTCGAATCCGATACCGAAGCGGACACGTTGGAGATCCTCCTGCGCGACGCGCTCACCGGATTGGAAGTGACAGTTCTTTACAGTGTTTTTTCCGCCACCGGTATCATCACGCGTGCCCTGCTTCTCAAAAACACGGGCAATGAGCCGATCCGCCTGACCGGTCTTCTTTCCGCTTCCGCGCCCGTGCATGGCAACGGCTATGATGTCATCCACCTGAAGGGTGCCTGGAGTCGCGAGCGGCATATCGTCCGCACCCCCGTGGGTGAAGGCGAGTACCGTTTCGGCAGTCGACGCGGTGCTTCCAGCCATGAAGAGAATCCTTTTATCGCCCTGTGTGAACCCGGCACTACCGAGCAATACGGCAACGTTTGGGCATTAAGCTTTGTCTACAGCGGAAGTTTCCTGGCCTGTGCCAATGTGGACAACGCGGAAAATTCCCGTCTTTCCATCGGTCTCCAGCCGGATTGCTTCTCCTGGACGCTGGAAAGCGGCGATACCTTCACCTCTCCCGAGGCGGTCATGGTCTGGTCCGACAAGGGACTCGGCGGCATGTCCACCCTGTACCATGATCTCTACCGTCGCCGTCTGGTCCGTGGCGTCTGGCGGGACCGCGTCCGTCCCATCCTCCTCAACAACTGGGAAGCCACCTACTTTGGCTTTAACGAGGAAAAACTGCTGGCCATCGCCACCAAGGCCCGCGAGATCGGTGTCGAGCTCTTCGTTCTAGACGACGGTTGGTTCGGAAAACGTGATCAGGACAATTGTTCCCTCGGCGATTGGGTGCCGGATCGCAGGAAACTGCCCAGCGGTCTCAAAGCCCTTGTGGACCGTGTCCACGCGTTGGATATGAAATTCGGCCTCTGGTTCGAGCCGGAAATGGTTTCCCCGGACAGCGACCTCTACCGTGCCCATCCGGACTGGTGTCTCCACGTGGATGGCAGGCCCCGTACCGAGGCGCGTCAGCAGTTGATTCTGGATCTGTCCCGTACGGAAGTGCAGGACTATATCATTTCCGCCATTTCTACCGTCCTCGCCGATGCCGGCGTTGACTATGTCAAATGGGACATGAACCGCAACATGACCGAAGGCTTCTCCGGCGCCGCGGCTCCGGACCGTCAGATGGAGACCCAGCACCGTTATATTCTCGGCCTCTACCGTGTGCTGGAAACCATCCGTTCCCGCTTCCCGGAAGTCCTGTTTGAAGCCTGTTCCGGCGGCGGTGGCCGTTTCGATCCCGGCATGCTGTTCTATATGCCCCAGACCTGGACCAGCGATAACACCGATGCCATTTCCCGTCTGAAGATCCAGTACGGCACTTCTATGGTCTACCCGTCCAGCGCCATGGGCGCACATGTAAGCGCCGTGCCGAACCATCAGAACGGGCGTGTCACAGACATTCAGACGCGTTGCGATGTCGCCCTCGGCGGCAACTTCGGCTTTGAGCTGGATCTCGCGACCCTGACGCCGGATGAACTGAAGACCGCCGCTGCCATGGTCCAGCGGGTCAAAGAGGTGCGTGAACTGACGCAGAAGGGAATTTTCTCCCGTCTGTTGTCTCCTTTTGAAGGCGAATACACCGCATGGCAATTCACCGCGCAAGACCGGTCTGACGCGCTTCTGTGCGTCTACCGCACGCTTGTCACCTCTGCCACGCCGCCCGTACTCGTCCGCATGCGCGAGCTGGATCCTGACGCGCTCTACCGTTCCGAGGACGGTCAGACCTATTCCGGCGCGGTCCTCTTGAACATCGGCATCCGCGTTTCCCTCCGCAGAGACTTTACCAGCAAAACGATCCGTTTCACCCGTGTGTGATCTGTTTTCGGTCCTCCTTTCCGGTATCCATGCCGGAAAGGAGGACCGTTTGTTTTGTGTTTTTCTTGTACAAGTCCTTGTTTCTGTCCGTTTCAGTGCTATAATGCCTTATCCCCTAACCGGGGGATCAGCAAACAAGAAAGTCAGGGTGAATACGATGGGCTACAAAATCGGTATTCTGGGCGCGACGGGTGCTGTCGGCCGCGAAATGATCAAGTGTATCGAAGAATACAAACTTCCTGTTGACGAGCTGCGTCCTTTCGCTTCCGCACGGAGCGTAGGCAAAAAGCTCCCCTTCAACGGCGGCGAAGTCACCGTTTCCGAAGCGACTGCCGAAAGTTTCACCGGGCTTGATTTTGTTCTTGGCGCTGTGGGTGGCGGTATGGCCCGCGAATATGCTCCCCTCGTCGTCAAGGCCGGAGCTGTGTTTATCGACAACAGTTCCTCTTTCCGTATGGATCCCGATGTCCCGCTCGTCGTTCCGGAAATCAACGGTGACGATGCGCTGAAGAACAAGGGCATCATTTCCAACCCCAATTGTTCCACCATCATCACGCTGATGGCCATCGCCGCCATCGCGAAGCTCTCCCCCATCAAGACCATGGTGGCCTGCACCTATCAGGCTGCTTCCGGCGCGGGACAGAAGGGCATTGACGATCTTCTCCAACAGGAAGAAGCGCTCATGAAGGGCGAAGAGATCGTCCCCACCAAGTTCCCCACCCAGCTGGTCCGCAACGTGATCCCCTTCATCGGTGCCTACAAGGATAACGGCTACACCGACGAAGAAATGAAGATGCAGAACGAAGGCCGCAAGATCCTGCATATGCCCGATCTGAAGGTCACCTGCACCTGCGTCCGCGTGCCTGTGATGCGCTCTCACGCCATTTCCGTCACCCTGGTGCCCGAAAAGCACCTTGAACTGGATGCCGTGGCCGCCGCCATCCGTACCTACCCCGGTGTTCAGTTGGTCGAGTCCGGCACCGAGCCCCGCGATTATCCCACCCCCGTGGAGACCTCCAATCAGGACGATGTCTATGTCGGCCGCATCCGTCGCGACCTGACCAACGATGACGGCATCACCCTGTGGTGCTGTGGCGACCAGATCCGTAAGGGCGCTGCCGCCAATGCCGTCCAGATCATGCGTCTGCTGATGCAGTAATCCGCTTGCGTTTATTCCGGGAACCGTTTTACACGGTTCCCGTTTTTTGTGCCGTTTTTGCTCTGTTCTGTTTTTCCTTACGGGCCCGCGCCTGTTGCGTCGGGTCTGATTTCCATACTATAATGAAATGAAATAGCCAAAGAAAAGGAGGCACAGTCATGCGTTCTCTCACCAACACAATCCGTTATTTCGCGTTGTTGCTCCTTTTCTTTGTCGTGGGTTGTTTCCTCACAGGACTTTCCCCCGCGCTTCCCTTTCCGCTTTCCAAGTCATCCTCCCTGTATTATCTGGTCCTCTGTGTTGTCCTGACGCTCTATTTCTCCGCGCGTCTGGTCACGGACCGGATCCGGAAATATATGATCAGTATCGGAGGCATGCTCACCAACTGGATGCTCCTGCGCGCCGCGTCCAATATCTGTTTCCCGGATCAGATCACCGTTCAGCGGCTGATCTGGTATGCTTATGACATTCCAAGCCTGATTGTTCCGACGCTTTCCTTTCTTGCCGCGCTTTCCGCCGGTCTGCCGGAGGAAAATCGTCTTCCCCGGATCTGCCTCCTTCCCGTTTTCATCACCGCGGCCTTTGCTGTCATCGTCATGACCAACGATCTCCACGGTATGGTCTTTTCGTTCCCTGGCGGACTGGAAAACTGGGAGACTGTCTGTACCCGCGGCGCGTTGTACTATCTGATGTTCCTGTGGAGCGGTGCTCTTTTGATCGCCTCCGTCGGTATTCTGATCGCAAAAAATGATATGATCAGCCGCAAATCGCAGGTTTGGCTTCTCACCGTTCCGATCCTCTTCGGTCTGATCCTGATGGTACCGGATATCTTTGGCAACGTTCCCGCGCCCTATGGCCAAAAGATCTATGGTGTACCCGAGCTGGGTACTTTCATGATGGGCGGCATCTGGATCACCGCCATCACCGTTGGTCTTCTGCCCACCAACAAAGGCTACGATAAGCTGATGACCCACACCGGTATTTCTGTCCAGATTGCCGACAGGGACCTGCGTGTCGTCTACCGCAGTCCGTCCGCCGTTCCCCTTTCCCGCGAGCAAATGGCTTCCGATATGCCCCAATCCGGCAACGCCGATCTCCGGCTCAGCAAAACACGCGTGCCCGGCGGTTTCGTCTATTGGGGCACAGATGTTTCCGAGCTCAACCGCGTCAACAGCGAATTGGAGGAAGCCCGGGATCTCTTGGCCGAGGAAAACGACCTGATCCGCATGGAGAATGATCTGCGTGCCAAGCGTGCCCTCATCGATGTGCAAACGGAGACCTACGAGGCCATTTCCGTCCGTGTCCTTCCCCAGTCTATGGAGATCGCCCGTTTGGCCCGGGAAGCCGAAGCCGACCCCTCACGCTATGAAAAAAACATGCGTCAGGTCTGCATTCGCGCTGCCTATATCAAACGGTTGTCCAACCTGATGCTCTTTTCCGCCTCCAGTGATATGCTTCCCGCCAAGGAACTTTTTCTGGCGCTTCGCGAAACAGCCCGCTATCTTGAAAAAGCCGGCATTCCTGCGCTTGTTTCAGATCTGTCAGAGGGCGGTAACCTTCCCTCCGTCGCTGCCACCGATGTCTACGAGCGCTTTGAGACCCTGCTCGAGCTTTGTCCGGATACGCTTCTGGCCGTCACCTGCGTCTTGGAGGCAGACCGACTGAAATGCGTTTTTGAAGGGGCGATCCCGCCTCTTCCGGACGATTGGCCCGCCACCGCTGAGGTGGATGGGGATACCTTCTTCGTCAGCCTTTCTTTGGAAGGAGGCGATGTCGCGTGACTCTTTCCGCGCTCCCTGCCATTTCACGGGATCTGCTGTCTCTTTGGGCCCTGATCGTTTGCTTCGGAGCAATCGTCAATGTCGCCTATGCGAGCCGTCAAAAACGTCTGATCTACGCTCATCTGGGTATTTTGATCTTCTGTGCTCCCTTTTCCGTCCTTTATCTGCTCGACGGGATCAACCGGATCCTGTACGGTGGCACGCCGGATCCTTTCATTTCGCGTTTTCTCCGGTTGCCCATTCCGGTCACGGCGATCCTCCTGTTTCTTGCGTTTCTGACGTTGTTTACAGTCCTGCTTCTGTTCTTCTGCTTCCGTTACGAGTGGACGCATGTCACGCCACGCTCCCTCAAAGCCTCCGCGGACGAGTTCCCTTCCGGCCTCTGTTTTTATGAGGACAACGGTCTCCATCACCTCCGCAACAACCGCATCAACCAGCTTTCCCAGGCCATTACCGGAAATTTCTGGACCGACGGCCGTCGTCTTTGGGAGCAGGTCCGGGAACATCCCACCGTCCGTCTGGAGGACGGAACCGTCTGGCGTTTCTCAAACCGTTTGATTTCAACCGGCAGGAAGACCTACCACGAACTGGTTGCCGACAATGTCACGGAGCTGACCCGTCAGACAGAGCAACTGCAGATCGAGACCCTGCAGCTGAAAAAACGTAACGAGCGTATGAAGGCCTACGGGGCTTCATTGGATGAAACTGTCCGCCGTCAGGAGATCCTGTCCACCCGCGCGCGGATCCACGATGAAATGAACCTTCTCCTTCTGACGACAGACCGGTCCATCACCGCGTCCACACCGGAGGAACGAAGCCGACTGCTTCAGACCTGGCAGCAGAACATCATGTTCCTCTGTATGCGCAATGAACCGGAAACCCAAAGCAATGTTCTTTCAGATCTCACGCAGCTTGGTGCGCTGATCGGAGTCCGTCCGGTCTTTGACGGAGCCCCGCACACCAATGATCCCGAAGCGCTCCGTCTCTTTTCCGATGCCACGGAGGAGATCATGTCCAACGCGCGCAAGCATGGCAACGCGACTGTCGTATATATCTCTGTCTCTTCTGTTTCCGGCAAGCTTTACGCGCGCTATACCAACAATGGGCTGGAGCCCGCCCCCGATGCCCGTGAGACCGGTGGTCTCAGCCATCTCCGTGCCCGGATCGAGGCCGCGGGCGGCACCATGAAACTGCAAACCGGGAACGGCTTTTCCGTTTCCCTGATGATACCGATCGGAGGAAAGCAAAATGTCCTGTAATGTTCTGATTGTTGAAGACCAGAAAATGCCCCGTCAGCTGCTCGAGATCTTCATTGCCGGCAGCGGCCGTTACACCCTCGCCGGTTCGATCACCAATGCCGATCTGGCCATCCGCTTCTGTGAGCAGGAGAAGATCGACCTGATCCTCATGGATGTCCTGACTGATTTCGGGATCAGCGGTCTGGATGCCTCCGCCGAGATCAAGAAACGCTTCCCCGAGGTCAAGATCATCATCGTCACCAGCATGCCGGAGGCCACTTGGCTGAACCGTGCCCGTGCCATCGGCGTGGATTCTTTCTGGTACAAGGAAACGGAAAAGGAGTCCATTCTGGAGGTCATGGACCGCACGATGGCCGGTGAGCATGTCTGGCCGGAGGATACTCCGACCGTCCCCATCGGGCATGTCACCAATCATGATTTTACCGACCGTGAGATCGAAGTCCTCCGCGAGCTGCTCACCGGCGATACCAACACCGAGATTGCCCGCCGTCTCGGGGTCACTGCTGATACTGTCAAGTTCCACATTGCCTCCATGCTCCAAAAGACCGGCTTCCACACCCGTACCGAGCTCGCCACCGTCGCCCGAAGCCTCGGCATCGTCATCCGATAAAAAACGGGAAGGGCTTTCCAGTCCTTCCCGTCTTTTTATGCTCATCACCAGGCTTCGTCTTCATCCTCCATGATAAACGCGTCCATACTGTCCTCAAACGGAATATACTCTCCCTGTGCGAACATCGTGCGAATCACATCAAAATGTGAGGTCTTCCGCCATCCGTCCCCTGTCGGGGTTGACGGCCTTGAGATCTTCGCGTTCGGCAAGGCCCTTGTCAATTCGTCCATCGCCGCGTCCGTCAATATCTTCTTCGGCGCATATACGCTGGCCTTCCCGATCCATAGCCGTTCCAGGTTATGCAGGAAATACAGCGGTGAATAATCCTCCACCGCGTTATACCCCAGATTCAGGTCCATCAGCCGGTTCAGACCCTTCAGCGGCGTCACGTCCTTGATCCGGTTGGTGAACAGTTCCAGATACTCAAGATTCTTCAGGCTCGCGATCGGGGTCAGGTCAGTCACCCGGTTACAGGCCAGGATCAACACCCTCAGCTCGGGCAAATCATATAAAAAGCGGATGTCCGTGATCCCGTTATGTCCCAGGTCCAGGGCCTTCAGTCCCCTGCAGTATTTCAGCACTTCAAAGTCCGCGGAATGGTGGATCACTTCCTCATTTGACTCATGCAGGGTCGAAAACGCCGTTTGGTCTGTTCTCACCAAATGGTCCCCGATCCGGATCGTCCATCCGAAGGTCACCTCCGGATACCGCTCTGTCAGCATTTCAATATTCCCTTTGGTGACCGGCGTGGCAAACATATCACATTTTTCGAGCTTCAAGAATTGGTCCAGCAATTCCGTCAGTTCAGCCATTTTCAGCCGCGTTTCTCCCAAGTCGATCCACGTACTGTCCGAGTCGGCGGAAAAATCCCTGACCGTCACTGTTTCCGCGCACGCGACCGCCCCCACGAGCAGCAAAACCGTCACCAGCAACATCGCCAGTATCCATCTTCTGCGCATTTCCCAGCCTTCTTCCGTATCCGTCCTTTTTCCCCCATCGTCCCCAACTTCTCTGTAAAGTATTTTACATACAAGTTATTTTCTGTCAACATGCTTCTCTGTAAGCCTTCATACATCAAACATTCAATAAATACCGGTAGTTCATTGAAAATCCACACAGCAGAACATAAATTAATCGATAAATTTATTGACATATATATTGATGTTTTGTATGATGTGATCGGAGGTGTGGAAAATGTCAAACGTTTTGAGTGCAATCAATCACACAGTATCCATTTCCCTGTTCAATCGCGGATTGGCAGGTAAGATTTTCGGTGATGTAAAAAAGACCGGAGCTAAAGTCGTCATGAAGAATAACACCGCTGAGTGCGTTCTTCTTTCCCCGGATGAATATGTCCGCCTGATGGACGAAGTAAACGATGCCCACCTGCTCTCAATGGCAGTCCGTCGGCTGGATCATCTTGACCCTGCTTCGCTGATCTCCTCTGACAAGGTTTACGAAGAACTTGGAATTTCCCCGGATGAACTGGCAGATGCAGATGAGGTCGAGTTGGAATGAATTGGAATGTCGTATACCTGCCCGAGGCAGTCAAGGATATGAAAAAGCTTGCCGGCAACCAACAAATTCTCGTAGCCAAAGCGATCAAAAAAGTGAGTCAAAATCCATTGCCGGAAAATGAAGGCGGTTACGGTAAGCCTTTGGGAAATCATAACGATACCAAATTAGCCGGATTAATGAAGATCAAACTCAAATCCGCCGGTCTCCGAATCGTCTATCAACTGATACGAACAGACACGGAAATGATAATTGTGGTCATTGGTGCCCGAGCAGATGATGAAGTATATGACATCGCACAAAAGCGAGTCCTCAAAAGCGATCTGTAATATCAATATCCACAATTCGTGAAATTCATTGGAGAACACAAAGCAATTTGAAACGCCATGCCCAGCAAAATGCTGACGCATGGCGTTTCAAGCCAATGTGTTCAAACACACGGCAACTACAGCACTTTTCGAAAATCGCACCTTATCCAAAGATTACCTTTCTCATCCAGCCCAGCACGCCTTCCGGCATTTCCTGATACATGGGCGTGCCATCATCAAACATCAGGTTGCAATGCATCGGGTTGATCAGGCAATGTTGTCCCATCTCAATGCCGGCATTGATGCTGGCAATTCCCTTGTCCCCGTTGTAGACCCATTCCGGGATAAAGACGGTGCAGTGCTTCATGCTGTTCAGTTTTTCCACGTGGGGTGCGATCACCTCGGCGTAAGGGTTGAATTCATCCCTTTTGCCGACCGCAAACAGCAGTTCAACACCTTTGGCATCATACTCATCCAGTTTCTCGTCCGAGGGGATGTCAGAAGTACCAATGGGGATCAGTCCCGCAAACCGACCGGTGTATGCGTTCCCCATTTCAAAGGTAAAGGAAGCGCCTCTGGAATTTCCCATCAGGATCATTTTGCCGACCCCATGGGTATGCTTTTCGATAAAGTGATCAATCAGACAGTTGACCGGTTCAGTATACTCCGGTCCCCAGCCGCCGCAGGTTCTTCCCTGTTCATTCCGGTATTCATTAGCTACGGGCACCAGCAGATACGCGCCTCCCAGTTCCTTCTGATAGGCCCCGGTGGCAAAAAACTCCGCGCCGGTATAGTTGATGCATACATCGCCAACCAGCGCGTTCCCGCTTCCGTGAAGGAAAATGATCAGCGGATAGTCGCCCTTGATGGGATATCCGTGCTCCGTGGGATCGTAGAACCAGTATTTCAGGTTGCCAACCGAGGCACCGGAGTCAAATACATCCTGTTCAAACAATGAAAAGTATTTCCCGACCTGATAGGTCGGTAAATTGGAAATAAAAGCGCCTTCGGGTATTTCATCCGCCCAGGGCGGCATCAAAGAGGTTGTCATGGTTCGTTCCTCCTGTCATGAAGATATTTACGGTATCATTCCCTGCTTCAAGCCGTATTTCCTGCAAGACCGAAAAAGAAAAAGGACTGCCCCCCTTGAGAGGCAATCCATAAGTTTGGATGAATCATTAGCCGAAGTATCTCTTCAGCAGACCTTCAAAAGCTTTTCCGTGGCGGGCTTCGTCGCGGGCCATTTCATGCACGGTATCATGGATGGCATCGAGGTTATACTGCTTGGCGAGCTTGGCCAAAGCGGTCTTGCCGGCAGTAGCGCCGTTTTCGGCTTCCACGCGGACTTTCAGGTTTTCCTTCGTGCTGGGGGAAACCACTTCGCCCAACAGCTCGGCGAACTTCGCGGCATGCTCGGCTTCTTCAAAAGCA
>JAZUFB010000279.1:0-4866 GCA_045640475.1 Clostridia bacterium
GACAGGCGCTGATAGGTGGTCTTGATGCCGAACAGTTCTTCAAAATGCTTGGCGGCAGCGGCGACATAGGGTTCTTCGCAGGAACCGTAGACGACCAGTTCGCCCTCTTCCTTCGCGGCGGCGACGAGCTCGGGATCGAAACCCGCGGCGTCAGCGGTAGCGACGGAAACCAGGGACAGGACCATCATTGCAGCCAACAGAATGGACAGCAACTTTTTCATAGGGAATGCACATCCTTTCGGAAATATAGAGTTTTCGGAAACATCGTTTCCAGTTGTCTGAATCATACCAAAAACAGACCGTTTTGTCAATAATTGTTGGCGGAATTGGTTAGGGAAGGGGGGAAGGGGAGGTGGAGGATGAAGCGATTTGCTTTTTTCTTGTGAATGTGTATAATAATGATGTACACACATGTGTAATTACATTGTGAGGAGGCGAAAAAAATGACGATGACACGTGTTTTTCGCAATGGGAACAGTCAGGCTTTGAGAATCCCTCAGGAGATGCGGGCAGAAGAGGGTGATTTTTGTATCAGCAAGATCGGTGAAGTGTATATTGCATTTCCCGCGACAGATCGGTGGGCACCGTTGCGCCAGGTGATCGGGACTTTTCCGGAAGATTTCATGAATGACAGGGAACAACCGTCGTGGAGTGATGAATCGAAACGGGAGGAACTGTGATGTTTATCCTGGATACCAATATCTGTATTTATCTGATGAAAAACACCTATCCGCAACTGACAGAAAAGCTCCTTTCCATGGATCCGGCAGATATATGCATTTCAGCGATTACCGTTTATGAACTGGAGTATGGGGCGGCGAAGAGCAATTGGGGAGAAAAGACCCGGTTGAAGTTAGCCCAGTTTTTTGCGCCGTTTACGATTTTGCCTTTTACAACGGAGCATGCCATAACTGCCGGAAAAATACGGGCCTATCTTGTGCAACAAGGCACACCGATCGGTCCGTATGATATTCAAATTGCGGCGCAGGGTGTTTCTGAGAATATGACCGTGATCACGCATAACACGGATGAATTCATGCGCGTGCCTGGGATTATGCTGGAAGATTGGACGATGTGAGGTGATTGCTTCACTTCTGTATCACTGTGGTGATATAGTGTAAGGATGCGCGCTCAAACAGAAAAAGAACGAAACGAAGTGTTGCAAAAGTCCCTTTCCTTTGTAGAATGATAGTATCAATTACGGAAAGGGCAGGCAGATATGACGGATTCATATTACAGATGTGATGTGGTAGAGGGACTGAAGCTGCTGATGATCTCCGGCATCATCCTGTTGGTGAGCGATATTGGCGGTATGTTTGCTGTCCATGTGCCTTTTCAGGTTGTGATGGCGCTGGCCGCTATTGTCGCGCTGGTCATCCAGTATATTGGGCTCAAACGGCTGGCCTATGCGGGAAAAGGGTACGGGCATGCCTATAAACTGGCGATCGCTGTCCTGGTCTTTGCCATTGTCTCCTCCATCATTTTCGTGGTGCAAGGATCGGCTGGACTCCCGGATTCAATCGGCATTGCTTCAACCGGGATCAGGTGCCTGATCTTATATTGCATCACCAGGGAGACCAACAGCAAGATCACGGACGAAAAAGCGCAGAAGCGGGGAAGAAATGCTGTGGCAGCTTATGTGATCAGCCTGTTTATATACGCGATCATATGTGCCCTGCCTGGTCTCATGAGCTTCATTTCACAGAATATCACGTTGGCGGTGATCGTTGCTCTGGTCATCATCGCTGCGGAAGGCGTTCCTGTCATCCTGTATATAGCGTATCTCGCGCGTGCGAGAAAAGCTATTCCGGAAGAATGACCGGGAAAACCAAATAACATATAAAAATGAAGGGAGGTTCAGTTTGCCTTGTGGAGCAACAAGACAAAAGAACCGCCCTTGTTTATGTGTCCGAAAGTGGATCGTTCACAAGCACCTTTTGAAGTTTCATATCAAAAGTCATAACTTCCATCCCGTCAATGTGATGGTATCCTGCCAAAAGACAATCGACGAAATCCAACTTCCGCAAAGCATAGAGCTGTAATGCATAGTTCAGTGCGGCTTTATGCGGAATCTCAACTTCTTTGATAAATGTTGCAAGTGCCGATGCAATCACTGCCCGTTCCGCTTTATAAACGCCACTTAGTACATATATGACTTCAGCCATTACTTCAACTGTTGTCGAAGCTCCAGCAATAATAGCTTCTCTGGCTTTCTCCGACTGATCCGGGATATCTCCCAACAAATAGCGGAGAATCACATTTGCATCAAGTATCGGCATGCTTTGCTGCCATCGCTTTCTCAAAGGCTTCACTTTCCAGCGGAATAAGTTCTGGATTTGCCACAGAGGACAGAATGCCAAAGCTTTTTCCACGCGTTTCAGACGGTGTGAAGGGGAACCCTTGCTCGCGAATGCTTTGAACGGCAAAGATCCGAACTGCTTCAGCAAATGTTGTACCTAAACCACGATAAAGCTCTTCGACTTCGTTGCGAATGGCTTCATCCATACGAACCTGGTAAATAGCTTGCTTCGCCATAAAGTCTCCTCCTTTTTTGCAATACAATTGTACTACAATTGTCAGCCGTGTCAAGAGGACAATGAGGAGACAGAGAACCGTCCCCTGTCTCCTCGTCTCCTTGACAGTCCACGGTGGCTGATGTATATTCAAGGCAACAAAAAACACGGACAAGGAAAGGGATCGGGGCATGGCGGAGATCAGCTGGGAACTGTTTGAAAGCCAGGTGGAAGCCTGCCGGATGTGCCCGCTGTATGGCGGCGCGACGCACAAGGTGCCGGGGCAGGGAAACCGGAACGCGACCCTGATGCTGATCGGCGAAGGGCCGGGACAGGTCGAAGACGAGCAGGGGCTGGCCTTTGTGGGGCCGGCAGGTCAGCTGTTGACCAAGATGCTTGCCGCCATCGGCGTGGATCGGGAAAACGTGTATATCTGCAATATCGTCAAGTGCCGCCCGCCGCACAACCGTGTGCCGGAGGAGGAAGAAGCCCGGGCATGCATGCTGCATCTGCGGATGCAGGTGGCGCTGGTGAAGCCGAAGATGATCCTCCTTCTGGGCGCGACAGCAGCCCGATATACCCTGGGGCCGGACATCCGCATCACGCGGGACCGCGGCAAGTGGTTCGAACGCAAGGGCGTCTGGATGATGCCGACCTATCATCCCTCGGCGCTGCTTCGGGACGCGGACAAAAAGAAGGACGCATGGACGGATCTGCAGGCCCTGCGGGACAAGGCGGAAGAACTGGGTCTACGCCTGAACGGAAATCAATCAACAGGAAAATGACCGGGAGTGTTCCGGAAAAACAGACCGTCATATAGATTGGAGGCTCTCCTCAATGATCAATGAAAAAGACCGCGCGATCCTGCGCGAGATTGCAAAAAAGCGTGCTGAACTGGCGGCATCCCCGCGGAATCAGGGCTTGATCCGCGACTGGAAGGCGTACGGCGCGTCCAAAGGACCGACACGCCCGCTGATCCGTATCGAGATCGAGACATTTGAGCATCAGATCCTGCCGCAGATGATGAAATGTGAATCGGAGGAGGCCCGGCGGATCGAAGCCCGGTTGCTTCGCCCGATGGCCAATTTCACCCTGTTTGAGGACGATACGCTGGTGCCGGAATACTACGGGGTGACGGAACACTCCTGGTTCATTCCCTTTGGCCTTGAAGTCAAACGGCAGGAGACCGGCAGCCTGGGCCATCACTTTATCCCTTATCTGCATGAGCTGGAGGAGGACGACCATCTGCTGGGTCCCTCCGTTTATGGCATCGATGCGGAAGGCACCCGCAAGGAGATGGAAGAGGCGGAAGCCCTTTTCGGGGACATTCTGCCGGTCAAGCGCATCAGCAACTGTGCTGTATGCTGCCCCACACAGGATATCGTGCATATCATGAATATGGATGATATGTATATCGCCATGATCGACGAGGAAGACCGCTTCCATGCTATGATGCGCCGCCTGACGGACGACTATCGCGCGTGGTATGCCCAGCAGGAGGAAAGCGGCCTGCTCGTTTCCGGCGCGGAGGCGGAGCATCTGAATCAGGGCAGCTATTGCTACACGAGCGAATTGAAGGACGGCGTCCCCGGCGCGAAGCTGAAGGACTGCTGGCTGTTTATGGACAGTCAGGAGACCGCGGGCATTTCACCCCAGATGTATCATGACCTGGTTTGGCCGTATTATAAGGAGATCATGGGCCTGTTCGGGCTGGTCAGCTATGGCTGCTGCGAGGCCTCCCATCCCATCTGGGACAACTGTCTGTCCGAGGTCGAAAACCTGCGCAAGGTGTCCATCTCCCCGTGGTGCGACGAGGCCTTTATGGGCGAGCGCCTGCGCGGAACCGGCATCACCTTCCTGAGGAAGCCCCCGGCGACACTGCTTGGAATGGATACGCCGGAACTGGATGAGGACGCCGTGACAGCATGCTTCCGCAAGACGGCTGAGGCCGCGCGCGGATGCAAACTGGAGATCGCCCAGCGCGATGTGTACATGGTCGGCCACTCCGCGGAAAAGGTACACCGGTATGTGGAACTGGCGCGGAAGGCGCTTGAGTGAAGATAGGGTACAGGGTATAGGGTGGAGGAATGAAGGAACTGATAGTACATACGGCGGAAGGGGACTGGAGCATTCCGTTTGACGGGGAACCGTTGCTTTGGGATATGCTGGAGGAGAGAGGGGAGGGATCTCTGTCTCCTGATTCCAAAAAGGAGACAGAGATGTCTCCCCTTTCCCCTTTCGCGCCGCAGAGAGATTGCGGGGGGAAGGGAATCTGCGGGAAGTGCGCGGTGTATGCGCGCGGAGAGACGGAACCGAAGCCGGATGAGAAGGGACAGGTGCTGGCTTGCCGGGC
>JAZUFB010000280.1:0-3143 GCA_045640475.1 Clostridia bacterium
GGCAATGGAGCTGCTGAAGGACGAGATCCTGACGGTGCACCTGAAGGATTATCGGAGGGAAGAAACCGGCAGACCCTCGCACGCGGTGATCGGACAGGGTGAGATGGACTACGGTCCGCTGTTCCGCTTCCTGAAAAAAGACAAGCCCGGCATCGGGATGACACTGGAGGATACCACCCCCGCGGACGCGGAGGGCGCGAGACGCTTCCTGGAAGAAAAGTACGCGGAGATCGCGGACTGACAATCTAAAAACGGGACCCTTCCGACCGGTCCGCGTTTCACGCGGATTGACGGGAAGGGTCCCGAACTTTATAATGGAACAAGAAGTCCGGAGAGAACCGGAATCATCAATGAAAAGAGGATGAAAATATGCCGCAACTGAGATATCCGGGCGGCCTGCGCAAGGCCCTGACCCTGAGCTATGACGACGGTGTCGAACAGGACATCCGTCTGATGGAGATCCTGGACAAGTATGGACTCAAATGCACGTTCAATCTGAATTCCGGCTGTTACGCCCCGGAAGGAAAAGTCTATCCCGCGGGGACGATCCACCGCCGTATGCCGGAAAGCCGCGTGCTGGAACTGTATAAAAATCCGAACCACGAGGTGGCGGTGCATTGCCTGACACATGCCTCCCTGGTGGAACTGCCCACGCCGCAGATGGTCGCGGAAGTGATGAAGGACCGGGAAAACCTGGAAAAGGCCTTTGGCGGCATCATTACCGGTATGGCTTATCCCTTTGGCGCCTACAACGACGAGGTTGTGGAAGTGCTGCGGATGTGCGGCTTCCGTTTCGCCCGTACGGTGAACAGTACACATGACTTCTTTGTGCCGCAGGACTGGCTGCGTCTGCCCGCTACCTGCCACCACAACGATCCCAAGCTGATGGAACTGGCGGACCGGTTTGTGGAGATGAACCCGCCCTTTGACAGCAAGCTGTTCTACCTGTGGGGTCATAGCTATGAGTTTGAAGCCTGCAACAACTGGGATGTCATCGAAGCCTTTGCCGAAAAGGTGGGCGGGAAAGACGATATCTGGTATTGCACCAACTCCGAGGTGTGTGACTATACGCTGATGTGGAAACGCGTGGAGATCAGTGTGGACGGTCATCGCTTCCACAATCCCACCGACCGGACCTTCTGGTTTGAACAGGATGGGAAAATGATGAAGATCGGTCCCGGAGAATGGCTGGAGATCTGACCGACGGAAACTTGAGGGGGACAGGATATGGGAAGGACTGAGATCATCCGCGGACGCGCGGGACGGCTTTGGCCGGTGATCACGACAGGGATCGCGGAAAGCAGAAAGAACGGCCGTCCCTGTATCCTGCTCGTTCCCGAACAATATACCCTGCAGGCTGAAAAGGACCTGATCGCCGGGCTGCAGCTGAACGGACTACTGGACATTGATGTTCTCAGCCCGCAACGGCTGCAGCAAAGAGTGCAGGAATATGCCGGAAGCAGCGGGAAAAGGGCACTCAACGAGCGGGGACGCGGCCTGGCCATGACCCGCGCCCTGATCGAACAGGAAAAGAACCTGACCTATTACGGGGGCTCGGCACGCCTGACCGGAACCGCACGTGAACTGTGCGTGACGCTGGCGGAACTGCAGGAAGCCGGATTGACGCCGGAAGACCTGAAGCAGACCGCGGAAGAAACGGACAAGACGGGAGAAAAGGCAAAGATCGCGGACCTGCAATGTCTGTGGGAAGCCTATGACCGGATCATCCTGCCGGGCTTTGACGATGAATGCGCGCGGCAACGGGAACTGCTGGCGAGGCTGGAGCGCAGCGGTGTCCTGCAGGGACACGACCTTTGGGTCTACGGTTTTGATACGATCCGCAACTCTCTGTGTGACCTGCTGGCCCGGGTGGCGACCATCGCGGAAAACACCCGCGTGACGCTGATCTGCGACACGGACAAGGCACCGGACGGGCGGATGTTTGCGGCCCAACGCAAGAGCCTGAAACAGCTTGAAAAACTGCTGAGTGAGGCCGGTGTTCCCTTTGAGGAAAAGGAAGCGCCGGAGGCCGGGGAGGAAAGAGATCCTGCCCTGTGCTTCCTGGAACGGACCCTGTTTGCCGATGCCGCACGTGAAACGTGGACGGGACGGACGGAGGCCGTGAGCTTTTACAGCGCGGCGAATCCGTCCGCGGAAGCGAATGAGACGGTACGGACCCTGCTTGCCTGGCACGCGCAGGGCATCCCGTGGGAACGGATGGCTGTGGCCCTGCCCCGGATGGGAGAATTGGGGGACATCCTGCAGGCAGCGCTGAGCGTGAGCGGGATCCCGACCTGTATATCCCGGCGTGAACCCGCGGCGCGTCACGGCCTGTGCCGGATGCTGCTGAACGCGCTCCGCGCCGCGACAGGCAACTATCGGAAGGAAGATGTGACCGGCTTTTTCCGCAGCGGGTTTACCACCCTGGACACGGACGAAGCCCTGCTGATCGAGGATTATGCGCTGGCGCACGGGATCGACCGGGGCAAGTGGCTGAAGCCCTTTACCCTGGGAGACAACGCGGAGGAAGCGGAACGGATCCGCAGGAAGATCATGGAGCCGCTTGAGACCCTACACGCGGATCTGCGACAGGCCACACAGGCAACGCAATCCGTGGAAGCCGTGGTACGCTTTTTACAGGCGGAAGGGGCTTATAACCGGCTGCTCGAGCGCGAAAAGCAATTACTGGACCGCGGAATGACCGCGGAGGCTGCCGCGAACCGGCAGGTATGGAAACAACTGATGGACCTGCTGGACCAGCTGTGGACGATCCTGGGCAACCGCAGAGCGGCCATGAAAGACATCGCGACGATCATTGCCGGCGGACTGGAACAGGCGGAGACCGCCTCTCTGCCGCCGGATACGGATTGCGTGATGATCGGTGAAGCGGGACATATGCTGCCGGGCCGGCTTGACGCGCTGATCTGCATGGGGATGCAGGACAGTATCATGAACGCGGGCATGAGCGGCGTGCTGACGGAAAGAGAACGGAAGACCTTGGAAGAAAAAAAGGAACGGAGCATCGGCATCAGCGCTGATCTGAAAGCCGGACTGCGCCGGTCGGACTTTTACAGGACTTTTGCCCTGCCTGCACGGTATCTGAAAATGACCTGGTCGCTGGCCGGGGAAGACGGCTCGCCCAT
>JAZUFB010000281.1:0-9632 GCA_045640475.1 Clostridia bacterium
CCTACACGATCACGATCACGAACGACGGTAACGTGACCTATCACAATATCGTTGTGAAGGATACGATGCTGACCGAAGAAAGCGGAAGCAAACTGTGCGATCTGAAACTGCAGGACAGCAATGGCAAAGAAGTCACGTTCATCGCTGAACTGCCCGTGGGCAGCACTGAGACCCTGTATGCTTACCATACTGTCACTGAGGACGACATCCTGGCCGGACACGTGTACAACACTGTGACCGCGAAGGGCGATCCGATCGACGATCCCAAGAATCCCGAAGATCCCCAGACGCCCGAAGACGACGACGATGAGGATGATGAGACAGACGATATCGACACGACTCTGACCGTGAATAAAGTCTCTGATAAGCAGGGTGAAAAAGTCGGACTTGGTGAAAAGATCACCTATACCATCACAGCGAAGAACGACGGTAATGTAACGTACAGAAATGTGAAGATCGACGATGAAATGACCGGCCTGCATGAGACGATTGACAGTCTGGCAGTCGGTGAAACCAGAAGCTTCACAACCGAATGGACTGTGACCGAAGAAGACATTCTGAGGGGAACCGTTCTGAACCTGGTTACCGCAAAGGGTGACGATGTACCGGATCCCAAGGATCCTGATCATCCCAAGACTCCTGAAGGGAAAGATACTGAAGAGGACGAACCGGACGATATCGATACAACAGTAACTGTCATCAAGGAATCCGATGTTCCCGAAGGAACGAAAGTCATTCCTGGAACGATTGTGAACTATACCATTACCGTTACCAATGAAGGTAATGTCACCGCAAACAACGTTCTGGTGAACGATCAACTGGATGGTCTGGAGATTACCGCGGGCGACAAGTATACAGTCAACGGCAATACGGCCGTAATCACCAGACTTGCACAGGGCGAAACCGTGATCATCACAGCCACCTATAAAGTGAAGCTGGAAGATCTGGAAACCGGTATTGTACATAATGTGGCAACTGCAGCCGGTGATCCGATTGACAATCCGAAGTACGATCCTGAAGATCCGGAGAATCCTGATAATCCGAAGGAATACGTCCCGGAAGGATCGGGTGAGACGGATGTGGAAGTTACTCCCGAAGTACATGAAATCTACGTTGAATATGTGTACGAAGACGGCACTCCCGCGCGTGATCCGATCATCATCCACAAAGAATATGGCGATCATTACAAGATCGTGACACCCGCGATTCCTGGATTTACTCCGGATATCGCAGTGGTGGAAGGTATTGTCGAACATGATGATATCCATGTCGTAGTGACCTACATTGCCAATATCTACAATCTCACGATCAAATATGTCGACAGAAACGGCAAGGAAATGGCTGATCCTTATGAAGATCGACTGAAATCCGGTGATAACTATGATGTTGAATCGCCGAAGATCAATCGTTACAAACCCAACCTTGACCGTGTGACCGGGGTTATGCCGGCACAGAATACAATCATCACCGTTATCTATTCACGTGTCGAAGAACCAACAGTTGTCTTTGATGAGTTTGATACTCCTTTGGGACTTGGTTTCAGTACCGGTATCAGCAGTGGTGATTGCTACGAGTAAGTTCTATCCAACTCATTCTACAAATCCTTTTTCCGGAGTAGCAGAAGCTGCTCCGGTTTTTATGTGTTAAATTCCACATTGAATGAAGAGACAAAAAAGCAACTGATAACAGACAAAATTGGATAAATATATCAAATTGTAAATATAATCACAAAAAAACATAAAAAATACAATCGTCTGAAGACCCCGAACGGATATGTAACCAAATTGTAACCCTCCATATATATAATAAAATTGCAATCAAATGGTTGCTGAACTTGATTATTCGTATGAATTGCGCAATATCAGGTGCATTGAGGAGGATAAGCCAGTGAAAAAGGTGATTTCATTTCTGATGGCGGTCATGATGCTGGTGCTTGCAGTCAGCAGTGTTATGGCCGAGGAGACTGAAGCAGCGCCTGTATCCGTGACAGTCATCCGTATGACTGCCGTACAGTACTATGGCGAGACAGCTACCTTGAAGGCTTCCGTCAAGAATGCGGAACCCAGTGCACAAACCCGGTGGCAGATCTGCCCCGATTATGTGTCCGGAAAGATCGATAACTGGCAAGATGCCGGCATCGGGGAAACAATCCGCATTGAATTGACCTATAGTTCCGTCAACAGCGGATACCGCTGTATCCTGCCTACCGGTGAAGTATCTCCCGTTTATACCTTCTCAGGCATTACGGATGCTCCGGTTGAAGAAATCATTATTGAAGAAACCGTCGAAGAAGAAATTATCACCGAAGAAATCACTGCCGAAGATATCATCGAAGAAGAAATCATCACCGAAGAAATCACTGCTGAAGATATCATCGAAGAAGAAATCATCACCGAAGAAATCACTGCTGAAGATATCATCGAAGAAGAAATCATCACCGAAGAAATCACAGCTGAAGATACTGTCGAAGAAGAAACCATCACCGAAGAAATCACTGCTGAAGATATCATCGAAGAAGAAACCATCACCGAAGAAATCACAGCTGAAGATACTGTCGAAGAAGAAACCATCACCGAAGAAATCGTTGCTGAAGAAACCATCGAAGAAGAAACCATCACCGAAGAAATCATTGCTGAAGAAACCGTCGAAGAAGAAATCATCACCGAAGAGATCACTGCTGAAGAAACCACCGAAGCGGATCCGGCAGAATCCACTACCAGCTATGAAGCCACTGTAGTTCTTTTCGATGACCTGACAATCGAGAATATTATCTCCGAAGACGATCTGGTCGAATTTGAAGATGATGACTGGGGCACCACTGATGGCTGCGACTTTTCTGAACTGGACGGACTGGCGAACAGCGAGGATGAAGAAGTTGCTGAAGATGCGATTGAAGAAATCGTCAGCGAAGAAGCCGCTGAAGAAGTGATCGAAGAAGAAATCACCGAAGAAGCTGCTGAAGAAGTGACCGAAGAAGAAATCACCGAAGAAGCTGCTGAAGAAGTGACCGAAGAAGAAATCACCGAAGAAGTTGCTGAAGAAGTGACTGAAGAAGCTGCTGAAGAAATCATCACCGAAGAGGCCGCTGAAGAAGTGATCGAAGAAGTCATCACCGAAGAAGCCGCCGAAGAAGTGATTGAAGAAGAAATCACCGAAGAAGCCGCTGAAGAAGTGATCGAAGAAATCATCACCGAAGAAGCCGCTGAAGAAGTGATCGAAGAAATCATCACCGAAGAAGTTGCTGAAGATGTGATTGAAGAAATCGTCACCGAAGAAGTGACTGAAGAAGTGATTGAAGAAGAAATCACCGAAGAAGCCGCTGAAGAAGTGATCGAAGAAGAAATCATCGAAGAAGAAATCATCGAAGAAGAAATCATCGAAGAAGAAATCATCGAAGAAGTTGCTGAAGTGGTGATTGAAGAAGAAATCATTGAAGAACCGGTGATTGAAGAAGCCGGGGAAGAAGCAGTCATTATTGAAGGCGTGCTGATTACCGAAGAAGCACCTGAAGAAATGCTTGTTGAAGAAACAGTGGAAGTGATGATCATCGAAGAAGAAACTGCCGAAGAGGCGGTGATCATTGAAGAAACTGCTGAAGAACCGAGCACTGAAGAAGTCGCGGAAGACACTGTGACCGAAGAACCCGTGGTTGAAGAAGTTCCGGTCGAAGAGGTTGCCGACGAAGCAGTGATTATTGAAGAAACTGCCGAAGAAGTCGAACAGGCCATTATCGAAGAGATTGAACGTAGTGTCCGCATCACCAACAATATTACCGATGAATCGGATATCTATTTCGGAGCCAACATTATGCTGACTGCGACCCTGGATAACTTTGATGATGTAGAATATACGATTCAATGGTCCTGGTCTCTTGACGGACAAAACTGGAACGAGATCGAGGGCGCAAATGCCACGACGTATTCCTTCATCCTGGACACTGAAAACTGTCATTACTACTGGCATGTGAATGTAGTGCCGGTAGAACAGTAAATCCATCAATACGGAGCTGGCTGATACAGTCAGTTCCGATTCGTCGTTTTTCCATTACAGACAATACCCGATCACGGCGTGGAGGTCAGGCATATGAACAAACAGATGAAACGGTTGACTGCTCTTCTTACAACACTCGTTATGGTGTTTACGATGATGCCATCTACTACATTGGCACATTACTGGTGGGATACGGAGCAGCCAGTTGGCTCTCCAAACAGCTATACTGTTTCCTTCCGTTTTGTTGACGAAACAGGCGGGGACTATCTTGGTATGAATGACGTCTGCAAGATATCTCCCGTCACCTGTACAGTGGGAACTGATTTTTACATCGGGAACTATGTCAACTGGGCGGAAATCAGGAATAAGAACAAGATTCCTGCGCTCAGCGCTTTGTTCAACGAATGTTATAAGCAGGACTGCTCTTACGAAGTGAAGGCAGGCAATACTACCGTCAGCATTATGGGCCTTCCATACAGCCCTTATTTCAAAATGCCGTCAAGCAATGTGGAAGTTGTAATTCTCGTCGAGAGAATGGAATATCAGCTTTCCTACAACTATAACGGTTATGACATGTACGACAATGATCCTCCAGGAAACATCGCTGTGATCGATGTTCCCGGCATCAACATGTCCAAATCAGGCGGCAACCACAATCTGACAGCCAGACCCGGCGACGTCATCCACACCTGGCCGCTGCCCTATATGACCCTCCGGAATGATGTTTACTTCGGAACGACCGACCATAACCTGCACGCCTGGGGACTCGACAATACGAGTGAAAAATTAAGTACCCAGTCCACTTTTGACAAGAATAAAAAGTATTATTCTCCCAAGGAAGTCGCCATAATAGAACCTGGTTATCTGTATTCGGGAGCCTATCCGGCGTATTTCATTATGCCTGCCATGTCTGTCGACCTGCAGGGTCATTTCTCCAGAATCGACTCTATCAACGGCGTGACGATTGAGTCTGCCGATGCCGAATATATATATAACGGACAAGTACAGAAAAAAGATGTTTACACCGTTACAGGTACAGCGAGTAATGGTATGGTTGTCGACTTCACAAAGGTTGACGATTATACATTCAAAGCAACCATCGGTGGAAAATGGGTCGAGTATAAGATTACATCCACTTCCAATGTCAAGGATGTTGCGGATACCGCGGATGAAAACAATACATTCACATTCACCCGTACCGGGGATATGGTCCTTGCAGATGAAGAATGCGTTAAATATGGTAAGATCATTATTGATCCTGTTCCTCTGACAATCAAATCGGACAGTGCAGAAAAAGTATATGACGGAACTCCGCTGGTCAAGGATCACTATGTGATCGAAGGTACATTTGTGACCGGTGAGGGTATTGATGATGTCGACATTACCGGAAGCCAGACTGAAGTCGGCGAAAGCGACAATACGATCGGAAATATTACCTGGAGCCAGAATACCGATAAGAATAACTATCAGGTGACCACAGAACCCGGCAAACTCAAAGTCACGCTTTATGATGGTGCTATTACGGTGACCCTGACCGGCGGATCCCATGAATATGACGGAGAAGATTATCAGGGTACCGCTGTTGTGACAGGTGTACCGACCGGTTATACTTATACTATTGATGTGACTAACGACGCCGTAAAGAATGTTGAGGACGGTGTGGTTGAGGTCACATACAAGCTGCGTATTTATAATACCAAAGGCGAAGATGTTACCGAAAAACTGACCATTAACGCGAATCAGGCCTTCATTGAAGTCATTCCGAGAGAAATCACGATTCGGTCGGCCAGTGACAGCAAAGTATACGACGGGACTGCTTTGGTTAACGATGATTACAGCATCACTAACGGAAGCTTTGTGACCGGAGAAGGTATCGCGGATGTAAAAATCACCGGCACACAGACCGAAGTCGGACAGAGCGCGAATACCATTGAGAGTGTTACCCTCACCAAAGCAACAAAAGAAGAAAACTACAATATTACAAAAGAAAACGGTACGCTGCTTGTTAAGCCCTATACCGGGGCTGTTACGGTGACCCTTACCGGCGGCTCTCACGAGTATGACGGGCAGGACTTCCAGGGAACCGCGACTGTGAGCGGTATCCCGAACGGCTACACCTATACTATTGAAGTGAAGAACGCTCCTGTGAAGGAAGTTAAAGACGGGAAGGTCGAAGTTACCTACGCGCTGCATATCTTTAACACACAGGGTGATGACGTTACCTCCACTCTGAACGTACAGGACAATGAAGCGTTCATTGAAGTCACTCCCAGACCCGTTACAATCAAGTCCAACAGCGCCACCAAGGTTTATGACGGAACTCCTCTGGTTGATGACGGTTACTCGGTTATAAACGGATCCTTTGTGGAAGGGGAAGGCGTTTCAGACGTCATAATCACCGGCAGCCAGACCGAAGTCGGTCAGAGCTGGAACACGATTACCAAGATTGCACTGCTTGAAGGAACTCATTCATCTAACTATAGCATTAAACCGGAGAACGGTATTCTGACTGTTACTCCTTATACCGGAGATATCGTTGTCACTCTGACCGGCGGCGAATTCCCCTATGACCAAGACGAACATCAGGGAACTGCTTCCGTCACCGGAATTCCGGCCGGCTATACCTATGAACTCAGCGTGACGAATGATCCCGTGGATGAAGTTTCGGACGGAACGGTAGAAGTTACGTACAGTCTGCGTATCTATAATACAAAGGGCGAAGATGTAACAGATAAGCTGAAGGACAACATCAAGTCCAACACAGCTGAAATTTCTGTCACTCCTATTCCTGCCACCATCGAAGTTAAGAACAGCAGCAAAATTTACGGATCCGCTGATCCCGAATTTGACGGAACCGTGACCGGACTTCTGGATGGCGACAGTCTGGGAGACATTACCTATTACAGAGAAAGAAAAGACGGCGATGAAGCTGCACGCGTATATAATGATGTATTGAAAGCATCATACAGTGACGCAAACACGAACTATACTGTCACCATGATTCCCGGTGACTTTGAAATCACGAAGAACAATACCGCTATCGTGATTGAGAGCGGAAGCAACGAATGGACATACGACGGACAGACTCATACCCATGAAGTCTATACCGTTACCTACGGCGGAACTGAATATCCCGCAAACAAAGACGGCAATGTCTATGTTGTGGAACTTCCGACAGGGGATAAAGTTGAAATCAAACCCAGTACTTCCGGTGTAAAGGATGTCAGCAAAGATCCAGTAACCGGTAACAACACATTCACTTATACGCTTGAAAACAAAGAGAATTATCAGGACGTAACAACAGTTACGGGTACTTTGACCATCACTCCCAAGCCTGTCACGATCGTTGTTGATGACAGCAGCAAGGCGTATGGTACCGAAGACCCTGTTTTCACCGGGCATGCAGAAGGATTGATCAATTCCGGTGACCTTGGTACAATCACCTATTACCGGACGAATGACAAGGAAGAAGCCAACACTTATCCGGATGTGCTGTCCGCTCAGTGGACCAAAGAAAACAGAAACTACAACGTAACGATTGATAAAGGCGATTTCACCATTCATTCGAATGATACGGAAATTACCATCAGAAGTGACAGCGGATATAAAACTTACGATGGAACACCTTATACAAAGTGGGTATACACAGTTGAAATCGGAGGATCGACCATTTCACTGCTGCCGTCGGACAGCGGATACATGGCATATCTTCCCAACGGAGACCTGATCAGGGTTCTTCCTTCAGGAACCGGTGAAACGGGAATTACCAATGTTTCCGAGTCCGGACAGGATAACAATGCATTTGTCTATGATATTTATACACAAACCGGTACAAATACATTTACGAAGATCACCAGTTCGTATACGAATGTTACGACTGATTTTGGCGCTCTGACAATTAATCCCAGAGTTATCACACTGAAGAGTGAAAATGCCGCAAAGGTCTATGACAGCACTCCTCTGACCAAAGATAAAGTGACAATGACCGGCAGCTTTGCCAACGGTGACGGATGTACGATTAATGTCACCGGAAGCAGGACTGACGCGGGTGAGAGTGATAATACCTTTGATTACACGCTGAATGAAGGTACTGATCCGAATAACTACGATATTACAAAGGTAACAGGCAAACTTAACGTTAAGCCTGTTGTGATCGAGATCACGGCTGCATCCGCGACGAAGGTGTATGACGGAGAAGCTCTGATCAAGGACGATTACAAGATCACCAGTGGCGAATTCGTTGGCGAAGACGGCTTTGCGTCCGTAACAGTCGTAGGCAGCCAGACGGAAGTCGGTAAGAGTGACAATACGATCACCGACTACAGCTTCAAGGAAGGTACCAATGCGAACAACTACAGCGTAACGAAGAAAACCGGTACGCTGGAAGTACTGCCTTATGACGGAACAATCATCGTTGACCTGGAAGGCGGCGAGTTCCCGTATGACGGCAAGGAACATCAGGGAACCGCGACAGTAACGGGAGTACCCGGAGACTATACATATACCATCAAAGTGACGAACGATCCTGTCATGAATGTGGAAGACGGGACCAAGTCTGTCACCTATGAACTGCATATCTATGACACCAACGGCATGAATGTCACGGATGAACTGAACATCGAAGCCGATGAAGCCACGATAAAAGTCACGCCCATTGCGATCGAAATCACGGCTGCATCCGCGACGAAGGTGTATGACGGAAAAGCGCTGACCAAGGATGGTTACGATATCACCAGCGGTGCATTCGTGACCGGAGAAGGCTTTGCGACTGTAGCAGTCGAAGGCAGCCAGACAGAAGTCGGAACGAGTGATAACAAGATCACCGGTTATACCCTTGATAACAATACAACTAAGGAAACAAACTATACAATCACCACCAAGCCCGGCACCCTGGAAGTTCTGCCTTATGACGGAACGATTAAGGTCACGCTGGAGGGCGGCGAGTTCCCGTATGACGGTCAAAAGCATCAGGGAACCGCGACAGTAACAGGAGTACCCGGAGACTATACATATACGATCGCTGTGAAGAATGATCCGGTCCTGAATGTTGCTGACGGAACCAAGACCGTTACCTATGAACTGCATATCTATAATAATAAGAAGCAAGACGTAACGGAAACCCTGAAAGTAGAAGCCAACGAAGCTGCAATCAAGATCACACCCATTGAGATCGAAATTACAGCTGCGTCCGCAAGCCAGGTTTATAATGGAAAGGCTCTTACAAAGAATGCATATGACATTACCGACGGCGCATTCGTTGGCAACGAAGGCTTTGCGACCGTAACAGTCGAAGGCAGCCAGACGAAAGTCGGTAAGAGCGACAACGAAATCACCGGATACAGTTTCAAGAACAACACCAAGGAAGACAACTATACAGTTACAAAGAAGCTTGGCACCCTGGAAGTACTGCCTTATGACGGAGAAATTGTTATTTATTCTCCCGTGGATGAAAAGGAATACGACGGCACCGAACTGACCGCCGATCCTGCGAAGGTAACAGTCACCGGACTGCCGGAAGGCTACGAAGTAGTAGTGGACGAAGTGACCGGCGGCGCGACCAATACCTACGACGACGGTACGACCACAGTCACTGAATGGCACATCGTAGACGAAAACGGTGAAGATGTGACCGATCAGTTTGA
>JAZUFB010000282.1:0-7746 GCA_045640475.1 Clostridia bacterium
CAGAAGAAATAACAGAAGAACCGACAGGAGAAATCGCGGAAGAAACAACGGAAGAGACCAATGAAACAGCTGGAACCGAAACGGAGGAAACGACCGGCGAGGAAGTGACTGAGCCCGAGGAACCCGAGGAAGTCCCTGAAGAGGAAAAAGAGGAGACCACCGAAGAAAATTCCGGGGAGACCGGCGAAGAAGTGACCGAGCCTGAGGAACCGGAGACTCCTGAAGAGGAAACAGAGGAAGTCCTCGAAGAGAATCCTGAAGAGACCGGCGAAAAAGTGACTGAGCCTGAGGAGATCCCTGAAGAGAAAACGGAGGAGACCCCCGAAGAAAATGCCGGAGAGACCGGCGAAACAGAGGTCGAGACGGTTGACCCCGAAACGGAAAAGCCTGCCGAAGAAACGGCAGAACCTGACGGGGAGACCGGAACGCAGCCCGAGATGACGGAAGAGGCAGAACCGGAAGTCTCTCCCGCTCCGGAAACGGAAGAACCCGCCCCTGCTCCGGCAAGCCGCCCGATGATGATGCTGGCCGCCCCGCCAGCCCCGACGCCCACACCCGCGCCGGAGTATCTGTCCGATGCGGAGCTTGCCACACAGAGCATTCAGGCCGCCATCAACGCGGCACTGGAAACCGCCGGAACGACCGAACGGGCAACGATCCAGATCAAAGCGGGAAACTATGAGGCGGATATCGATATCAAACTGGAAAAGCGTCCTGCCAACTTTATTCTTGAACTGGTCGCGGACGATGCCGGCGCGGATTACCTCAAAGGGGTCGGCGGCGTGAACTTTGCCGGCAATATCCATATTGAGAACGTCGATGTATTGCTGGCCGGCATTTATCTGGCCCTGGATAAAAAGATCAGCATCACGGACAGCCATACCCAATTCTTTGGGACCGCACAGGATGACACGGTCAACGTGGACCTGAAATATAAAGGTTCCGTGGACGTCCATACCGGAGCCGGGGATGACGAGATCAACATCAATGTCGCTACAGACGCAGGCAGTCTGGCGATCTCCGCCGGCGCGGGTGAAGACACGGTGGAGATCAACAAGGGCGGCAGCAATGGTAACGGCGAGTTCCGCAACGACAACACCGCGACGGTCGATACCGGTGCCGGCGCGGATACGGTCACGATCGATGTCGGGGTTGCGGATACCTATCAGAACGTTGTTATTGAAAACAAGAATACAAAGGAAACCGGCAGCAATGCCGTGCGGTTTACCGGTACGCTGGACAACAAGAGCAGATCCAAGGGCGCGGCCGCGAGCGGAAACGAAAACGAGCTGACCTTCCGTAACGCGCAGGGGAATACTTTCACCGTCAAAAACATGAGCCCCAAAGCGGTCCACTATACCGACGCACTGAAGAACAAGCCGTCCGTGACGTTGGACGCGGGCAACCTGAAGTCTGTCGGCGGCGTTTATACCTTCACCGGTACGGCTGAACCTTTCACGGATTATGTGCTGAAGATCGATCCGGATACCCTGGCGGCACTGGCTGTCAAGGGCGGCGGCCTTCTTTCCCGGCTGGTTCTTGACGCGAGACAGTTTTCTTCCTTTGCCTCTTATGACACCGTAAAGGTTCATCATGTGAAGGCCCCGGGAATGAACATCGGCATCTATGGCAATGAGATCGAAATTGACGGTACGGTCTACGGAAGCAATATCAATATCGAGGCTTCGGACGGGACCAATCAGAAACGCAGCACCGACGGCGGCACGATTGGCAGTGCCGTGGGTGATTTCTTCGCGAGCCTTCAGAATGTATCCCATTCCGCGAGGGTCACGGTGACCGAGGACGCCATGATCGCGGCCAGGGAAGACCTGAACATCAGTGCCAGTGTGTCCCAGAAATTGGGCCTGACGGCTCTGGGCGTGCTGAATAACTCCCTTGGCGCGGTGATCAACGGGCTGGGTGTGGTCGATGTCAAAGTCGGCAAGGCGACTGTGGACATCGCCGGCAAACTGCGTGCCGGCTATGACGCGGAGACGGATCAGTACGGCGCCGGAAGCATCCGGATCGACGCGAAGGTTCTGGCGCCTCTGGCGCAGTCTGTGGACCGCGAGGTATCAAGCACCAGTGAATCCGGCCCCGTGGGACAGACGGACTCTGTGGTGCCGCTGTCTGTTTTCGTGGCCGTGGAGGATGCTGAGATCAATATCCGCCGCAGCGCGGAGCTCATCGCGCACGATAGCGTGGTTGCCCACGCGCGGAGCGCGGTCACTTCCGATACCCGTGCCAGCACACAGAGCTATCTGCCGCTGGTCCTGAATACCGCGATCCTGGTGAACGACGCCCATGTCAAGGTGGACGGCGCGTCCATCACCGGCATGCAGGGGAATGTGAACCTTGCCGCAAAAGGCTATCTGCGTTCCGACATCCTTGCCAGCAAAGGCTCGTCCGATCAGTCCGTTTCGGGCGGATTCTTCGGGATCTCCGTCGGCGTGCAGGATGTTACGGCCGATCTGGCGGAAGGGACCGAAATCATTGCCGGCGGCGATGTGAGAGTCGCTTCCCGCGCGGATGCCGATGTACGCTCCGCGGCGGTTGCCGCCTATGCCACGTCATCGGCGAAGAAAAAGACGAATACCACCTCGAATGATATTACGATCATTCTGGGCAAGATCTGGGCGTCTGTCGATGACAAACTGAAGCTGACGGACAAGCTGACCAGCAAGGCGCTGGATGTCATCGTGGGTCTCTTCACAAGTGAATCCCGGACAGTCAAAGTCAGTGGCTCCTCTACAGTGGAAGGCTACGGGACCGCTTCGGTCAAAAAGACCAAAGCAAATGTCGGCAGCACGGTGACGCTGAATGTACTGCCCAAGAACGGGCGGGATGTTGAAACGGTCCGCTACCGTTATCTTGAACCGGGCGCGTCCGAATACAAGTATGCGGATGTGGACCTTGCCAAGGCGAAAAAGAGCGATACTGAATACGAATTTGAGATGCCGGACAGCGACATCGTCGTTTTCGTGACCTATCAATCCGCTCCCGGGAAGACCTATCCCGAAAACGGCGGCAACAATGATCCCTTTGCCCACGGCAACAACGGTGAGATCGAAATGACCGACCTTTCCGGTATCGTGGACAGTGCTACGGAAGCGGCGACAGAGGATACGGAAACCGCGGGCAGTAATGGCATTGCCACCGAAAACTCTTTGTCGGAGGATGCCCTGCCGGTCAAATTCGGACCTTTCACGGAAGCGAGTCATGGCGCGATCCTCACCGCGGCGGATGACGGCACGGGCAAACCGCTCAGCAAGCTGGATGCCGGAAGCAGTGTGGAGCTGACCGTGAACCCGGCCAAGGGATACGCGCTGAAAAAAGATTCGCTGGCGTTCCAATATACCCGTCAGGATGGCGCCAGAGAGCGCGTCTATCTGGAAGCGGACAGCAACGGTAAGTATTTCCTGGTGATCCCGGAGGATGCGAGAGCGGGTTACGCAATCACGGTTACGGCGCAGTTTGAAATTTCCGGCGAAGAACCCCGGAAGCAGACTGCCAGTGCCCAGGCCGTCGGTGCCCTGGCCACCGGCGTGGTTGAAAACAGAAATGATACGATCATCGATCTGGGTACCGGCAAGATCATCGCCGGCGGGAAAGCTGAATTCCTGGCGGACGGGTCCACGGTGAACGATGTGTACGCGGACGCTTCCCGCCTGACCAAATCCGCGACGGAAGCTGCCAAGAGCGCGGCGGTTGCCGAGGAAAAAGCCCGTTACTATACAACCTACGCGGAGGGCGGTTCGTTTGCCGTCAAAGTGAAGGATGTGAAGGGCGGAACCGTTGAGTCCGAATTGACGGACGGTGTGATCGCCTTTACCGCCACCAGCGCTGACGCTGAAACGACACCCACCTGTGCCGTGTTCTACACCGATGACCTGGGAGAATCCCAGACGCTGATCCTGGAGCGGGGAGAGGACGGAAAGTTCCTCCTGAACCTGAAGGATCTCCATGTCAAGGGCGGCACCAATGTTGAAGTCGGTTTCGATTTCCCGGACAGCACCGATGCGAGCAGTGCCGAGGCTTCTTTCGTTGAAGACTGCGATCATTCCGTACAACTGACGGCAAAGGGCTACGGCAAGATCGAACAGCAGAAATACGGATATGACGGCAAGTATGGCCTGAACTTCAACCCGGGTCTCGGCTACAAAGTCAAGAGCATTACGGTCGGCTACAAGGATCTGACCGGAAAACTCAGGACGATCCCCGTGACTGTGGTTGCGGACAAAATGAACTATGTCCTGTCTGTGAATGATCTGCCGGACGGATGCCAGCCGGGACAGGCGATTACCGTTACGGCCGAGTTTGACGCTTATAACCGCACGCTTGAAGTCCCCAAAGCGGAGGACGTGGCAAACGGTAAATTGACTGTCGACAAGACCGAAGCCAAGGCGGGGGACACCGTGACCGGTGATATCACCCCGGAGGATGGCTACAAGGCCCGCGAAGTGGCATATGTCTATACGGATGAAAACGGGCTGACGCAGGTCGAATATGCCGATATCAAAGACGGGAAATACACCTTCACTATGCCCGCCATGAAATTCGGACCGGCCTACAAGGTAGAGATCAAAACGACCTTCGTGAAGAAGGATGTTGAGATCATTGTGGACGGCACCGGATTCAAGGCTGCCCAGTCCCGGGCGGACAAGAAGGAAGCCACCGCACTGATTGCTGAAGATCCGAATACGAAACTGACGGATGTCGTCATCAAAGCCTATGATGCTTCCGGCGCAGAACTGAATGGCGTTACGGTGGAATACAAGGACGGAAAACTGACGATCCCGGACAATGACAGGATCGCGTCCGTCCGCGTGAGCGCGAACACCGATCTGAAGGCACTCCGCGTGAACGCGATGCCGCTGGATGAGAAACAGGGAAGCGTAACGGTCTCCGCCAAGCGTGTGGATCCCGGCGAGTCGGTCAATGTGACCTTTGATCTTGAAAAAGGGTATATCGTCAAAGAAGGATCTGTAAAGGCCGTGATCATGGGCGGGATCGAGATGACCGTCAAGGCGACCCGTTCGGAGGATGGATCTTACCGTATTGCGTTCCCGGAGGATTGCGGCGGTGGTGCTGTTGAGATCCATTTTGAAGTGACGGAAGGCACAGAAGCCAAGAATACCGCCGGACTGTATGTTGGCACGGGTATCGCTGTGGCCGTGACGGGCGGAGACAATAAAGTCCATATCCGCAGTGGCTCCGTGACAACCGGAAAAGACTTCACGGTCCAGGCGCTGACGGGCAGTTCCGTTTCCGGCGCGGTGGCCAAGAGCGGCTACTCTGAGGCTAAGGTCGGCATCGGTGGCGCGATCGCGGTCAACATCGGCGGTTATACAACAGACGCGCTGATCTACAAGCCCGCTGTCATCACTGTGAATGGCGGAGCGGTCAAGATCAAGGCAGGCACCAAAGTCGCCTTTACGACCGTTGGCGATTCCAGTGTAAAGACAGATAAGGCCAATACCGGTGTCGGTACCGGTATCGCGGTTGCGGTCAACAGTTCCGACGCGTACGCGGTGGTGCAGGATCAGACCGCGATGACGATCGGCCGTGCCGTGACCGGCATTGATATCACCGCGGACCAGAAGCTGACGGATACCGTGACGGCCAAAGCCGGCAGTGCCGGCAATACCGCGGTCACGCCTTCTGTGGCAGTGGACATTTTTGCCAGCGATACGGTCGCGATCCTCGGCGCGATCCTCGGCGATGATATCGATATCAGCCGCGATACCGGCGCGACCCTCGGTCTGGCAGCGATCAACGCGGCCAATAAGGCGATCCATACCCTGACGGCGGATGCTTCGGCGGCCGGCAAGGGCGTCGGTCTGGGCGGTGCTTTCGGGATCGCTGTGGTGACGGACCAGGTCAAGGCCGCGCTGGAGAAGAGCGTGAAAGCGAACGGTATCTATGTCGGTTCTGATGCCCAGAGTACCGTTAAGATGACGATCAATGCCGGCGCGGAAGGTGGCGCGGGGGGCAGCAAAAAGCAGGACGGCAGTCAGGGCAGTGCCGATACCAAGGCGGATCAACTGACCAAGAACGCGGCTGCCCTTTCCTCCGGCAAGAACAGCAATACCGGCGCGCTGAAGATCGGCGATAAACTGAACGGCCGTCAGAAAGCGCAGACCGGTGAAGGCAGCGTTGCCGGCGCGGCGGCGCTTGCGCTCAATATCTTCGAAAATTCTTCCGTCGCGGAATTGGGGAACGGGACCTATGAGGCCCACGGGCTGGCGGACTATGTGGAAGATCCGATCAAGACCCCTGTGATCAAGAAGGATCTGAACGGTACGATCCGTGTGAAGAGCATCAACCGTACGGAAGCGCAGATCAAGGCTAACGCCAGTGCTACCAAGAGCACATACGGTGTCGGCGTGGCCGTGGGTGTGAATATTGTTGACCTGACCAACACGGCGATGATCACCGACGCGGGCATCATCGCGGATAAGCTGGATGTTCAGGCTGTGCAGCCTACGGTCAAGATCGCCGAGGTCACCACTTCTTCGGCTCCGAACCTGATCAAGGAAACGGTGACCGGCGCCGTCAAGGTCGCGGTGACCCGTATCATGGACGGCCTCGGCATCCATAAGATCCTCAAGTCGGATGTGATCGAGACTCTGGTCTCGGATCTGGCAGGGGAATTTGCCAACAGTTTCATGGCGGAATCCGGCGTGGACAAGATCTTCACCGTCACTTCCATCGAGGATCAGGTGAAGAAGAACTATGAGGAGCTGAAGGGCAATCTGGCGGACGAGGTTCTGGCTATGTTCCGTCTGGTCCTGCTCGACCAGCTTGGCGAAGAAAAGGGTGGCAAGGCTTACACTGCGATCCGAAACGATCTGAAGAAACAGATCGACGCCGCCAGCAACGGATTCAACCTGAATCTGGATTCCGACGAGATCCGCGGCTACAGAAACGATATCCTTGCCGGTCTTGTGACTTTTGTGGCGGAAGGGATCGTGACAGGAGAGGCAAATACCGAGACCCTGACCAAACCGCTGTTCGATTCGATCTATAAGATGTTCAGCCAGGTCTATGCGGCCAAAGACTTTACGGAGAACATCCGGAAGGCCCTGACCGGTTATGATCCGTCCCTGTCCGGAATCGTCGGCAGCGTTCTGAACGCGTTCAAGGAACGGTTCCCGGATATGGTGTCGGACTGCGTCGTTACGATGGCGAAGCCGGTGGAACTGCCGAAGCTGCTGAAGTATCTGAACAGCGGCATGAAGGAAACGCTGCAGAAGAACATCCAGAACGCGCTGGCCAAGGCGAGTGTCAAGGTTGCGGAAAGCCAGATCAGGAATCTGGATGAAAAATACGATCTGCTCCTCAAGGCTGAAAACGTGGCGGAAATGAACGTCTTCAAGACGGAAGCCATTTCCGGCGCGGGCGCGACCGATCTTGGCGTAGCCGGCAGTGTCGCGCTGCTCGTGCTGAACGAGAATACCTATGCGGGATTTGGCAATACCGACACGATGGCTGTTGAAGTCGGGGGCGATATGACGGTCAACGCCGCCAACACGCACCGGATCACGACTGTTGCGTCCGCTTCCGCGGACGGCAGCGGGGATGCCAATACCAATGATGAAGCGTCCACCGGTGCCAACGATGCCGGCAGCGGCAAGACCGGGGAATTGAAACTGGAAGGCGATTATGATTACATCACGATCGCCGGCGGTCCCGGATATACTGTTGAAGTCGAACCCGGAACCTCCAAAGCGAAGATCCTCGTGG
>JAZUFB010000283.1:0-28160 GCA_045640475.1 Clostridia bacterium
TGTATGCCCACATTCACTGCAACAAAGACCGCAGGTCGTCAACGGAAATTCAAAAATTGATATTCATCTTGGAAACGATCCTTTGCAGGCTGCAGTAGTGCAGTTGGATGGTCAAAATGTAGCTGTTCTGAAAGCAAACGGAAAGGTTTGCGTCAGAAAATCAGAAAAGAAACTTCAATTGCTCCGTCTTTATCATATCAACTATTTCACGCTTGTAAGAACAAAACTATGTGAATGGGGAATGAACCCGGAAGAGGAGAAGAAAAAATGAAAACCGCGCGACAGGATGCAATCATCGAAATGATCGGAAATCATTGTATTGAAACACAGGAAGAGATCGCGCTCAGATTGCGTGAGAAAGGTTATCAAGTGACCCAAGCAACCGTATCACGCGACATAAAGGAATTGAAGCTGCTTAAAATTCCGGCTCGTGATGGGGGATACCAGTATGCACTTCCGGAAAAACAGGATGCGTCAGTAAATGATCGTTTGATCAGAATGCTTACAGATTCTTTAGTGAGTGTCAACTATGCAGGGAATATGATTGTTGCCAAAACCTTGTCAGGTTCTGCAAACATAGCAGCAGAAGCATTGGATAATATGGAATGGCCAGAACTGCTTGGAACGATTGCCGGAGACAACACTGTTTTTATGGTTATACGCAGCGAAGCTGAAGTGATAGAAGTAGCTGAAAGAATCGACAGACTCATAAAAAAGTAATTATGATTTCTATGTGTGTATGCGAAAATCTGTTGCGGAGGCATAGAGATGATTCGTTATCTGTCCATTACCAACATAGCCCTCATCACGCATCTTGTAATTCCTTTTCATAATGGGATGCATGTGCTGACAGGTGAAACAGGCGCAGGTAAATCGATCGTCATAGATTCATTGAATCTGATTCTTGGTGGGCGAGCAGACAGGGAACTGATCCGAACCGGTGAAGAAAAAGCGACAGTAGAAGCTGAATTTGATATTAGTGGAAACGACAGTGCTCTTCTTTTTTTAGCCAATGAATCCATACCAGTTGAGGATTCAACACTGCTTATATGGCGTGAAATCACCATAACAGGTCGAAATACATGCAGAATCAACGGAGTTCCTGTTTCTGTAGCAACATTAAAGGAGATGTCGGGATATCTGCTAGATATACATGGGCAACATGAACATCAGTTTCTGATGGATCCTGAACGTCACCTTTCTTTTTTGGACCAATTAGGGGATTCATCGCATCATGAATTAATGAATCGCGTACAAATTGCTTATCATGAATTTATTGTTAATCATCGGGCTTATGCAGCGCTTGTCAAACGGAATGACATCAAAGAAAGACGAATAAAAGAACTTGAAGAAAATCTCACCCTTTTGAAATCGGTTGATTTTAAGAAAGACAAGGAAGAAGACCTAAAAGAAAAATACGATCAATATCGCTATTCTGAAAAGATCGTTTCTGCACTAAAGGAAGCAAAACATGAAATATCAGTAGGCGATTTTGATCGCAACGCACTTACCTCAACAGATAAAGCACTCAGTTGCCTGAAAAGTATACAGGGATATGGAAAAGAATTAGCTGAACTGTATTCACGTTGTGAATCTTTATATTATGAATTGCAGGAATTGGATACAGACCTTTCTGTGATTACTGAAAAGAATTCGTTTGACGCAGCAGAAATGGAAGAGATCGAAAACAAACTCGACCTGATCCGTAAAATTAAAAGAAGATTCGGTTCTGATGAAAAAGAGATCATTCTACTTCGTGATGAGATGGAAAACGAACTTGCAGAATTGCAAGATCTTGATAACATGATCGCAAGCATGTCCAAAGAACACAAGCGGCTTCTTTCTATTTATCGTTCATTAGCGCATGAATTAACAGAATCAAGGAAAAAATTATCGTATGTCTTTGAAAAGAAAATGATGGATGAACTTCATCAACTGGGTATGGAGCATGCTATGTTCAGTGTATGTTTTGCTGAGAACATAACTGGGAAACCGCTTTTACCTACTGACAAAGGAGACGACAATGTAGAGTTCATGATTGCTCCAAACCCTGGTGAGACGCCAAAGCCCCTTGCACGTATCGCTTCAGGAGGAGAACTCAGTCGAATCATGCTTGCATTTAAAACTCTTGAAGCTGAGCATTACGGTACTGGAACAATGGTCTTCGATGAGATAGATACAGGAATAAGCGGAAGGATTGCACAAGTAGTAGGAGAAAAAATGGCTGCCATCGCGCAAAACAGACAAGTGATCAGTGTAACACATCTGCCACAAATTGCTGCAATGGCCGATCATCAGTATCTGGTAAAAAAAGATGTTCACGATGGTAGAACTGTTACGACTGTAAATGAACTTGAACCGGAAGACAGAATAGCAGTGATCGCAGCGATGATCACAGGTGACGAAGGTTCCGGAAAAGACGCGGTTGTCTATGCCAGAAGTTTATTGAAAAACACGCTTTGTCCTTAAACAACCTTTGCAAATCAGTTTGTCTTTGTGTTATAATACAACAAGAATGTAAATTAATAACATGGAAGGAGGCCTGTTCCGTGTTTTGGAAAAATAAGAAATTCCCCGGTGGAGTCCATCCGGAAGAGGGAATTAACGGGAAAAAGGTCAATGGAATGAATCCGATTACGGTGCTTGAAGCGCCACCGCGGGTAGTCATTCCACTGCAACAGCATATTGGTGCGCCTGCAAAAGTCAATGTCAACAAGGGTGACCATGTCAAGATCGGTCAAGTAATCGGTGTTGCCGGAGGCTTTGTTTCCGCACCTATTCATGCTTCTGTATCCGGTACAGTTGTGGATATCCAGAATAGCATGCTGGCTAACGGGACTATGACGCCCGCTGTTGTCATTGACAATGATTACGCTGATGAATGGGTCGAGCTTACACCTACCGATCATGCAGAAAGTCTTTCAATCGGTGATCTGCAGATGATTATTCGGGACGCCGGAATCGTTGGTCTCGGCGGGGCTACATTCCCAACTGCGGTCAAGGTGACTCCTCCGAATGGGAAAGTGATTTCCACTCTGGTGATCAACGGCGCAGAGTGTGAACCCTATCTGACAGCGGATCATCGTCTGATGCTTGAAAAATCAGCTGATATTATTGATGGAATCCGTCTGATGATGTTAGCTTTGGATGTAAAGGAAGCAATTATCGGTATCGAGAACAACAAACAGGACGCAATCGATATGCTTTCAGTTGCAGCCCAACAGATCGAAGGTATCCGCATTCAAGGCCTGCCTGTATGTTATCCTCAGGGAGGCGAGAAGCAACTCATTTACGCCTTAACTAAGAAACAGGTACCCAATGGTGGCCTTCCGATCGATGTAGGTGTTGTTGTTTGTAATGTTGGTACGGTTTATGCGATTGATCGTGCCATCCGCGAAGGACGCCCGCTGATCGACCGTGTAACAACAGTTGGCGGACTCGTTAATAATCCCGGTAACTTCCTTGTTCGTATCGGAACGCCAATTTCCTATCTGATCCAGGCGGCTGGTGGATTTACCGCAGGCGTTAAGCAATTCATTTATGGCGGTCCTATGATGGGACAAAGCATTGCCAGAACAGACATCCCAGTTACAAAAGGTTGTTCCGGCATTGTTGCACTTGGTAATGAAGCAATGGAACCGAAGGAAAGTCCCTGCATTCGTTGCGGACGCTGTATTGATGCTTGCCCGATGAAGCTTATACCTACAAAAATCGATGCAAATGTCCGTTTAGATCAGTTTGACGAGGCAGAAAAGCTTGGTGCGATGAATTGTCTGGAGTGTGGTGCCTGCACTTACACATGTCCGGCAAAACGCAGCCTTACCCAAAGTTGCCGCGTCGCCAAGAATACGATCAACAGAAGAAAGAAATTAGCACAAAAGAAAGAAGAAGAACGTAAAGCCAAAGAGCTTATGGAAGCCGAAAAAGCTGCCGCTCAAAATGCGCTTGAAGCTGAATTGGCAAAGACCGAAGTGCCAGTTACAAAAACAGTAAAGAATACGGAACCGGTAAAGGAGGATTGAGGACATGATCAAGGATATTGCCGTTACATCATCTCCTCACCTGAGGGACAGTATATCCACCAAACGGATCATGCAGGAAGTATGTCTTGCGCTTGCTCCTGCAGGGATAGCAGGCATTGTTCTTTTCGGAATCAATGCCGCGGCTTTGATTGCCGTTTGTGTAATATGCTGTGTATTGTGTGAATATCTTTTCCAGAAGATCAGCCATCAAAAAATCACGGTTGGTGATTGGAGTGCAGTTGTTACAGGCTTATTACTTGCTTACAATCTTCCTGCGAATGCACCCCTTTGGATTGCTGTGATCGGTTCTGTGATCGCAATCATTCTCGTTAAGCAATGCTTTGGCGGTATCGGTGCCAACTTTGTCAATCCAGCTCTTGCGGCAAGAGCCATCCTGTTTGTCAGTTGGTCCGGCATCATGGCCAACTATCCGACGACCAATTTCATGACTGACGCCGTTTCGACTGCAACCCCGCTTGCTTTGATTGCAGGTGGTCAAAGTGTAAATATTCTGAGTCTTCTGATTGGAAATTGCGGCGGCGTTCTCGGTGAAACCTGCAAGATCGCCATTATAGTCGGTGGAGTCTGGTTAATCATCAGAAAAATTGCTGACTGGCGTATTCCTGTTTTCTTTATCGGATCTGCATTCATTGCATATCTGATCAGTGGGGGATTCAATGTTGCGTTGAGTGAGATCCTCAGCGGTGGTCTACTGTTGGGTGCGTTCTTTATGGCAACGGATTACACGACAAGCCCGATGACCAAGATCGGCCGTGTAATCATGGGCATTGGTTGCGGTATCTTAGTATTTGTAATCCGTTCGTATGCTTCCTATATCGAAGGGTGCAGTTTTGCGATCCTGTTTATGAATGTCATGACTCCTATGATCGATCGCTTTACTGTTGGCAAGAAATTCGGGGAGGTAAAGAGTAATGGCTGATCAACAAAAGAAAAGCTTCCTTTCCATTTTCCTGAATGGCCTGATTTTTGAAAATCCGACTTTTGTGATCATGGTCGGTATGTGTCCGACTCTTGCAATCACCACTGCTGCCTCGAACGGCATCGGAATGGGACTTGCAACAACAGCTGTGCTGGTTTGTTCCAATCTTTTCATTTCATTACTTCGGAATCTGATCTCTGATAAGATCCGTATACCGGCATTTATCGTTGTAATCGCCAGTTTTGTTACGATTGTGGAAATGCTTCTGAAAGCATACCTTCCTTCGCTAAGTGAAACATTAGGTGTTTATATTCCTTTGATCGTTGTCAACTGCATCATTTTTGCACGTGCTGAATCGTTCGCTTTTAAAAACGGACCTATTGAATCGATCGCGGATGGTCTGGGAATGGGCCTTGGCTTTACCTGTGCAATCACGATCCTTGCCTCGATCCGTGAAGTATTAGGTAATGGTACTTTGTTTGGTATGCAGGTCATGCCAGCCAGCTATCAACCTATGGCAATTTTGACACAAGCTTCCGGCGGATTCATTACTTTAGGCTTCCTGCTGATACTTGTCAACGCCATCCGTTCATTGCTCACAAAAAGGAGCATGGTTAAAAAGGAGGCTGAAAGAGCATGACGAATTATCTGATGATGCTTGTCGGATGTCTTCTTGTCAACAACTATGTGATGTGTCAATTCCTAGGAATTTGTCCTTTCCTCGGTGTTTCCAAAAAATTTGACACTGCGTTGGGAATGGGCTTGGCTGTTACTTTTGTTATGACGCTTGCATCCTTTATCACGTGGATTGTTGAGCATTATCTGCTACTCCCGCTTGAGCTGATGTATCTCAGAACAATTGCATTTATCCTTGTTATCGCGGTACTGGTACAAGTGGTCGAAATGGCTTTAAAGAAACTCAGCTTCAGCCTTTATCAGGCGTTAGGAGTTTATCTGCCGCTGATTACTACGAACTGTGCGGTATTGGGTGTTGCTGTTTTGAATTCCAATAGTGGATACGGACTCCTTGAAAGCACTTTGAGCGGATGTTTCTCTGCACTAGGTTTTACCCTGAGTATGTTGCTCTTCTCCTGTATCCGTGAACGTCTTGCGTTAACTAAGATGCCAAAATGGATGGAAGGATTCCCGGGTGCATTGATTGCCGCTGGTTTGATGTCTGTTGCATTTATGGGATTCAAAGGTTTGATTTAAAGGAGGCGTACAGAATGGAAATCTTGATTGCAGCTCTTGTTCTGGGCGGTATGGGTCTTCTGTTCGGCGCTCTGCTTACGCTGACTTCAAAGGTCTTTGCAGTCCCTGCAGATCCTGTAAAGGATGCGGTTCGTGAAGTACTTCCCGGTGCCAACTGCGGTGGATGCGGATATCCAGGTTGTGATGGTTGTGCAGAAGCAATTGCAAAAGGAAAAGCACCGGTCAATGCTTGCCCTGTAGGTGGTGCAGATGTAGCGGCAAAAGTTGCCGCCGTAATGGGCGTTGAACCTGCGACTGGTGGTGTTCGTATGGTTGCGAATGTCATCTGTCAGGGATCTTCTGAACTTTGTAAACAAAAATTTACCTACGGTGGTATTCAGGACTGTGTTGCAGCCTCCCTCGTTAATGACGGCGACCGTTCATGCAAATATGCGTGCCTGGGATACGGAACCTGTGTCAGGACTTGTCCCTTTGGTGCAATCCACATTGATGAATATAAAAAGATTGCAGTCGTAGATAAGGATAAGTGCCAAAGTTGCGGAAAATGCGTGGAAGTATGCCCGAAAAATGTACTTCAGATGCAACCTGAAACGCTTCCTGTGCGTTTGATGTGCCGTGCGGCTGATAAGGGATATCTTGTTTCTGATAACTGCAGGATCGGATGTATTGGTTGTGAACGTTGTGCATCTGCTTGCAAATTTGGTGCAATTACGATTGAAAATCATCTTCCGAAGATTGATAACAGCAAATGCCGCGGTTGCATGATGTGTGCGGAAGCATGCCCGACCAATGCGCTTTGGGCAGCATGGGATGACAGAAAGATCGCGTCAATCGATCCTGCTATGTGTATAGGATGTACCCTGTGCAAACGGCAGTGCAAATTTGAAGCAATCATCGGCGAACTTAAAAAACCTCATTTGATTACAGAAGCTTGTACTGGTTGCGGTGCTTGTGCCGAGAAGTGTCCCAAAAAGGCAATAACGATGAAGGTACGTGAACATCGCAGAGACAGTTTCTCCAAGATTGGTACTTCTCCTGAAGAAGGCAATCTTGACAGTAAACAGGTCTGATTTGGATCATACAAAGACTTTTCCGATAAAAGGAAAAGTCTTTTTTTTTGTATCGTTTTCATATCCTGTGAAAATACTTGCAAAATAGTGACACAGCCTGTATAATTGTAATGATGTGTATGGATAGGCTTAACCGAGAAACGGGTCTGCCGCATCCGGCACCTGTAAAATTACGAGGAGGAGTTTTTATCATGGCGAAGAAGTTTCTGTACCTCTTCAGCGAAGGCAATGCCAACATGCGTGAACTGTTGGGCGGCAAAGGCGCAAACCTTGCTGAAATGACCAACATCGGCTTGCCCGTACCCCAGGGCTTCACCATTACCACCGAAGCCTGCACTCAGTATTACGAAGATGGCCGTCAGATCAATGACGAAATTCAGGCCGAAATCATGGAGTATATTGCCAAGATGGAAGAAATCAATGGCAAGAAATTCGGCGATCTGAAGAATCCTCTGCTGGTTTCTGTTCGTTCCGGTGCCCGTGCTTCCATGCCCGGCATGATGGATACGATTCTTAACCTGGGTCTGAATGATGAAGTTGTTGCCGCAATGATTGCCGGTAATGATGATCCTAAATTCGCCCGTTTTGTTTATGACAGCTATCGTCGTTTCATCCAGATGTACTCCGACGTCGTTATGGAAGTTGGTAAAAAGTACTTCGAACAGCTGATCGATGAAATGAAAGCTAAGAGAGGCGTTACCTTTGACGTTGAACTGACCGCTGATGACCTGAAAGAACTGGCTGCTCAGTTCAAGGCCGAATATAAGTCCAAGATCGGTATCGATTTCCCCTCTGACCCCAAGGAACAGTTGATGGGCGCTATCAAGGCCGTGTTCCGTTCCTGGGACAATCCCCGTGCCAATGTCTATCGCCGCGACAATGATATCCCCTACAGCTGGGGTACTGCTGTCAACGTGATGCCCATGGTGTTCGGTAACCTGAACAACAATTCCGGTACTGGTGTTGCCTTTACCCGTGATCCCGCCACCGGCGAAAATAAGCTGATGGGTGAATTCCTCGTTAATGCTCAGGGTGAAGATGTTGTTGCCGGTGTTCGTACTCCCATGCCCATCGCTCAGATGGAAAAGGAATTCCCGCAGGCTTATGCTGATTTCGTTAAGGTTTGCGATGTCCTTGAAAAGCACTATCGTGACATGCAGGACATGGAATTTACCGTTGAAAACGGCAAACTGTATATGCTGCAGTGCCGTAACGGCAAACGTACCGCTCAGGCTGCCCTGAAGATCGCCTGCGATCTGGTCGATGAAGGCATGCGCTCTGAAGAAGAAGCCGTTGCGATGATCGATCCCCGTAACCTGGACACTCTGCTCCATCCCCAGTTCGATGCTGCGGCTCTGAAAAAGGCTGAAGCGATCGGCAAGGGTCTGGGTGCTTCTCCTGGCGCTGCCTGCGGTAAAGTTGTATTCACTGCTGATGATGCTGTTGAATGGGCTGCCCGTGGCGAAAAGGTCGTTCTGGTTCGTTTGGAAACTTCTCCCGAAGATATCACCGGTATGAAGAGTGCTCAGGGTATCCTGACTGTTCGTGGCGGTATGACCAGCCATGCCGCTGTTGTGGCCCGTGGTATGGGTACTTGCTGCGTTTCCGGTTGCGGTGACATCGCGATGGACGAAGAAAACAAAAAGTTCGTTCTGGCCGGCATCACCTTCAATGAAGGAGATACCATCTCTATTGACGGTACTACCGGTAAGATCTATCAGGGCCTGATCAAGACCGTTGATGCTTCCATTGCCGGTGAGTTTGGTCGCATCATGGCTTGGGCTGACAAGTATCGCAAACTCAAGGTCCGCACCAATGCTGATACTCCTCGCGATGCCAAGAAAGCCCGTGAACTGGGTGCTGTAGGCATCGGCCTGTGCCGTACCGAGCATATGTTCTTCGAAGCCGATCGTATCGCTGCTTTCCGTGAAATGATCTGCTCTGATACTGTTGAAGAACGCGAAGCCGCTTTGGAAAAGATCCTGCCCTATCAGCAGGGTGACTTTGAAGCGCTGTACGAAGCTCTGGAAGGATGCCCCGTTTGCATTCGTTTCCTGGATCCGCCGCTTCATGAATTCGTGCCCACCACTGAAGAAGAAATCGAACTGCTGGCCAAGACTCAGGGCAAGAGCGTTGAAACGATCAAGACTCTGATTGCTTCTCTGCATGAATTCAATCCTATGATGGGTCATCGCGGATGCCGTCTGGCCGTGACCTATCCCGAAATCGCCAAGATGCAGACCAAAGCTGTTATCCGTGCAGCGATCAATACCAAGAAGGCTCATCCCGATTGGGAAGTCAAGCCTGAAATTATGATTCCGCTCGTTTGCGAAATCAAAGAACTTAAGTATGTCAAGCAGGTTGTTGTTGAAACCGCTGACGCCGAAATCGCCGCTTCCGGTCTGAATCTCGAATATGAAGTCGGTACCATGATCGAAATCCCGCGTGCCGCCCTCACTGCCGATGAAATTGCCAAGGAAGCTGATTTCTTCTGCTTCGGAACCAATGACTTGACTCAGATGACTTACGGCTTCAGCCGTGATGACGCTGGTAAGTTCCTCAATGCCTACTATGATGCCAAGATCTTCGAAAATGATCCTTTCGCCAAGCTGGACCAGACTGGCGTTGGCAAGCTGATGGAAATGGCTATCAGCCTTGGACGTCCTGTCAATCCCAAGCTGCATGTTGGCATCTGCGGTGAGCATGGTGGAGATCCGACCTCTGTGGAATTCTGCCACAAGATCGGCCTCGATTACGTCAGCTGCTCTCCCTTCCGTGTCCCGATTGCTCGTCTGGCTGCTGCTCAGGCTGCCATCAAGGGCTAATAAGTATGCAAAAAAGGTGCCACCTGATTTCAGGTGGCATCTTTTTTGCATTATCTTTCTATTCATCAGAAAAGATTTGATCTATGACTTGATGAATGATATCAGTTTCAAAACCACGACGGGCAAGCATACCGTAAATCCTGCGTTTCTGCTTTAATATGTCATCGCAGGAAGAAACACTTTTGAGGCTTTTTTCAGCCAAACGGTAAGCTGAACAGAATTCTTGTTCGGGATCTGTTTCATTCATCACTTCATCTACAGTATTCTCAGAAAGACCTTTACGACGTAGTTCATACGCAATTCGTGTTCGACCATATTTACCCTGGTTCATTCTTGACTCAGTCCATTGTTTAGCAAATTCCTGATCGTTCAAAAAGCCTTCCTTTTTTAATTTATAGATAACTAAATCGATTGTATCAGAAAGATAGTGAAAGCGAAGCAATCGGTCTTCGATCTCTTTTATACTGCAAGGTCTTAAAGCAAGTATAGAAACAGCTTTGTTTAAGGCGGAACGATATTGGAACAATATGATTTTCTTCTTCAGTTGTTCCAAATCATACAGTTCGTTTTCTTTCAGGTTCAGTTCGTAGAAAATATCCCGAGTAATGTAAAATTGATTTCCATCGTCAAATGTGATTGTTGCAAGATACTTTTTCCATTCGATATTCGTCAATTGTGCCATGAGGGAATCTCCTTACTGAAAGCCCAGTATAGAACATCTTCGTTAGCAGCGCCAAGACGTCCATTCCTTAATTCACTGCAACCACCGTTCAGAAATACAACAAGATATCCTGTGCTTTCGTCGACAAAAGCTCCATCTACACAACCATAGGCAAAACCTTGATGGCCCAGAATTCTCCCCCTTGATAAGGCTGGATCTGTAATGATAAAGAGACCCAGACCGTAATCCAGACCGGGAGCATCAGTACCATAGGCTGACTGTTGCTTGCAAAGTTCACTTCCGAAATAATCAGAAAGATAGCCTTTTCCACCGCTTGTAATCGTTTCAAGAAGAATTCTGATCGATTGAATATCTGCATATAAGCCGCCAGCTGTATATCCATAGTGAATCATGGGATCAGGACCAGAAACAGGAGTCCGTCTGAGCGGGATAATGATCGTGTCATTTCCTTTATGGTAGGGAAGTATTCTTGAAATCGGCATGATCTTTTCATAAGGAAGCGTTGTCGGATCCAGAGTAGCATTCATTCCCAACGGAAGAAATAATTTATTGCGAAAAACGGATTCGACATCTTCACCTGTAACATACTCGACCATGGAACCAATGAGACCATAAGCAAGATTGCTATATAAAAAGGCGGTTCCAGGTTCGTGAGCACGTATTCCATCGCGTTCAAGCACTTGTCTATAGGTCAGTTTTTGGTATAGCGCTTTTTCCAGATCATCCGGATCGATTAATCCTGAAGTATGACTAAGAATCATTCGCAGTGTGACTCCCTGTAGGGCACTAAGTCCTTGTGCATCAGGAAGATAATTGATCACCGGTCCATCCAAAGAAAGCATTCCTTCCTCGCATAACTTCAATGATAACAAGGCAACAGCCATTTTTGTAATAGATGCAACACGAAAATAAGTATCCGTATCAGCATGATGTGACATCTTGTCCAAGGAAGAAAAAAGCATTGACGAATCACTACCGTTACTCAAGAGACAAGCGGAACCAAGAACGTGATTTTTATAAATCAATCTTTTATATTGACTAAGGTTATGAATTGAATGGCCTGCAACTTCAAAGGAGGAAGATTTCGCAGAAGGAGAAAAAATAGGCATAGCAAAACGATATAGAATGTTCTTAAATTTTGTAACAGGCAAAGTGATCCCTCCAAGCATAAATTAGTTTTGCAGGATCTGATTCTGTGTTTGTTTTCCAAATCTGAATACGGTAAATCCATTAAGTACGGAAGATAGACTGAAGAGCATAAGCAAAACGGAAGATGAGGCAAGCGTATTAATGTTACCGATGCAGAGTTTACAATATAGGACAAACCAGAAAAGTAAGATCATGAGTGAAAACATTGGTAATATACGTTTTCTGAATGATTGATTTGGGAAAAGAATCAATAGAATCATGTCCGTAAGCTGGATACAGCAAATTGCGAAAAACGCATAAAAATAAAACATAAAAGGATCACATGACCCGCCAAGTATACGAAGACGAAGGAATAGAATGAAACTAACAGCAACACATGTCCATGGAATCATTTTTTGTTTATGATCGGAAAGCATTTTATTAATTGAAACAGTGCGCAAAGTGAAATAAAGACATACACCGATACACATGAGGACGCTAAGGATCTGGCTGATTCTGAACTGTTCACCGGCGGTATAAAGACTGTCCATCCTGTAATGCTCAGTAATCAATCTGGTAGCACCGTAAAGCAGTACATACCATGAAAAAACATCACCACGCCGTTTCATATGTTTATGTCGCAAAACAAGCAACAGAACTCCTATCAGTATGTCCGCAACAGATTCATAAAAAAAGGTAGCCATGTGCCATACTTGATGACCATTTTCATTGATCAAAACACCAATAGGAAAGAATTGAAAAGAAGCGGTGGTAATAGGAAGTCCATAGGCTTCCTGATTAAAGTAATTTCCCCATCTTCCCTTGCCTTGTGCAAGAGCAAGACCCGGCGCAATAATGTCGCAAAATGAAAGAAAGGGAAGCTTTTTAATTTTTGAATAAATTAACGCTGTTATCAATCCTGCAATGATTCCGCCATAGATTGCCATTCCGCCTTCCCAAATCCTAAAAACACGTAAAAAATCGTTAGCATAATACTCCCAGGAAAAAATGACGAAATAGATCCTGGCACCAATAATAGAAAATGGAATCAACCAAAGAACCAGACTTAATACTGAATCTTCAGGTAAGCCAACTTTTTTTTCTTCACGAATAGCCAGAAGAATAGCAATCACCATACCGGAAACGATCAGAAAACTATACCATGGAATAATTCCGAAAATCAGTCTTGAAGTTGGCTGAGCAAGCATTATAAGTCATCTCCCTTGAACATCAGTCACTTAATAGCAATATTCAAAGCAACAGATATTATACGAAATTGAGAAAGTTCATGTCAAGAAAGCAAAAAGGCTTGCAACAATACTTTAAAAGTTCTAAAATAGGTTAATGGGTTTACAGTAAATAAGAAAGGATGGATTTCATCATGAGTAAAGTTGTTGTATTTGATCATCCACTGATTCAGCACAAATTGAGCATTATGCGTGATAAAAATACCGGCGCTAAGGAATTCAGAGAGTTGCTTTCTGAAATCGCCATGCTGATGATCTACGAAGTAACACGTGATCTGGAGACTGAAGAGGTCGAGATCGAAACGCCTATCAGCGTTTGCAAGTGCAAAATGTTGGCCGGAAAGAAATTGGGAATTGTACCGATCCTGCGTGCCGGCTTGGGCATGGTCGAAGGCATTACAAACCTGATTCCTGCCGCCCGTATCGGTCATATCGGTCTCTATCGTGATCCCGCTACTTTGGAACCTGTAGAGTACTATTGCAAACTGCCCGATGACAGTGAAAACCGTGAGTTGATCGTAATAGACCCGATGCTGGCTACTGGCGGAAGCGCAAGTGCTGCTATCAATTTTATCAAAAAACGTGGATGCAACCATATCCGTCTTGTCAATTTGATTGCTGCGCCTGAAGGAATTGCTCGCATCCAGAAAGATCATCCTGATGTCGATATCTATGTAGCCGCTTTGGATGAGAAACTGAATGAAAAGGGATATATTATTCCGGGCCTTGGCGATGCCGGTGACAGACTTTTCGGAACAAAGTAACATGCTTTCTTGCCTGCCTAAATGGCAGGCTTTTTTATTATGTTTAGTTATGGGTCGAATAGGTTGTTTATCTTGCTTGCAGAGAACAAAAGGAATATAATATATTTGTTTAATTTCGATATCGGAGGTCTCATCATGCCCCTGAAGCCTATTTATAAAAGAGCCCCATTGCTTCCTCTTCAACAAGCAATTCTTAATCCGGGTCAGGTCATTACAAATAATCATTTTGTCCTCAAACTGTATCAATATTGTTGTGAGCAGAAATTACAGCCTGGTATGTTGGAAGGTGTTTTAGGATTATGCTGTCTGACGCAGAAAGATCCTATGTCAAAACCGGTTGTTCAGTCTATTCGTTCTTTCCTTGAAGAATTGGATAAAGAGAATAATGCGATCATACCCTTTCATGATCAAATTGCAATCGCCCGCTCTGCGTTATTACTTTTTGAATATTCCGGTGAACGTGCAATCATAACGCGTTTACTTAACTGGTGTTCGCGTGTCGAAAAACAGTGGGACGAATTGATTGAAGACAATTATGTTCGACAGCATCCTGCCGACATGATGGAGTTCCTTGTCAAAACATACCGTTTGACTGGCAGTAAGGGTATCTTGCGTTTGTGTACGCGTCTTCGTGCACGGTCTATGGACTGGACCAGTATTTTGCAAACATTTGACCAGAAACGTGGACTTAAAAAACAAATCCAATATCAGGAATTGATCAACAATGTTACTCGGGAAGGCGGGAACGATGAGACAGCCTTCTATACGCGCCTCTACTTAACGAATATTGCGGCCAATTTCGCTGACGGAGTTCGTTATTCCACTTTCTCTTCCGAATTCAGCGGAAACGGACAGGAAACGAGTGCCGGTGAGCATGGTTGGGAGATTGCAAAGAAGTATCATGGTGCCGTATGTGGTGGAACAACAGCGGATGCCGTTTTGCAGGGGCAAGGTTCGAACAGGGCTATCGATACGGTCTCTTTAGCAGCGTGGTGTGAAGCACTTTGTCATTTATATATTCAAACATCAAAAACTTTCCTGTTAAAAGATCTTGCCAACATTGCAATGAACGCGATTCCCGCTGTAGTCGGAGAAGAAGGACTCGAAGAGTATCAGGCTGTGAATCAGCTGAATTCGAAGATTCCTTGCTATACTCCAAACAATAACGAAAATCACAAAGTTGAATGTCTTTCCAGACTCAGTCGGGCTATTGATCTCCTTTGGCGCACAGCTGTTACTGAAAAAGATAATGGTATTTGTTTCAATCTGATGCTTCAAGGACATTTTGCTCTTCGTTTGAATGGAGTACCTTGTATTCTTATGGTTGAAGATAGCACCATTCATATTAAGTTAAAAAATGAAGTGCATGCCAGTATCTTCTTTGCTTCTCCTAATGATATTGATCTCTGTGTGTCAAAGGAATCACCTTTCCGTGTAAATTCAGGTGCACGTGTTCAGCTCGAAAGAAATTGGCAAAAAGAGGAAATGATTACCGTAACTGAGAACGAGTCTGTTCGCTCTGTTGAAGGTCATCATCACTCTGCAAGTATCAGAAAAGGAAATATTGTTTATGCAATCAAGGCCGACCAAAATGATTTTGCTTGGGCTCTTGTCGGCGAGCCTACAGAGAAAGATGGTAAGATATACGGATCCTTCAAAAAAGTAAAAGTCTGGGATCTGAAAGATGGTCATCCTCTCAATGTTGCAATCTATCCGGAAACAGAAGGAAATACAGTTGAAAAGGAACTCTATCCCTACGCAGGCCTTAAAAACAAGATCACTGTTTTCCCGAGAGGGAAGGAAAACTGATGATAAAATTCAGACTTGCACCTCTTTGTGGTGTTACGGACAGACCGTTCCGCACCATTTGTGCTGATCTTGGTTGCCAGTGCGGATATACAGAAATGATCAGCGCAATGGGATATCTTTGTGCACCAAAGGACCAAACGTTAACATATCAGTTGTTGGAACGAGGAAGCAGCGAACACAAGTTGATCCTTCAACTGTTCGGAAAGGATCCGGATATCGTCGCGGAAGCAGCTGCAAAGCTTTCTGAAACCGGAATGTACGACGGAATCGATATTAACATGGGTTGTCCTGCACACAAAATTGCACCTTCAGGAGAGGGCTGCGGCCTTATGCGCAAGCCAGACATAGCGTTTAAGATGATACAGAAAACAGTTTCTTCAACTTCATTACCTGTATCCGTTAAGACAAGGATCGGTTGGGACAACCAAAGCATCAACGTAATGGAATTTGCCACAATGGTTGAAGAAGCAGGTGCATCCGAGATAACGATTCACGGCCGTACAAGAGAGCAGCAATACAGCGGTGAAGCAAACTGGGACTTGATTGCATCTGTAAAGCAATCTCTTTCGATTCCGGTTATCGGTAACGGGGATATTTTTACTGCAGAAACAGGAATGAGGCGTCTTCATGAATCCGGTGTAGACGGAATCATGATTGGTCGTGGAGCGATGGGAAATCCTTGGATCTTCCGTGAACTTGAGGCAGCTGATAGAGGCGAAATACCAGAGACTCCTGGCCCTGAAGAAAAGTTAAATATCATTTTGAAGCATTATGATATGATGCTTGCATGGAAACCAGAATATATCGCAGTCAGAGAAATGAGGAAACATATAAGTTGGTATTTACACGGATACCGTGGTGCTTCAAAAATGCGAGTGGAGATCAATCATATTGAAACCGCCAGCGAGGCAAAAAAACTTATCACTCAATTCTTGCTTGATGATCCGGAACGATTATAATAAAGAGGTGCTGAAAATTTGAGTGTCATGATCAGGAAATTGATAGCAACCATTTTTATTTTGGTTTTTGCTTTGGTTTCCTGTGCATCAGCCGCTTTCGATCCTCTTAGCACGGTTTCTTCGCTCTTTGATTCTGAAAATGGATATCATCTCGAACTCAGCGCAGACATCATTTCCCACATGCCGTACAGTCAAGATAGGTTAGTTTCCCTGAATAATTTACTTCATTATCTATCTTTGACGGCAGATGTAAACGATCAACAATGTTCAGCGATTCTTTGGGTCAACAATAAGCCTCAAGTAACATTTGTACGGGATCAGAGTAACGGAAAAAAAATAGATTGGATTGATGCCTTGCCGCAAACAGTTTTTGTCGGCGATCAAAGCAATGGAATACTTGAAACATTTGATCCAATAACCAACACAGATATCAGTAACGAAATCGGTTTGCATGGTGATGAATATGCTATTTTAAGCAATCTGAAAGAAATCATGATGATCATGCCAGCCCTGTTTTCAGAAACTAAACATAAAGTTGAAAAGATACGTGTTAAAATCGGTGATTTTGGTACAGCAACACAAAAAATAACATTGACCTTTTCGACAGATTTTGTTCAGAACGATGAACTATATAAGAACATCCTGAAAAAAAGCTGCAAGGCAGAAAGATTAAAAAACTGGTTTGATCAAATAAGCTTTACCGGACGACAAACACTGACACAGTATTTGGACGAAGAAGAAAAAGTTATTCGTTTCATCTACGCTGGTAGTATTCGTTACGCGGATGGAAAGATCCATAAATTGAATCTTAACTGGAAAACAAACAGCAGTATACAAAAATCCAGAGAGGAGATTCAACTTAAAATACCGGCTGCAACTGGTAATGATCGGGATATATTGACATTGAACCTTGAAACAGACGAATTGGAAAATAAATCAAATATTCATTGTCAATACGACTATACGCATGTTTATGGAAAAGAAAAGGATATTTATCATGGAAATATAGATTTGGATATTGGATCAGATATACATAACCATTTAAAAGGTGTTGTTGCTCTTAACAGGAAACATAACACTGAGATAAAAAAAGGATGGATCTTTGAGCCGGAAATCGATATCGTCGGTCAGTATGAAGAGATATTCGGCGATTTAAAGATTGTTCGGACAGAAGCTGAAGAGTCTCCGGAATCATTTATTCTACATTTAAAGTTCCAAAATAGTGCAGAGCCAAAATCGATTCCCGATGATGCTTTACATGGTATAATCACAACAAATGAACAGTTTCTAACAGAAGTATGGCCCCAGTTATCACAAGCTGTAACACATAAATTGGTCATTTCGTTACTCCAACTGCCAGAGCACGCACTTCAATTTTTCAGCGATGGTCTGAATGAAAACCAATGGGAAAAAATAACCAATGTCATTCATTAATTAGGAAATAAAGCCAAGGAGGTTAACACAATGAAAAAAGCATGTGCCATCATCCTGATCCTTGTACAGCTCGCTGTAATTTGCTTCGCTTCAGCGGCGAGCTATACACTCTCTGAAAAAATGGGAAAACAAATTGAAGTCGGCAGTGGCCTAAAAGGATCATTTACGATTCATGCTGAAGGCACTTCCGAATTAGTGGAACTTCTGAAGAATCTGAACGACAGAGAAATCCAAATCAGAAGTATTTCAGCAAGAGATGCTGATAACGGCCTGACGTCATTCTATGTCGATCCCGGCGATGAAAGCCAGCAAGGACTCGTTGAAGTTTGTCGCAAAAATGGTGAAACATTTATTCGCAATGATATCAACGCAGATAAAGTATACTCTCTTGGTAAACTGTCTCTTTTATTTGATCTTTTGACGGCGGAAAAAGGCAACAATATTCAGATTTGGTCTGTTCTCAAGAACATGCTTGATATACCCGAAGAGGAATGGAACACTGTCTGGACAACAGCGCTGAACCGCTATTATGGCGATTTGGAAGTTTGGCTAAACCAGTATGCTCTTTCCCCGCGTGTTTATACAACAGATAACGGACAAAACGCGATTGAAACCAAGTATTCGATTGAACCGGATGCAATTCGCTCCGGAATTGTAACACTCATTTCTGATGTTCTTGAAGATCAGAATCTGGTGAGCCTTTTATCTTCCAAAATGACCCCTGAACATGCAGCTACCTATTTGAATAAAGATCTCATCTGGTTCTACCGTGAAGCCCTTGAACAGTTCGAGCTCAATGGACCCATTGTTTTCACAAGAAAAATGACAACCAAAGGTGTGGCCATAGGAACTGAAATTCGTCTTCCCTTAGGTAAAAATCCTTTGGGATTCAATTCTGTATTGTTGACCCATGAAGATGACAGTGAAAAATGGTTGTTTGAGGGAGATGAAGTAAATGCTCTCATCATTCCCGGAAAACAAGTATCTACTGAAAAGAATTTTGATTACTCGGCTTCTTTGATCATAACCCCGGGAACAAAGAAAGACGGTTTTTTCGGGAAATACGGTGCATACGATTGCTCAGTTTCCTGCATTGTTGAAGAATCTTCAGATGAAGAGGACAGAGGCCATCAATATAATCATTGGACACTCGCATTAAAGCCAAATGCGTCACTTGTAACAGAAAATAAAGAGCTTTATGCAGATTGTACAGGAATGCAGCTTGAAGCGGTTTTGCATTATTCGGGAAAAAATGCGCAGACAAGTGCAACAACCCTCGAAATCAACGGGAAGTATAGTTACGGAGAGGATTCAGTCGAGCTTAATGGGAAAGTAAAAACAGCGGCTACCTGGAACATCGTTCTGTTTGATACTGCGAAGAGTGTTTCAGTTTTCTCAATGACAGATGAGGAGATTCATGACATGCTAAATGATTTCCTCAATATGGGTAAATAATATATCGCCCCATTTTCCATCGATTGACAGACGGAAGGTGGGGCGATATTTATATTATATTTATAGGACTTATTCATTGTACATCTTCAGTAAACAAACCGCTTGTGCACTGATGCCTTCTTCTTGTCCTTCAAAGCCCAGGCCCTCTGTCGTCGTAGCTTTGATGTTTACATTAATATCCTTACAGCCCAGTGCAGCTGCAACTTTTTGACGCATCATTGGAATATATGGTGCAAGCTTTGGTTTTTGAGCAACAATCGTTATATCGCAATTGACTATCTCTGATTCTCTCTCATGTACTTTTTCCATAACCCTGTTCAAAAGTATCATAGATGAAATATCTTTATATTGTTCATCTGTATCCGGAAAGAAGTGACCAATATCCCATAAACCAAGCGCGCCCAGAATAGCATCCATCAATGCGTGTATAGCAACATCCGCATCACTGTGCCCTAAAAGGCCTAATGTATGTGGCACTTCGACACCGCAAAGTATCAGTTTTCTTTCTTTTGTCAGGCGATGAACATCATATCCGTGACCGATCCGGAATGAATACTGTTTGTTGAACACTTTCACATCTTCAGGAGAAGTGAGTTTGATATTCGATTCCGATCCCAGCGTCATAAAGACTTTACCTCCGTTGTATTCTACAAGTGACGCATCATCTGTACCTATATAATGGTCCGATTCCGCTTTGTAATAAGCGTTACGTATCAAAGGCCACTTGAAGCATTGTGGTGTTTGTGCCCTGAAAATAGTGGAACGTGAAGGCGTTTTCTCCGCGATTCTACCATCAGAAGAGATTTTTACCGTATCCGTCATAGCAAGACAGGGGAGACCCGAGCCATTTTCGATGGCAGATTGTAATGCTTCTTCAATAACTTCCTTATTAACAAGGCATCTTGCTGCATCATGGATCAAAACTATATCTTGATCTTCAAACGGATAAGCTTTAAGGGCATTCAATACTGAGTCTTGACGTGTACTCCCACCCGGAATAAATGCAATTTCATGTTCAAATTGCAGGTCGCATAATTCTTGCTTTATTTGCTCCAATTCGCCAGCATGATAAACAACAATCAGCTGATCAACAAAAGGTAAAAAAGCTTCGGCACTTCTGCGGACAACAGATTTGTTTTCAAACTTGAGAAATACTTTGTTGATTCCCGCTCCCATACGGTGCCCTTCACCGGCGGCTAAAAGAATCAAAACATTCATATTTAATTTCTCTCCGCTAATACTGCATCGTCTTCAGATAAGATCCGGTACATTTCTTGTGCAGATTCTTTCTTTACAGTTTCTTGTATACTCAAAATTTCATATTTACCATAATGTTCTCCGAAACGGATCGTCATTTCATCTCCGACTTTAACTTCGGCACCCGGTTTTGCTACTTTCCCATTCAGTGTAACGCGACCGCCGCTACAGGCTTCATTTGCAACTGTGCGTCGCTTAATGATCCTTGACACTTTAAGAAACTTATCGAGTCTCATATCTATAGCCTCTTTTCATAAAAAGCCTGCAGGCTTGTGCCTGCAGGCTTTGTGCTCTGTTAATTACTTCTTGCCCTTCTTCTTGGCGGGGGTGTTGACCTTGTCCTTCAGAGCCTTGCCGGCCTTGAAAGTGGGAGCCTTGGAAGCGGCGATCTTGATTTCTTCGCCAGTGCGAGGATTACGGGCAACGCGGGCAGGACGATCTTTGACTTCGAAAGTGCCAAAGCCAACCAGCTGGATCTTTTCGCCCTTGGCCAGGTTTTCGTTAATAACTTCGATGAAAGCGTTCAGGGACTTTTCAGCGTCTTTCTTGGTGAATTCGGTCTTTTCGGCCAGCGCATTAATCAGTTCGCTCTTGTTCATTGTGATATCCTCCTCATTTTTTCCCATACAAGACAGTATGGATTTAGTTTTAAAAGTCCATCAAAAGCAAGCAACTAAAGGCTTTCCTTGCTCTCAATACAAGAAAATTATACAACCAATTCGTTATTTGTCAAGCATTTCAACATATTTCAAGGATCTATTGTCATATTATTGTGATTTATCAGCATTTTTGACAGTTTTTTGACAGTTTCATGAAGCAGGATTTCTGGATCAACATTCTGTTCACTACAGATGATGACTTCTTCTAATAAATTTTCACTATCTTTACCAACAATAGAATAGAGTTTGCTCAGTAACTCTTCTGACTCACTGTTCCACCAAGGATATTGCTTTGCTTTCTTGAGCACCTTTCTTGCATAAGTAAGGGAGGGCAGTGCTTCAGAAACTTTCAGTATACTTTCGGACGTGGAATTGATTCCCATTTCATCACGTTTCCTCTTCTCCCAGTTTGCTGATACTTCTTCGGCATTGCTGCAATGATCGTTTCCAAAAACGTGCGAATGGCGGAATATCATTTTTTTACATATATGATCTACAACATCCTGGATAGTAAACTCATCATAACTTTTACCAATGGAGGCATGAAACACGATCTGGAACAAAAGGTCTCCCAATTCATCGGCAAGATGATCCGAATCGTCAGAGTCAATAGCTTCAAGAACCTCCCATGTTTCTTCAAGAAGAAAAGTCTTCAGGGATTGATGTGTTTGTTCACGATCCCAAGGACAACCATCAAATGAACGTAAACGATCCATCAGATGATTCAGATCAGTAAAAGAGTAATGACTTTTGGGAATACCTTTAAGTGGCGGTATATAGAAAGCTGTTGTGTGATCATAATGCTTTAGCTGATCAGATTGCCAGATCGGCATTTTCTTCATTTTTCCACGATTGTTTACAAAAGACATGATCACGATTTCAGCTTCATCATCATATTGATTTTCAAGCCAGAGCTTAATCTCTCCGGCACATATCGTAGAATCAACTTCTGTAATGAGATAAGGAAGAGCGGAATCATAAGACGTGGAGTATATAGAAGCAGCCGGAAGGATTGTAATAGCATCCTCCAGGATCATATCCGGACATATTGTACTGTATAGATCGAACAGAGAAACACCAGGGATCACAGTAAATTCAGCACCTAACGGTTTTCGTCGGATCAATTCTTTAACAGATCCGTCAGTTCTGGGATCTGCAACACAATATACGCAGTGGCCACTTGATTCGGCTTTTTGCCATATCATGGAGGCCATTGCTGCATGCATCTTATCAAAATCATCAAATTGCCCATAGAATGAATCCAGCGATTCCCAATTCAGACCATTTTCCTGTAACCAAGAAACGCTTGGTAGCTGATCAGTTCTTAAATAGATCGTTTTAGCCGATTTCAAAATATTCTTTATTTCATCCGTTAAGTATTCAGGTCCGGCTACATTGAGAGAAACAACTTTCAGAATCGTTTTGCTCATGTCGTAGCCTTCTTTCTACTAAAGGTACGAAGATCATCTTTTGTAATAGCCTTTATTGCCAACGCAACTACAATGTATACGGCAATACCTGCAATTACTTCAAGAATCGTTGTCAGTCTGCTGAAAGGCAAGATCTGCTTCAGCCCAAGAACCAGGAAATACATCACCATTGCTGCAATTCCAGGCTTTAGGATCCAATCCTTCCAATTAAACTTCATCTGTGCATATTTACAACAGAAAATGAGGTTGGGAATCATGGCAATCGAATAACAAGCAATAGAAGCAAAAGGACCTCCGTGAATGTTGATATCGGGAATCGCAATCAAAGTATAATTAAGTACAATTTTCACAGCGACGCCGAAAACCATTGTAATCATGGGTATGTTTTGTTTGTGCAAAGCCTGCAGAATACTGGTTGTTGCCTGAACGACCGTAAAAAGAACTACAGTCAATCCGGAAAAGGTCAGCAACTCAGCCGCTGTTTGAAGATTATCCGCGGTTAGTGTGTCCAAATAGAAGAAACCAAGAATCTCCTTGGCAAGAACGCTCATGCCCAAAGCACACGGGAAACCAATCAAAAAGGCGTATCGGATTCCGTTATTGCTTTCACGCGCAATCTCCTTTGTGTCGTTTCGTGCTTTGACAGCAGAAATTGCAGGCACCAGGCTCATGGATATTGCAAGTGCGAGTGCTGTTGGAATATTGATCAAACGAATGACCATGCCCGAGAAAATGCCATATAAAGCAGTTGCGGTAGCTTTATCCAATCCGGCAACTCCCATTCGCTTTACCATCAATGCACTGTCAACAAATTGAGCCAGTGGCACAATACATGCACTGATTGTAATGGGAATTGAGATCCCAATCAAGGTTTTGCATAGATATGTATTGCTTTGAATCTTATTTTCAGAAAGGGAGGGTATGGAGTCGAATTCCTTCTTTTTCATGAAATAACGAATGATCATGTAAAGAAGGGCAAGCATTTCAACAATAGTAATTCCTAAGAGTGCCCCCGCTGCACCGTCTGCAACACTTTTTTGCATACCGATAGCTGCAAGCGGAAGTGAAAATGCTACTTTACCAACTTGCTCAATCAATTGAGAAATGGCTGTCGGGACCATATTCTGCTGTCCTTGAACAAAGCCACGGAAAGCACTTAAGATACAGACGATTGCGACACAAGGCGCAATTGCATAAAAGCCACCGGATGATTCACTTACATCAACCAGCTCAACCAAAAAATGGTTACTGATCAACATAAGTGTTGAGAATGCCAAGCCAAGTACAGTAAGCAGTTTTAAAGCAACGGTGAAAACTTTCTTTGCATTATGTGGATCGTCTGTAGCCAGAAAACTTGATACCATTCTGCTGACAGCAACAGGTATCCCTGCGCTCGAAATTGTCAATAGCAGGTTATAGGTGGGAAATACAGCTTGGAACATACCAAGACCCGTTGGTCCAAGAATCTGTGCCAATGGAATGGAATAGAGTACACCAACCAGTTTACAAACGATACCCGTTACCCCAAGAACCGATATACCACTGACGACAGATTTTGCTTTTAGTGTCATGTAAACCTCCTAAGGTCAACGATTCTTCCAAAGGCCGGGATGCATCAGAACGAAAAGTGGGAAGAGTTCCAGTCTTCCGGCCAGCATCAGGAAACAACAGATTAGCTTATTAAGGGAATTATATCCAGCAAAGCTTGATGAAATACCACCTAAGGCGGGTCCGACATTACTGACACATGTCAAAGCCGCTGTAAAGTTCTCTATTGCTCCGTAATTATTACTAAGTGAAAGCAGTAACGATCCCACCACGATCAGAATGACATACAGACAGCAGAATACAGCAACCTGATGAAGAATATCTTCATCAACGGCTTTTCCGTCCATACGGACAACTTTGACACGACGAGGATTAAGTGTACTGGAAATCTCACGTTTACCCATTTTGCAAACCAAAATGATTCTTATCGTTTTCATGCCACCAGCAGTCGATCCCGCACAGGATCCAAGGAACAGAAGCAAAATAAGCAATCCCTGGCCGGCAGGAGAGAAACGGTTAACATCCAATAAACCAAATCCCGTTGTTGAGGTTAAGCTGGCAACTTGAAAAAAACCATATCGAATAGCCGACGCTGTATCATTACAGATCGGTCTGATCATGAATATCATCAGTATAGATGCAAATAAATAGATTCCCGTGTACCATCTGAGTTCTTCGTCACGTAATGCTTCTTTCCATGAACCGATGAGCACTTTGAAGAACAAAGCAAAATTAATACCGAAAAGAAACATAAATACCGTTACTACGATTTCAACGGCTGGACTGTTAAACGCTGCAATGCTGTCTCCGTAATTACTGAAGCCACCTGTACCGGCTGTACTCATGGCATGCAATACCGCATCATAGGGACTCAGTCCACAAATAAGAAGAGCGATAAACTCAAGAACGGTAAGTCCGAAATAGATGAAATAGAGGATCTTTGCAGAATCACCCATTTTGGGGACAAGTTTGCTCATAACAGGGCCAGGACTTTCCGCACGTACAAGGTGATTGGTACGACCTGTAACTTTGGGCAATATTGCGAGGGTAAGTACCAGAACTCCCATACCACCGATCCAGTGTGTTGAAGCACGCCAAAACATAATGCCACGCGGAAATCCTTCAAATTCGGTCAACACTGTTGCACCCGTTGTAGTAAATCCGCTTACGGCTTCAAAAAGCGCATCGGCAAAATTGGGGATCTTTTGACTGAAGATAAATGGTAACGCACCAAACAAACTCATGATGATCCAACCAAAGGATACAATAAATAAGCCTTCGTGTGCACGTAGATCATTATTCTTCGGCTTGAAAGTAAACCAAAGGATACTACCTGAAACAAGCATAATAATGATAGATTGAAGTAAGGCCATGGCATCACCATCGCCATAACACAAAGCAAGAATCAACGCGGGTACCATGGCAGCCGCTTCAATCAGAACAATTGCACCCAGGATCTTGAAAATCAGTTTTCTGTTCATTTGATGAGTACCTCATTCAAATCCTTGACAGTGGTGCCATGAGAAATAATGATTACCCGATCGCCCGCTTCAATATGGTCGTTTCCGAAAGGAATGATAACTTTTGTCTGTCGTACGATTACAGATACAAGCGTACCCTGTTTTAATTGCAATTGCTTCAGGGGCTTGTTCAAATAGTTATCTCCTTCTTTGGCAACAAATTCGATTGCTTCAACTTGACCGTTCAACATCCGGTAAAGACGCTGGATCGACGTTCCGTTGCTGTTTTGACGTGCGCGAACATAACGCAAAATTGTGGCAGCGGTGATATCTTTGGGGCTTACGATCGCGTCAAGACCAATTCTGGATAGGATATCCGCATAAGCCGGTCGACTGTTTTTAGCGATGACACGTTTTACACCACGTTGGGAGGCATACATGCCAGTCATGAGGTTTTCTTCATCACGGTCACAAAGCGCCACAAAAGCGTCAATCAACTCCAGTCCCTGTTCTTTTAAAAGTTCCTGATCCGTACCATCTCCAAGAATAATATCGGCTTTGGGCAACTGCTCACTAAGTAATCTGGCTTTATCCGGCTTTAATTCAAAGATCGTCATATGAATGCCCATCGGGATGATCATTTTTGCAAGATAGTATGTAATTCTACCGCCACCGAGAGACATCAAGCTGCGAATACGAAAACTTTCACGGTCGATCGAACGGAAATAAGAAGATATTGTGACAGGTTCACCTATTACAAAAGCACGGTCACCGGCTTCAAATACAAAATTACCGTCAGGAATAAGTACTTCTCCATCGCGTTCCACTACAGGATATAGAACTTTAGGCATAGAAGGGAAGCGGTTTTGCAAGTCTTTCATGGGGATACCAAGGAAGGGATCACCTTCTTTAGTTCTGAAATCAACCATTTCAACCTGTCCACGAGCAAAAGTTTCAATGCTCCCAGCGAAAGGATAACGAAGCAAACGGCTGATTTCACTCGCAGTAGCACGTTCTGGATTGACAGCAAGATCAATACCCAATTCCTGCTGCAAAAGCATTTGGGATTCATTAAACTCGGGATCACGGATACGGGCTATTGTATATTCAGCGCCCAGACGTTTGCCAATCAAGCAACACAGCATATTTGTTTCGTCGCTCGCAGTAGCAGCAATCAGGATATCACAACGATCAACGCCAGCATCCAAGAGACATTTTGCGTTTGCGCCATTACCACGGATATACATCGCATCTATGCTGTCCTGATCCCGTTGGATCACTTCATCATCGTTTTCGATCACAGTGACATCATGCCCTTCGCCAACAAGCTGCTCGGCAAGTGCATGACCAACTTTACCGTCGCCAACAACGATTACTTTCATGATGAAACCTCCATTCCGGTATTCAACATATTTTACCATGAAACACATCTTTTTCATAGTCCGTTTCATAGAGCAAGAAATCAATAAAAACAAAAAGGATATCGTTTCCGATATCCTTCCGCGGAGAGTTAGGGATTCGAACCCTAGGTGAGGTATCACCCCACACACGATTTCCAGTCGTGCGCCTTAGACCACTCAGCCAACTCTCCATGTTAACTGGCGCTCACGAAAAATAATTATACCAAAAAAACTGTATTTGTCAAGTAGCTTCAAAAAATGAAGAAAAAAACGCAGAAACTATCGCGGTTATGGATTGACTGAAACCTTACACTGGATGAAGCAACAACCTTTCGCAGTTTTTGCAGAAGATTGAATCTGCCGTACCTGCGCCGAAACGGTTTTCAAGCACTTCCTTCATGAACGGAAGAGAATCATAGCTATGTGTTCCAATAACAGGAGCATCGGTGCCGAACATGATCTTATTTGCTCCGCATATCTCTATTGCCCGCGCTGTATCTTCCGCCGAAACAAAGGGAGTGTCTCCGTACAGGTTGCTGTCTTCGGAAATGAGTTGTATTGCACGGGAATGATCGGAACGCAATTCCATATGTACACGGATGCCGGCTGCGTCCATTTGCGAAAGAAGCAGCCCGGGGTCACAGTCCCATTGACCGTACCGGCCGATATGGGCATGAGAATCGATTATCCTCCACATAACGTATTGATTTCCTTTTCCATCTGCAGGAAAGCATTGGTTACCAGATAACCGTCTGCCGCTGCGTGGTTCAGCCGCACGCTTACCGGCATTTTGATTCGGCCGTTTTCCTCCTGATACTTTCCCCAGTTGACAATAGGATTGAAAAAGAGATGGCCGTCC
>JAZUFB010000284.1:0-2744 GCA_045640475.1 Clostridia bacterium
GACGCCAATGAAGTTTTCCAGGCCGCGCTGAACAATGTTTCTCCGCAGCTGGAAGTCAAGGCTCGCCGTGTGGGCGGCGCCACCTATCAGGTGCCTATCGAAATCCGCCCCGAACGTCGTCAGACCCTGGCTCTTCGCTGGATCGTCGACTTTGCCCGTAAGCGCGGTGAAAAGACCATGGCCGAACGCCTGGCTGGCGAACTGATGGACGCCGCCAACAATACCGGCGCGGCTGTGAAACGTAAAGAAGAAATGCACCGTATGGCCGAGGCGAACAAGGCGTTTGCTCACTACCGCTGGTAATCTTCGTTATGTGCCTGCGCGTCCGGTATCGACGCGCGAGTTTACGAAGAGAAAAAAAGCAGTAGTTGAAAGGAGCAAAAGCCAAATATGCCTAGAAGCCACCCTCTCGAAAGAGTACGCAATATCGGCATCATGGCACACATTGATGCCGGCAAGACAACCACCACAGAGCGTATCCTGTTTTATACAGGAAAGAGTCACCGCATTGGCGAGACTCACGAAGGAACCGCTACCATGGACTGGATGGCCCAGGAACAGGAACGCGGCATCACGATCACGTCTGCTGCTACTACCTGTATCTGGCACGATCCCAGAGATCCCGAGAACCCCAACAAGCAGTATCGGATCAACATCATTGACACTCCCGGCCACGTTGATTTCACTGTAGAAGTTGAACGCAGCCTGCGCGTACTGGACGGCGCTGTTTCCGTCTTCTGCGCCAAGGGCGGCGTTGAACCCCAGAGTGAGACCGTGTGGAAGCAGGCTGAGACCTATAAGGTCCCCCGTATGGCCTATGTGAACAAGATGGACATTACGGGCGCCAACTTCTTCCGTGTTGTGGACATGATGAAGGAACGTCTCGGCGCGAACGCCGTGCCGATTCAGTTGCCCATCGGTGCTGAAGCGACCTTCCGTGGAATCGTGGACCTGGTGCGGATGCGCGCCGAGATCTACTATGATGACCTTGGCAAGGATGTCCGGGATGAAGAAATTCCCGCCGAAATGAAGGAACTGGCCGATGAATACCGTGCCAACCTCATTGAAAAGGTGGCTGAGACTGACGACGCCCTGATGGAAAAGTACTTGGAAGGCGAAGAACTCACAGAGGAAGAGATTCGCACAGCCATCCGCAAGAGTACCGTGAACTGTACCATGAACCCGGTCCTTTGCGGAACGAGCTACCGGAACAAGGGCGTGCAGCCCCTTCTGGACGCTGTGATCGACTATATGCCCTCGCCTTTGGACATTCCCGCCATTGAAGGAACTGACCCCACTGACCCGGAAAAGAAGATGGCCCGTCATCCTTCCGATGATGAACCTTTCTCCGCTCTGGCGTTCAAGATCATGGTCGATCCCTTTGTCGGAAAACTGGCGTTCTTCCGTGTTTACTCCGGAACCCTTTCCGCCGGTAACTACGTGATGAACTCCACCAAGCAGAAGCGCGAGAGACTGAGCCGTATCATGCTGATGCATGCCAATCATCGCGAAGAAGTTGAAACGATCTATACCGGTGAAATCGCCGGTGCTGTCGGTCTGAAGGAAACCACCACAGGTGATACCCTGTGCGATGAAGAACATCAGATCATTCTGGAAAGCATGGTCTTCCCGGATCCCGTTATTGAAGTGGCTATCGAGCCCAAGACCAAGGCCGGTCAGGAAAAAATGACCTACGCCCTGCTCCGTCTGGCGGAAGAAGATCCCACCTTCAAGACCTACACCAACCAGGAAACCGGACAGACGATCATCGCCGGTATGGGCGAGCTCCATCTGGAGATCATCGTGGACCGTCTGCTTCGCGAATTCAAGGTTGAGGCAACCGTTGGCAAGCCCCAGGTTACTTACAAGGAAACCATCCGTAAAGCCGCGAAGGCTGAAGGCCGTTTCATCCGCCAGACCGGCGGTCACGGCCAGTACGGTCACTGCTGGATCGAGATCGAACCTCAGGAACCCGGCAAGGGATACGAGTTCGAAAGCAAGATCGTTGGCGGCGTGATTCCGAAGGAGTTCATTGCCCCGATCGATGTTGGTATCCAGGAAGCGGCCAAGGCCGGCGCGCTGGCAGGCTACGAAGTGGTCAACTTCAAGGCTGCCGTAACGGACGGTTCTTACCACGATGTGGACTCCTCCGAAATGGCTTACAAGATCGCTGCCAGCATGGCTTTCAAAGAAGCTGTGCGTAAAGCGGATCCCTGCCTAATGGAGCCTACGATGAAAGTGGAAATCATCGTTCCGGACCAGTATCTTGGCGACGTGATGGGCAACGTTTCCAGCCGTCGCGGTCGTGTCGAAGGCACCGAGATGCGTGGCCAGGATCAGATCATCCATGCCTTTGTTCCGCTGAGCGAAATGTTCGGCTATACCACTGACCTTCGTTCCCGCACGCAGGGCCGCGGCATGTTCACCATGCAGTTTGACCACTACGAGGAAGTTCCGAAGTCTGTGGCGGAAAAGATCATCGGCAAGAAACAGGAATAAGACAAATATTAGGGAGGATATTACCCATGGCTAAAGAACATTACAACCGGTCAAAACCCCATGTAAACATCGGTACCATCGGTCACGTTGACCACGGCAAGACTACCCTGACTGCCGCTATCACCATGACGCTGTCCCAGAAGGGCGAAGCCCAGGCCATGCGTTACGACGAAATCGACAAGGCCCCCGAAGAAAAGGCCCGTGGAATCACGATCAACACCGCTCACGTGGAATACGAGACCGCG
>JAZUFB010000285.1:0-6486 GCA_045640475.1 Clostridia bacterium
GGCGATGAGCGCCACTTGTGTCGGTACCGTTGCCGCGGACAGTCTGGAACAGCTGCCGGTGGTCCGTTGTATCCTATTGAACTGTGACGGTGAACGTGTAAGCGAAAACGAAGCGCTGAACACGCTGCCTAAGTATTTCCACTTCAAACGCCCGGAAATCACCGTAAAGCAGGAAGGAAACATCCTGCGAGTGAGCGCGGACGCCTTCTGCCTTGGTGTGGAACTGCAATGCGGGGATGCCCGCTTCTCCGACAACTGGTTTGCGCTTTATCCCGGCGAGGAAAGGATCGTCCGCGCGGATCGGGCGCTGGAAGGAAAGAAAGTGAAAGTTCTGAGCCTTTCCTCCGGGGATTGATGCAGAAGGAGCATACGGATGAAAACGGAACAGATCAATATTCGGGACCCCTTTGTGCTGGTGGCGGAAAACGGTTACTATCTCTACGGCACGCGCGGGCCGGACTGCTGGGGACCGGCGGACGGGTTTGATGTTTATTTCAGCAAGGACCTGAACGAATGGGAAGGCCCCACGGTATGCTTCCGGAATGACGGGAGTTTTTGGGCGGACCGTAATTACTGGGCGCCGGAGGTGCACGTCTGGCAGGGTGCCTATTATATGTTTGCCTCATTCAAACATCCGGACCGCAGGCGGGGGACGGCTATCCTGAAGGCAGACCGGTCGGAAGGTCCTTTTGTTCCGTGGTCAGATGGGCCAGTGACTCCGGCGGAATGGGAGTGCCTGGACGGTACTTTTTACGTTTCCAAAGAGGGCAAGCCCTATATGGTCTTTTGCCATGAATGGGTCCAGGCGGGAGACGGGGAAGTCTGCGCCATACCGCTGACGGACGACCTGACCGCGCCCGCGGGGGATCCCTTTTTGCTGTTCCATGCTTCAGATGCCTCCTGGGGGAAGACCATGCATCATTCCAGTGGGGTGAACGGACAAGTGACAGACGGGCCGTTTTTGTGGCGGACACGGAACGGTGACTTGCTCTGTCTCTGGGCAGGGTTCTCGGAAGAAGGATATACAGAGGGTGTGGCCCGCTCGGACAACGGAGAGATCACCGGACGGTTTGTCCAGCTGGAGCCGCTTTTCCGGAAGGACGGAGGGCATGGGATGATCTTCCGGGACCGGAAGGGACAGATGTACCTCACGGTCCACACGCCTAATGAGCATCTGAAGGAACATCCGGTGTTCTGCCCCGTGGAAGAACAGGACGGTACGCTGGTACCGGTGAAGACTCTGCCGCAGGTATCGGTCCGCTTTGAAACCGGAGATCCCGAACTGCAGGCACTTTTCGACCGGGCGGAACAGAAGGCAAGGCTGAACCTGAAGGACTTCGGGCCGGACCGCGTGCTGGTGGAAGGCGGCGGATATGAAAAGATCTGGCTTGAGACCCAACCCATGGGCGGAGAAATGTATGCCGGACGGAATCTGCGGGCCGCGCTGAACAATCAGCTGTTGTTCATGCGTACGCAACGGGCGGACGGACGGCTGGCAGGATCGATCCAGTGTCTGCCGGACGGAACCGTCGAACCGCAATTTAACAAATTTCAGGGATTTTTCTTTGCAGAACCGGCGCTGAACATGTATTATTGGACCGGGGAAGATCCGGAATACCTGGACCTGCTGGAAGATACCCTGCGGCGTTTTGATACGTATCTATGGAAGACGCGGGATTCGGACGGGGACGGCGTACTGGAAAGCTGGTGCGTTTATGACACCGGGGAAGATAACGCGGTCCGATATGGCGACGCACCGGTCTACGCGGAGGAGGATACGCCTCCGAAGGGATTCCGGACGGTGCCGATGGCTTCCATGGATGTGATGTCCTTCTCTTTTTCCGCACGGAACACGCTGGCTGAGATCCGGCGGATCCGGAACGATCCGGAAGGCGAACGGGAATGGCGCCAGAAAGCGGCGAATGTGGCCCGGGTCCTGAAGGAAAAGCTTTGGGATGAAAAGATCGGAGCCTGCTTTGACCGGGACAGCCGGGGCAATGTGATCCCGGTGCTATGCCATAACAATCTGCGCTGCATGTATTGGGGCTCGTTTACGCCGGAAATGGCGGAACGGTTTGTGCGGGAACATCTGCTGAACCCGGATGATTTCATGACGCCCCTGCCGTTGCCCTCTGTTTCCGTAAGTGATCCCCTGTTCCGGAACGCACCGGAAAACAACTGGTCCGGCCAGTGCGAGGGATTGACCTTCCAACGGGCTTTGTGGGCATTGGAACGGTACGGATATGAGAAAATTGCCGTACGGATCGGGAGGACCTTCCTGAACACTGTGATCCGGGGTGGAAATCTTTTTACCCAGCAGTACGATCCGTTTACGGGAAAACCTTCGCGGGTCGGTATGCAAAGCCACGCACCGCTGGCGGCGGACTCGGACGAGCCGGCACAGGACGGGTATGGACCGACCGTGCTGACCGTGCTGGAAACGATCGCGAATCTGTGGGGAATCGATCTGTGGATGGGAGAAATGAGATTCTCTCTCGGATACGCGGATCATGCCTACCGGTATGAGCAGGTGTGGGGCGAAAATGCCTATGAGATCCGGTCGGACGGACGCCGGGCGCGGATCATGATCAATGGGGAAGTCCGCTATGAGGTGCCTTGCGGGATCCGGGTGATCACGACAACGGACGGACGCCTGCTGCGTGTGCGGCATCTTGAATGATGAGGATTTGTGCTGGAGGAATCTGTGAGTCAGACGATATTGATCAGGGACGAGGATCACTATGACAAGGTGATCGAAAAGATCCGGGAGGTCCGAAGTACGCTTTGGATCGGGACAGCGGATATCAAGGACCTGTATGTAAAAAACGCGCGGGGGACGAAACCGCTGCTCGGGATCCTGGCTGAACGCGCCAGAGCGGGGGTCGAGATCCGACTGCTGCATGCCAAGGAACCGGGACCGGCGTTCCGGGAGGATTTTGACCGCTATCCGGAACTGATCGGCGGCATGGAGCGGGCACTTTGTCCGAGAGTGCATTTCAAGATCATTGTATTTGACTGTGAAAGCGTGTATATTGGATCCGCAAACCTGACCGGAGCCGGACTGGGCATGAAAGGCGAAAATACCCGTAATTTTGAAGCCGGGATCCTTACGGATGATCCGGAACTGGTACGCGGGGCGATGGAACAGTTCGATGAAGTTTGGATGGGCCAGTTCTGCGGAAAATGCAGAAGAAAAGAATTCTGTCCGGACCCGATCATCGGATAAGCGGACAGACGGAAAAACAGAGAACACAGGAGAAATGGCATGATCAGTTTCTTTGTATGTTTGGCGGTACTGATCGCGGGATACTTTATCTACGGTAAGGTCGTTTCCGACACCTTTGCGCCGGATGACCGGGAAACGCCCGCAGTAACGATGCGGGATGGCGTGGATTATATGGTGATGCCTACGTGGCGCGTTTTCCTGATCCAGCTGTTGAACATTGCCGGCTTGGGCCCCATCTGGGGCGCTGTTGGCGGCGCGATGTGGGGACCGTCCGTGTTTTTGTGGATCACGTTGGGAACCCTGCTGGCAGGCGGTGTGCACGATTTTGCCTCCGGGTTTATGTCCATGCGGCACCGGGGATTGAGCGTATCTGAACTGACCGGACTGTATATGGGGAAGACAGTACGCAACGTCATGCGCGTGTTCTCCGTGGTGCTGCTGTTCATGGTCGGCGTCGTGTTTGCCGTGGGGCCCGCGGGCTTGCTCGCTTACCTTTGCGGACCGGAAGGGGAAACCAGCCTGCTGGGAAACAAGAATTTCTGGCTGGCCATCATTTTTGTGTATTTCTTTGTGGCGACATTCCTGTCTGTCGATAAGGTCATCGGCAAACTCTATCCCATCTTTGGCATCTGCCTGATTGTGATGGCGATCGGCGTTGGGGCCGGGACGATCGGCAACGGGTATGTGATCCCGGAGATCTTCCCTTTGAGAAACCTGCATCCCGACAAGGTATCACCCTGGCCGGGCATGTTTATTTCCGTTGCGTGCGGCGCGATCTCCGGATTCCACTCCACCCAGTCGCCCATCATGGCACGGTGCTGCAAGAGCGAAAAGATGAGCCGGAAGATCTTTTTCGGCGCTATGGTCTGCGAGGGGATCATCGCGTTGATCTGGGCCGCGGCCTCCTGTGCTTTGTTTGAAACCGGAACGGATGGAACCATGACCGGACTTAAGGACGCGATGGCCGTGGGACAGTCCGGATGTGTTTACAATATCTGCAACACCACCATGGGTAAAGTAGGCGTAGTGTTGGCTATGCTTGGCGTTATTGCCTGCCCGATCACCTCCGGTGACACGGCATTCCGCTCTGCGAGGCTTACGCTGGCGGACTGGTTCCGGATCGACCAGAAGAACTGGAAAAAGCGGCTGGCGTTGACGCTGCCGCTTCTGGCACTGGGCGTATTGGTGTCACAACTGGACTATACGGCAATTTGGAATTACTTTGCTTCCACCAACCAGATCCTGGCGATGATCGTGCTTTGGACTGCCGCGGTGTACCTGATCCGCAACAGTCGGAAGCCGGTGATTGCTGTGATCCCCGCACTGTTTATGACGGCCGTGACCGTGAGCTTTGTATTCCGCAGTGAACTGTTCCTGGGAGGCATTCCCTGGCTCGCGACAGCGGCAGATGGGATCGGCATCACGGTGGCGATTCTGTTCCTGATCCTGTTCGCAGTCAAGACGAAGCCTGCCCGGGAAAAATGATATAAATAAAGGGAAAGTCACAACACAACGGTGACTTTCCCTTTTTATGACTTGTTTTGCACCCGGATCAGAAACCGAGTCGCTCGATCTCGCGGACAAGATTGCGGCCGTATACTTCGCAACCGAAACAGTTGGGATGGAGCTTATCAAGGAAATACTCCGGCAGATGGGGGACCATACGGAAACCGTCGACGACCTTGACATTGGGATAGGCGCCGGCGATCTTTTTGACGTTCTCGCAGAAACGGACGAGGGTGTCGTAGCCGTTGGGCACATCATCCCGCCAGAGGGGCGTGATGCAGAGGATGGGCATATCATTGCCGTAGACTTCCATGAGACGCTCGTAGTATTCTTCGATGTCCTTCATCGTTTCGCAGCCGAATTGGTTGGTGCCAAGGGCCACGATGATCTTTTCAGGCATATAGCCGTCCATCCGGACCAGAACGTTCTTGTCATACACATAGCCGCCAATGCCCTGGTTGATGATATCGTAGTTCAGCAGACGGTTGGCGACGCTGACATAGGTGCAGGCGGAACGGAGCGGTCCGTAGCCCTGGGTGATGGAATCGCCCAGCCAAAGGACCTTGGTGCCTTTGACGGCGGGGGTAACAGGGCTGTCCGCCTCAAAATTGCGGAGCAGGGCAGTGGCGTCGGAAGGCAGGTACAGGGTGACCTTCTTGTTTCCCTTCGGCAGGGTAAAGCGGAGGGTGCCTTCCTTTTCCAGCTCTTTGATGTAGCGGATGTCAACGATCTGCTCATCGATGGCAAGCTCGAAGGAATCCTCGGAGCCGAGCCAGATGAGTTTATAATCCACGGAGAACGATTCCGCTTCCGTCGTGAATTCCAAGGTTTTGCAGGTGGAGGCGTCGCATCTTTCAAACCAGAAGTCGAAAGCATTTTTGAAGTAAGCCATTTGATCGGCTGTGTACTGGAAAGCCTGGAGCCAGCCATCCTCGGTCTCGGCAAAACGGTATGCGCCGAACCAGATCTTCTGCAGCTCGTTATTGGTCAGTTTCATATGGAAATTCTCCTTTAAATATTGATGCTGAACGTAAGGACATTGTATCACCTTTGGAGTTTTTTTGCGCGCTTTTTTTCATACAGCATGCGGTCTGCGGCCTCGATCATATCCGGAATATTGTTGATCTGATCGTTCCAGGAGGCGTAGCCCGCGGTAATATTGATGCTGAAGGGACAACCATTTTCTTTTGCGACTTTGATGAGTTCTGACTGGATATCGTTTTCAAGGGTGCTGACCCTTGATACTTCCTCCAAAGGAGCCACAACTGCAAACTCATCTCCGCCGTAACGGGCGACAAAATAATGACGGGGCACAGCACGTGTGATCGCGGTGGCGGTATGGGTGATCGCCTCGTCTCCACTGGCATGACCGTAACGGTCGTTGATTTGCTTGAATTCGTCAATATCGATTATTGTCAGCCAAAATCCTGTTTTGGCGAGGATCTTGTCCTCAAGGATACGGTTGAGAGAAAAACGGTTGTTGATATGGGAAACCGCGTCGACCGTAACGGTCTCGCACATTCCGTGAAGCGTGATAAACACAAAAAGCACTGTAGCAAACAGAATGCGGAATGGAATGATGGACCCTACTGCTATTTGCAGCCATTGGGCACCGGCGAGGAGAAGCGTATAGATGAACATATAGCGCAGGAACGCTTTTCTTGAATGGTATTTCTTCTGAAACGAATGGATGAACGCGGTAATCCCGGAATAAACGATAAACGCGGTACAGACCGTGGTAAAAGGAATATTCA
>JAZUFB010000286.1:0-11966 GCA_045640475.1 Clostridia bacterium
TTTTTGATTTATTTCAGGACAAACGAATCGAAGCAAAAAGAAAGACCCTCGAGCCGAAACTCAAGGATCATCTGGTGCGGGAAACAGGACTTGAACCTGCAAGCTCGTGAGAGCACATGAACCTGAATCATGCGCGTCTGCCAATTCCGCCATTCCCGCAGAATGTGGATGGGGGTGGATTCGAACCACCGAAGTCGGTGACGGCAGATTTACAGTCTGCTCCCTTTGGCCACTCGGGAACCCATCCATATTAAGTTTGTTCCTCTTTCAGAGGAGATGAGCTGGCGATGGGACTTGAACCCGCAACCTGCTGATTACAAATCAGCTGCTCTGCCAATTGAGCTACGCCAGCATAGCGTCCTTGGTGAACCAAAGCGGGAAAAGTGGCGACCCGGAAGGGGCTCGAACCCTCGACCTCCAGCGTGACAGGCTGGCGCTCTAACCAACTGAGCTACCGGGCCAGATTATATGGTGGGAACAACAGGGCTCGAACCTGTGACCCCTTGCTTGTAAGGCAAGTGCTCTCCCAGCTGAGCTATGCTCCCGTACCTGCTGTTCTAACCTGCCTGCCCTCGTGAGAACCTCTCACGCAAGCGGCTTGTTCATATTATCGCATCCGGTTATTTTTGTCAAGCATCTTTTGCAAAAAACTGCAGAAGTATTTGCAAACCGGTGTTTTACGCGGTTTGGACGGTTACTGTCTACCGGAACGAACGAAAACCTGGCGAATGTGTGGCGATTTTTTTGCGGGGTAGACTGTACAAGCAAAGGATTCCATGCTATAATTCCCAAAGACCCAAACGATGGCAGACGGGTTCATCTCCCAGCAAGGTTGTTAACCGATCATTGACGGGAACAGGACTCAAAGATTCACCAATGTTATGGGTAACAACTTTTAGGAGGTTTTCTACCATGTACGAAGACAAGACCTTGACCTGCCGTGACTGCGGCAACGAATTCGTGTTCTCTGCCAACGAGCAGGCCTTCTTTGCGGAAAAGGGCTTCCAGAATGAACCCACCCGCTGCCCCGCTTGCCGTGCTGCCCGTCGCGCCCAGAATGGCGGAAACAACAATGGCCCCCGCCAGATGTATGAAGTCGTTTGCGCCGGTTGCGGCTGCAACACCCAGGTGCCCTTCCAGCCCCGCGGAGATCGTCCCGTCTATTGCCGTGAGTGCTACGAAGCGCAGCGTCAGCCCCGCTATTAATCAATAGCGCGATCAAACGCAAGCTCAAAGGATTTCCCTCAAAAAGGGAAGTCCTTTTTTTGTAACCCTGATGGAGGATACATGCCATGTATCCTGTGGAGAAAATTGGAATAAAACCTCAATATATTGTGGTAAATTCTTGACGAATACGGACAAATCGTGTAAAATGTAACTTGTTTGTACAATAAGCTGAAAGGGGGGATACGGAACCATGTACGCAACGAATGACGGAAACCCCGTGTTCGGTTACAAGTATGTCCCCCTTGCCTCCACCAACCCGGATGACGGCGGTTTTTCCATTTTCCTGTACGATAACGCGCTCCTCACCTTCAGTGTATACGGGCAACGCAACGGATCCAGCATCAAGGAGCTCAAGGACATGATCTGCTTTGAACTTCCGAAGGAAGTGCTGGCTTATTACAAAGTACTGCTGAATGTTGCCGATTCATGGTTGGGTTGTGTACCGAAGGAGGGACTCCGCGCCTATGGCCGTGGACGTTATATCTCTCAGTTCTCCTTTGACGGATACGATCCGATTACGGTAACGGATATCGAATCCCAGATTCTGGAAAGAATGTGGGAAGGAAACGGCAACGGTTTCTTTGCACGGCATCTCTATGTCCTGTTTGAGGATATTGCCAATACCCTGATGGAAAAAGGTGTCCGCTTGACGTTGGATTCTTTTTCCTGGAAATCTCAGGCTGTCCAGCCTTTCAGAATCGAAGGCCAACAAGAAATGAATTATTAAAGGCACGCGAAAGCGTGCTTTTTTCGACGGGTTAAACGCGGAAGTATCTCTGCAGCAGGATCCGCAGACCTAAAAAGAAAGGAAATCCGAATGATGACGACTGACGAAAAGGTTACACAGTGGCTGAACTGGCCCGGGATGCCGGATGAACTTGCGGCAGAACTGAAGGGAATGAACGCGGAGACGGCGAGTGACGCTTTCTACCGGGAGCTTGCCTTTGGCACCGGCGGCTTGCGGGGTGTGCTGGGCGCAGGTACGAACCGGATGAACGTTTGGACTGTGATGAAAGCAACGCGCGGACTGGCGCGTTATCTGAAAGAAACGGCTGAACATCCGTCCTGCGCGGTGAGTTGTGACAGCCGTATCCACAGCCGCGATTTTGCGGAACTGACCGCGGCAGTACTGGCGGAAGCAGGCGTACAGGTGTTTTTGTATCCCAAACTGCAACCGACGCCGATGCTCAGCTTTGCAGTGCGTCATCATCGTTGTGACGCGGGCGTCATGATCACAGCCAGCCATAACCCGGCCAAATTCAACGGGTATAAAGTGTATGGACCGGACGGGTGCCAGATCACGCTGGAAGCGGCTGAAAGGATCCAAAGGCTGATCGGCGAGGAAGCAACCCTGCAGGACAGCTTGCCGGATTTCGCCCGTGAACTGGAAGCAGGAAAGATCCGCTATATGGGAGAAGAAACGATCGAAGCCTATTATGCGGAGATCATGAAACTGCGGGTGTCTCCAGCGTCTGCGCCGCTGCATGTCGTGTATTCACCGCTGAACGGAACCGGCAATGTCCCGGTGAGGGAAGTGTTGAAACGGATGGGGAACATCCGGGTGGATGTAGTAGAGGAACAGGAGCTGCCGGACGGCCATTTCCCCACCTGCCCGTATCCGAATCCCGAGATCCGTGAAGCCATGTCCCTTGCAATCGCGAAGACATTGGAAACCGGAGCGGACTTCTGCTTCGCGACGGACCCGGACTGCGACCGGATCGGTGTGGGTGTGCGCACCGGGAATGAAGTGACCCTGATCTCCGGAAACGACATGGGCATCCTTCTTCTGGATTATCTTTGTGCACACCGGCAGGAACGGGGACAAAAACCTCAGGTGGTCGTAAAGACGATCGTGACCACTGAAATGGCAGCGGCACTTTGCCGTAAATATGGCCTGGAGCTGCGGAATGTGCTGACGGGTTTCAAGTTTATCGGTGAGCAGATCGGTCTGCTGGAAAAGGACGGTGAAACCGACCGGTATCTGTTCGGGTTTGAGGAAAGCTACGGATACCTTTCCGGAACGGCGGTCCGTGATAAGGACGGTGTGAACGCGGCTCTGCTGGTATGTGACATGGCGGCGAGCCTGAAAGCGGCCGGCAAGACCATGACGGACCGGCTGGATGAACTGCGGCAGGAATTTGGTTATTTTGCCCAGCGCTTGCTGACCTTTGAATACGAGGGGGAGAATGGCGCAAAGGATATGGCGGACATCATGGCAGGATTGCGTGTCCCCATGGAACGTTTCGCGGACGAGAGCATGAGAAGCGCCGAGCGGACGGACTACCTGAAGGATGATACCGGACTTCCCGCAAGCGATGTGCTGAGCTTTACGCTTGAAGACGGCAGGAAATGGATCGTTCGTCCTTCGGGAACAGAGCCGAAACTGAAGGCTTATCTCTTCGCCTCCGGCGTGGACCGGGAAAGTGCGGAAAAGACACTGGACACGTTGGAAAAGGCTGTGAAGAAGCTTTGCGTGAAACAGGGATGATAACGTACAATATGAAAAGACCGGCGTGTGCCGGTCTTTTCATATTGGGGTGAAATGATGTGTTTTTATTGGGAGGAACTGTTGCGGAGAGCCTCGATGTCCCGGGTGAGCTGATCGATCTCAGCGGTCAGCTTTTCTTCCTGCGTGGCAGTCTCTTCCAAAGTAAGGTCCGCCTCACGCAGGTCGTTTTTTAATAGCTTCAGTTCTTCCTGAAGGCCTTCCTTTTCTTCGGCAATTTGTTGCCAGGTGGCCATACTGGTATCCAATGCCTGCTGGGTATCGGTCAGCGTTTGTCTTTGGACGGCCAGATCGGTAAAAAGACCGATGATCAGCGCCAGGGCAACGATGGCCGCGATGAGGAGAAAAATGGGGAGAGAACGGGATCTGTTCATTGCTCCGTGCCTCCTTTGTCTGTGTTATCTGCGGTAACTGTCGCGGTATCTTCTGTCAGGATGGCTTCCAGCTCCTTTTTTTCCGCACGCAGACGTTTTCTTTCTTCCTTAAGAGCGGCGATCCGGGCAGTGGCCGCTTCGGCCAAAGGCTGTTTTTCAGCCAGTTCTTCCCGGACAAGGGGCAGATCGGTAATGACCTGGTTATATTCGTAACGTTGCTTTTCCTCCCGTTTGAGGCTGGTATCCAGATCCTTTCCGATCTCGCCGGCGTTGAAAGCGATGGAGAGGGACATGGGAATGTACCACAGTACGGTTACCACAGCGCAGATCATGAGCAGGATGAAAAGCGCCCGACAGACTTTCTGCATAAAAAAACCTCCGAAAAACAGAACGGTCTCCCGCTCGGTCCTATTTAGTGTCGTCCGGTATTCGCACCCATTTTAGCACAAGCGATGGAAGGGGACAAGTATTGCAGGATAGGGGAAGTTGTTGTAAACTTATTTTGGGGAAATGGTGACCGCACAAACGGCCAGTCCCTGTGAAGGAGTGAAAAAAATGACTAAACTGGAAATGGATCTTCTGGATCTGATGACGGAAGATTGCCGGATCCCGATGGAAAAAATGGCCATCATGACTGGATCCACCCTGGAACAGGTGGCAGAGACGATCCAGGATCTTGAAAACAGACATATTATTTTGCGGTACGCGCCCAGCATCAACTGGGATCTGACCGACCGTGAACGTGTGGAAGCCATGATCGAAGTGAAAGTGACCCCGCAGCGTGACATGGGATTCGATGCTGTGGCCTCCCGGATCTACCGGTTTGCGGAAGTGAAAAGCGTATATCTGATGAGCGGCGCCTATGATCTGCTGGTCCTCGTGGAGGCAAAGACGCTGAAAGAACTGGCTTCCTTTGTATCTTCCAAACTGTCGACCCTTGAAATGGTCACCGGCACCGCGACCAGCTTTGTACTGAAGCGTTACAAAGAAGCGGGCGTGATCTTCGAAGGGGAAAAATCTGATCAACGGTTGGTGATTCAGGCGTGAACTATGAACATTACTTGAATCCGGGTGTGACCGCGGTACCGCCGAGCGGCATCCGTCGATTCTTTGACATGGCTTCGACCATGAAGGACACGATCTCTCTTGGCGTGGGCGAACCGGACTTTATTACTCCCTACAGTATCCGCAACGCCGCTGTCAACAGTATTCTGGACGGAGAGACCCAGTATACCCCCAACAGAGGTCTGCTTCCGCTTCGCAAAGAAATATCCTATTATATGAAGGAACGCTACGAGCTGGAGTATGACCCCGGCAAGGAGATCCTGGTGACGATCGGTGCCAGCGAGGCAATCGATCTGGCGCTCCGCGCGCTGGTCTGCCCCGGGGACGAGGTTCTTGTTCCGCAGCCGAGCTATGTCAGCTACAGCCCCAGTGTATGCTTTGCGGGCGGGATCCCTGTGGAGCTGGAGACCCGGGCGGAAGATGATTTCCGGCTTAAGGCGGCGGATGTGGCAGCAGCGATCACCCCGCGCACGAAGGCATTGATCCTGCCTTATCCCAACAACCCCACCGGCGGGATCATGGAGCGGAAAGACCTGGAAGAACTGGCCAAGGTGGTCCGCGAAAAGGAGATCCTGGTCATCAGTGATGAGATCTACGCGGAGCTGACCTATGGCGGAAAGAAACATGTGAGCTTTGGCACGATGCCCGGCATGATGCCCTATACGCTGACCATCAACGGCTTCAGCAAGGCTTTTGCCATGACCGGCTGGCGTGTCGGCTATATTTGCGGACCCGCGCCGCTTTTGGATCAGATGAACAAGATCCACCAGTACGGGATCATGTGCGCATCCAGACAGGGACAGGCCGCCGCGACCGAAGCCCTGCGGATCGGCCGTGAACGCGGTTATGAAGATGTGATCATGATGCGGGAAAGCTATGACAAACGCCGCAGACTGATGGTGGAAAGCTTCCGCAGCATGGGCCTTGATTGTTTTGAACCTTATGGCGCGTTCTATGTGTTCCCCTCTGTGGAGTGTGTGGGCATGGACAGCGAGACCTTCTGCCGGAAGCTGCTTGAAGAAAAGAAAATCGCCTGTGTTCCGGGTTCCGCGTTCGGCAAAGGCGGAGAGGGACATATCCGCTGCTGCTATGCGACCGCGCTGGACAAATTGAACACCGCGCTGGACCGGATGGCGGATTTTGTGAACCAGTATCGTGTTTAACAGGGGACAGACCCTGAATGGAGGCTCTATGAAAAGATTCCTGACACTGTTGATCGCCCTGATGATGTTTGCCCTGCCCGCACTTGGAGAAGAGGATGATCTTTCGATCGAGGAACTGATCGAGGAAGTGATCCTTGACGACGAGGGCGGGGAAGTTTGGGTTGAAAAAAACATCTATGAAAACGATGGTTCAGTGCTGATCACGGTGACAGCAACCGGCGATTTTACCATTGGCGGGGACAACTACCATCGAAAGGATATTTTCTCTCCTGTGCTGAAGGAGCATGACGGGGATATCAACTTTACCCTGCGGAACATGAAGGATATCCTTTCGGACGACGATCTGACCATCGTCAACTTTGAAGGTACCCTGACGGAAACCAAATATGTGCCTGCCAGCAAAAAGAGCAATGAGTTCCTGTTCAATATCGCGCCTGAATATGTCAGTGTGCTGACGGACAACAGTGTTGAAGCTGTGTCTCTGGAAAATAACCATGTGATGGACCACGGAGATGAAGGATACAGAGATACGATCCAGACGCTTGAGGACGCGGGGATCGTCTGGTCCAATTCGACCGAGGTTGGCGTGATCGAGGTCAAAGGGGTTCAGATCGCCATGCTGAGCTATCTGTGCATCGACCGGTATGAACAGCTTTGGGACAAGGTGCCGGCGGATATTGCCGAGGCCAAGGAAAATTATCCCATCGTGATCGTCTCCTTCCATTGGGGCAATGAAAAAGACTATGTACCGACCAAGAACCAGATCAAAATGGGCCGGCTGGCGGTGGATGCCGGCGCTGACCTCGTGCTGGGACACCACAGTCACCGGATGAATCCCATCGAATGCTACAATGGGGTCTATATCTGCTATTCTCTTGGCAATTTCTGTTTTGCGGGCAACAAAAAACCCAGCGACATGAACAGCTTTGTTTTCCAGACCCGTTTCCGCCTCAAGAATAATGAAATCAAAAACGAGGGATTCCGGATCATACCGATCCGGATCACCAGCCAGGACAACAAGAACGACTATACGCCGACCCCCATTACCAACCCGACGAAGATCGACTCTGTGCTGACCGTTCTGAAGGGCAACGGAAAAGATCTGATGTACTCGGTAGCCGAATATCCGCTGGAGTGGGATTGACGGAATGGAGGAAAACGGTGATGGATGCATCAGTGCTGCTTGATGCCTGCGGAGCTGCGGGGATCGATTATTTCGCGGGTGTTCCGGATTCCCAGCTGAAAGGGCTTTGTGACGAACTGTTTGCCCGCTTCGGAACCGCGTCGGACCGCCATACGGTGGCGCATAACGAGGGCGGAGCTATTGGCCTTTGTGCCGGACATTGGCTTGCAACGGGGCGGCCTGCGCTTTGCTATATGCAAAACAGCGGAATCGGCAACGCGGTGAATCCGCTGGCCTCGCTGATGGATCCCAAAGTATACGGGATCCCCTGCGTGCTGGTGATCGGCTGGCGGGGGGAACCCGGCGTGAAGGATGAACCCCAGCATGTGAAGCAGGGCGAGATCACGCTGAAGCAACTGGATATTTTGGATATTCCCTATATGATCCTGGACAAAGAAATGACGGAAGATGCTTTCCGGGAGGCCTTCGAGGGCTTGGTTGCTGAAACGCGGAAGGGAAGATGTGTGGCGATCGTTGTGCGCAAAGGTGCACTGACGACTGGCAAGAAACCCGATTATTCCAACGGATACACGCTGAAGCGTGAAGAAGCGGCGGAAATCATCCTGGATGAGACTGGAGACGATGTGATCGTCAGCACAACGGGGAAATTGAGCCGGGAGATCTATGAGATCCGTGAACGACGCGGTCAGGGACATGAAAGAGATTTCCTGACAGTGGGCTCCATGGGCCACGCTTCCATGATCGCGCTTGGGATGGCGACGGAAAAAACGGACAGACAGTTCTGGTGCCTGGACGGAGATGGCGCCGCACTGATGCATCTTGGCGCACTGGCGGTGATCGGCCGCAGAAAACCGGAAAACCTGATCCACGTGGTGATCAGTAACGGTGCCCATGAGACGGTGGGCGGTATGCCGGTGTGCTGCGGTGAAATGGATGTGCCGGCACTGGCCAAAGCCGCGGGATATCCGCGGGTCTTCAGCGCGGGATCGGCGGAGGCTCTGCATGCTTGTCTCCGGGAGGCCAGAATGGCGGATCAGCTTTGCCTGATCGAAGTCAAGTGTGCCTGCGGCGCGAGAGCGGATCTTGGCAGACCGGCGACGACGCCGACGGAGAACCGGAACGCGCTGATGAATTGGATGAACAGATCAGAACAGGATTGATCCAGACAGGCTTCCGGCAATCGGACATTACAAAAAAATCGCTCCCTGCAATATGGAGAGAAACTCCATGGGCAGGGAGCTTTTTGTTTTTTGCTTATGGACGAAGATGCCATCTGAAGGCAAAACGGATGGCGGATAACCATCTGAACGGGGCGGAATCTTCCACGCCTGAAAATGCCTTTTCACTTTGGACCTGCAGCCCGGGATGGACCACAATCCTGCCGAGATGCGCGGAGCGGATCCGTTCGCACAGATCATAATCCGCCATATAGCGACCGTATCCGGGATCAAAACCTTTCAGCGCGCGCAACACATCTGAACGGATCATCATAAAACGGGAGGAGGCAAAACGGATGTCGGCCGGTTCGTTGAAAAAACGGGGAGGCTGCGTCAACTCCTTAAAGCGACGGGTGGTCCGGCCGTGGGAATAGAGCAGGACAGACAGAAGATCGCGCAGGACAAGGGGATAGCGGGGAAGCGGAAACACGCGGTTTTCAGCGTCCAGAATCAGAGGAGAAAGGATCACTACATCGGGATGTTCATCCATATAACGGATCATCTGCTCCAGCAGATCGACCGGGAAACGGATGCCGGGATCGGAATACAGACTGTATTTGCCGTGCCAGGCATCGTTTAGCTGATTCGCACCGGCTGTCCATCTCTTACGGTCCATATGGATGACGTTGATGGCGTGATTGGCCCATTGCAGGGCATTACTCTCTTCTTCGGTGGAACCATGATCGGCGACCAAAACGGATACCGTGCTGGTGGCTTGCCGGGCGCAATCCAGCGTTTGGGTCAATCCGTCTCCCTGATGTCCGAGACAGACGCAAAGTGAAACCTTTGCCTCCACTATGCTCACCTCCGCTTTTAACCCATTTTACATACCTGCGGCACGTTTGTCCAGAAAAGAGTGGAATTCGCAGGGAAGGAATGGTATACTGACTTCGTATTATGTTTGGAAGAAGGGTTTACACTGAGTAAATTTGCTGTATTTGTTGATCTGGAAAACTGCGGCGCGAAAGTGGCTACCCTCAACAGCATTCTGGATAAGGTCAAGATCCGCGGTGATATCCTTCTTGGCAAGGTGTATGGATATACAGACCGCTTCAGTGATTTGAAGGAAGTGCTGCTGAGCAACACGTTTACGGTAGTCCCCTCCCTGCGGTACGGGATCTCGCAGAAGAATAACGCGGACATCCAGCTGGTGATCGACGCGCTGGAAGTCGCCTATAAGAACGAAATGATCGATTCGTTCTGCATCGTTTCCGGTGACAGCGACTACACACCGCTGGTCGGACGGCTGAAATCCATGGGCAAGTTTGTACTCGGCATCAGCCGAAGCGAAGCAGCCAGCAAGATCTTTATCAACGCCTGCAACGAATTCCAGTTTCTGGAGACGGTGGACGGGCGTGCGTTGGCGGGCGGCAAGCAGAAAAAGAATCGCGGCAATGGCATGACGGAAGAAATGGCGGACGAGAGCGAGCTGAACAAACTGCTTGTGACCGTGCTTGAGGAACAGACGGACAACGACGAGATGTACGCCAGCGAGCTGAAGGGCGTGTTGCTGCGTCTGCGGCCGGATTTCAACGAAAAAGCCTATGGCTGTGCTACCTTCTATAAGCTGCTGACCAATCTCTCCTCCAAGTTCGGAGAGATCCATGTACACAACGATAATTTCAATGTCATGGTGTCCCTCAACAATAACGCGGAAACAGGGGAAAGTGTGCCCCAACTGACGCGCGATAACTGGAAAGAGGCTTTTGCTGCCCAGATCCGTGCTTATAAGGAAGGCGGGTTTGACCGTGTGAATCCTTCGATCCTGAAGGCGGATATCATTACTGCTTACCCGGATTTCACAGAAAAGTCGATCGGCTTCAAGCGCTTCTCGGATGTCATGAAGCAACTGGAAAAAGAGGGCTTGCTGATCGTCGAAATGGACGAACAGAAGACGATGCTGATCCAGCTTCTGTAAGGCCTCTTTCGTGCCTGAAAAAGGAGGAACGGTGTGAAATTTGTACGCAGAACGATCTGGTATATCGCTGTCAGACTGCTGGTGATCAATCTGGTGCTGGGCCTGGTCGTACTTGCTTTCTATTATGCCATGAATTTCACCAATATCCAGGTCGTACTGAAGGATGGAATGGCTCAACGGACCAAGACCATTATGCAGATGGACACGGATAAAGATCAGCTGGGAAAGTTTTTTTCCGCAAGCTGGCTGGAAAAGGACGGCCCGCTGAACGCCGCGCTCCAGGGAAACTCGGAATATGTGGACTACAATATCCGAGGCATTGACCACCGTCTGGAGATGAGCTTTTTCTGGGTGTGGCCGTGGGACACCAGCGCCCGCGTCAATATTACCGAAACCGTGCCCCGAATTGACGGACGTGTGAAGGGGACAAGGGCTGACAGCGTGATCGCGGCACGCGGAGAAAACGGTGTCTATCCGCCCGCGTGGACCGGTGCACGCTATCGCGTGACCATGTCCCGGGAAGGCGGCCAGTGGAAGATCAAGGGGATCACCCTGACAGAAACGCTGGAGGAATGAGCGAGTTTTTCCTGAAACGGTCCTTATGAGTATGGAAATCATGCCTTCCTTTCGGATGGCCCGAAAAAATGAAATAAGTTTGTAAATATACCTTGCATTTTCCGGGTCAACGTGGTAGTATGTACAGGCTTGATGTATTCAACACTCCAACGAGGAGGTGGATTTTCATGGGAAAGTTTTGTGAGATCTGCGAAAAGGGCACGATGAACGGTAACAACGTGAGTCACTCCAATCGTAAGAGCCACCGTATCTGGGCGCCCAATGTGCAGAGCGTTCGTGTTATGGTGAATGGCGCTGCGAAGCGGATGAACGTTTGCACTCGTTGCCTGCGTAGCGGCAATGTGATGCGCGCTCTGCCCAAGATGCACGAAGAAGCTTAATCATAAGCTGAATCGGCCTCATCATCAAACAAATGGAATCACCCGTCTGTTGTGCGACAGACGGGTTTTTCCTATTTTGGCACAGGAGAGCATTGGATACAAAATAGTAGATTGAAAGCCATGCCCGGAATGCCGGATGAAAAACAGGGGAGCCAGGAGAAGATCCGGTTTATGTTGCAATGATGAACCCGTTGATCTGTAAGGAGTTGAGAACTAAATAAAAAAATAGTTAAAAAAGTGCTTGACAAGATGTTCCATCTTTGGTATTCTGTACAAGCTCGCTCGCGGGAAGCCACGAAAGAGCAAAACGGCTGAACCTTGAAAACGATACAGAAATAACGCGAAATCATAACGGATCATAAGCGTAAGCGAAATGATTTAAAACGACAGCAATTC
>JAZUFB010000287.1:0-57221 GCA_045640475.1 Clostridia bacterium
CGCCGACGGCTATCGCACATCTGACGCGTTGGCATTTGCCTGCCTCAGTTATCTGGACTTCGACGGAGTGACCACCGCGCAGGGAATGACGCTGGCGGAGCTGGCCCGGGAGCCGGAAAGGCTGCATGAAGGCACGACCGCTTCCTTTGAAACCCGGAAGGAACTGTTCCTCCTGATGGCCGCGTCAGAACGGTATGGCGAGTGCCGGATGCATCATGCCATTTGCCTTGCGGATGAAAAGATCCGTATGCAGTTTGCCGCCATGTGTATCGACCTGCCGGACGGAACGACCGTAGTGGCCTTCCGCGGTACGGACAACACGCTGCTTGGCTGGCGTGAGGATTTTGACATGGCTTATCTGCCTGTGGTGCCGGGGCAACAGGCGGCTGCCTGCTATCTGGAAAGAGTGTCGGAGCTGGGCCGGCCGTTACGCGTGACAGGGCACAGCAAAGGCGGCAATTTGGCGATGTATGCCGCGGCTATGGCGCCTACCGCCGGGGAAAATACGGTCCAGATCTGCTCCTTTGACGGACCTGGGCTTTCGGACGAAGTTTTCCGGTCCGAGGGCTTTTGTCGGATCCGGCCAAAGCTGTGGACGTGCTGTCCCCAGACCGGCATCATCGGACGACTGATGAATGTGCCGGAAGATATGCGGATCGTACACTCTTCCGCCAACGGGATCCGGCAACATGATCCTTTCTCCTGGGAATTCCGGGGACCGGAACCAGTGCTGCTGATCAAACCGGATGCGACATCCGACCTCGTTTGCGAAACGCTGCACGAGTGGCTGGACCACAGCACGGATGAGCAACGCGGGGAGTTTGTGGAGACCCTGTTCCAACTGATCGGGACCACAGACGCGACTCACTTGTCTGACCTTGGAACGGACCGGTGGAAAAAACTGCTGACCGTGATCGGCGCGGCGGGGGAGGTCGATCCCGAAACGCGGAAGGCCTTTTCCCGGTTGCTTGCGCAGTTTGTGACGCTGGGCGCGGGCAATGTGTGGGAACGCGTGATGGAAACGCCTCTGGTTTCAGGCGCGGAAAACTTGTGGAACTGGCTGATGAACAAAACGGATTGATCTTACTCAAAAAAAGAACTCTGCCAAAGGAAACGGCAGAGTTCTTTTTAAATGGAAGGAATCATTCCGGATCATCGTCCAGAAGGACTTCCTCTGTGTTGCTTTCGACCCAATCGAGATATTCTTCCAGACAGAAGTTGTTATCGCGGATGAGGTACGAATGCTCCGTGCCCACATAGCGGATGTGCCATGCTTCGGCGGAAAAACCGGTGATGTTCTCTTTCCCTTTCTGATAGCGGATAATGAATCCGTATTCCCAACAGTGCGCGTGTAACCAGGTGCATTGTTTTGTGCCGAGGAACGCGTCTGTGCCGGGTACGTTGACATCAAAGGACAACCCCAGATGATGCTCACTGGCCCCGGGCTCCGCGACCGTTTTCAACGCCGCGCTGCGGGCTTTGGAACGGCTCCAGCCCGGATTTTTTTGACGGTAACTGTTGATCTTGCTGTTCAGCAGGCTTTCCTGCGTTTCATAACTGCGGTATGCCGCGCTGACCTGCCAACGGGTGATCCCATCGGCTTTGGCGGCTTCCAGCATGGTGATCAGGGCGTCCACGGCGGTCTTGACACCCTGGAGCGTATCATATTTGATCTTGACCAGTTTGGGGTCACAGACTTCCTTCAGGTTGACCAGATCAGCGGGCATAAACCCATCCTGGATCGGGAATTCTTTGTTGACCAGGATCGGCAGATCGGTGGCAAGCACATCCACAGGCGCCTGTGGCAGGGGAGCGGATGGGGCGGCGTCGGAATAAAGCAGGGACTGGGTGTCCTGACCGGCGATCCCGTCGGCATCCAGCTCCGCAACGGTCTGAAAACGTCGGACGGCGGAACGGGTGGCAGCTCCGTAGTCACCGTCCGCCTCACCGTCCAGAAACCCCAGTTCGATCAGCCGCGACTGCAGGCGGATCACATCGGCCCCTTTGGAGCCGGTATTCAGCAGAGGCCATTTGACAGGGGGCGTTTCGGTTTCGTCGGGAGGCGTTTCTTCATCATATATTGTTTCTTCATCATATATTGTTTCTTCTTCGACAGGAAAGTCTTCGGGGACCTCATCCGCCCATGCGACGGATGGTACGATCAGCAGAAGAACGCAAAGCAGGGCGGGGAACCTTTTCAAGGCATAGCCTCCTTTTGCAGGATGATTCCTGATCCGGTTACAGCACAATGTCGCCGGGACGGTATCCCTGAGGCAGGGGTTCTTCCTCAAGGAAGGTGAGATCCGGATCCTCCAGGACCGGCAGGAAGGCTTCGTACGGGATGGAAGGGAACTCGCAGGTATAGCCGCTGGCGCCAAACCAGCCGCCCTCTTTTGCCTTCAGATTCAGATCCCGCAGGAATTTGGTCCGGTTACTGCAGTCGTGCACCACGATGGGCCATTCTTCTTCCGAAGCGGTCTTCATCAGGCGAAGCGTCAGCAGCCGGCTGAAGATGGGACTGAGGTATCCCATCCGATAGAAATACAGGTTCTCACCAAAGTAATTGCACAAATTGTTTTCGTTCAGATGTAATTCGGCGCAGTTCATGAAGCGGATACCGGTGGAGAGGATCCGATCCTTCTTTTCCATGAAAAGATCATAGAACTCGGGGGTCATCGGTGTTTCGATACCGACAGCAGGAATATATTCGGCAGCAATCGCCATGGCATCGATCACGCGATCGGCGCAACGGGAAGCCCCCAGGTTGAAACGCAACTCATTGAGGCCGGCTTCCCCCAAAGCCTTCAGATTTTCACGGTTCGCGTTGAGACCGTTGGTGTACATGTGTTGCCAGATACCGGCTTCGCGGAAGTGACGGATGACGCCATAATACTTCTCGATCTCCATAAAGGGTTCCAGATAGACATAGGAGATCCCGGTCGGTTTTTTCTGGATGGAGAAAAGGGCGGGCAGATCTTCTTCCCGGAAACGGGTACCGCCGATCTCCCACAGGCCTTCCCCGATGGGCGGGATCTTGTCCAGCACACCGTAGTCATAACAGAACGGGCAGTTGGCGTTGCAACGGTTGGTTTTCCGTACGGCGGAAAGCCCACTGCCCAACAGGCAACTGCGGCAACCGCGGGGGAAAAGATCGTCCGGCCCAACATAAAGACTGCGTGGCTCATCGCCAATTCCTTTCAGGCCCTTGATTTCGGAAAGTAACTTTTGCTGTTCGTGCTCCACGGCCAGTTCGATCTGACTGAAGACTGCCAACGCGATCTCCTGCTGGCGGCAACCGAGCGGCTGATCTTCAGGTAAAGCGGCAAAAAAACGGAACCAGGTCAAAGCATCCGCTTTGGAGATTTTCATCAGGTTCACCTCACTGCGTGTATTCTGTTAAATTGTACTCCAAATATCCCCTGATAGGCAAGTCAATCTCCCATAGGCCTCCGGTTATGGAACCGGAATCACATACTTGCGTAAAAACGAAGAAAGTGAATATGTAACCAATATGTAACAATCTTGGGTCAATTATGGGACAAAAATGATAATATAATAATACAAAATATGGTTGACAATGTAATAAATTTGTCATAAAATAAGACCGTCAGCTGATAAGTTGACGGGAAAAGTTACCGATATATCTCCTGAGCAAGCGATATTGCAACATTATTACGTGAGTGGATTGAGGTGAATAAGGAATGAGGACGCGTATGGCGCGTTGGAAGATCTGCCTTCCTTTGATGTTTATTCTGTCCTTCCTGATCAGCCTGGTTTTGATGACTGGAGCGATGGCTCAGTCATCGCAATACGGGAAAGTGATCGGAAGCTGGAAATTGAATGTCCGTCAGGGACCTTCGAAGGACACGAAGGCGATCTTCAGGATCAAGCCGGGTACTGTGATTGAGGTGACCGGAAATACAACTGATGAAAATGGCGCCCTGTGGTATTATGTCAACGTTCAGCATCCGACCAGTAAAAAGACGTACAATGCCTGTGTGATGGGCGAATTTGTACAACTGGTTTCCGAAAGCGAAGCAAAAGCTGTCAACACGAATGCTGTGGCGGATCAGGCGACACAGTCAACCCCTATCACAAAGACAGTAGAAAAATTTGAGGAACCTGTAGTTACCGCGGTAGCCGCACAATCTTCCGCTGGCAGTATTATGTATGGATACATCAACCACGGCGGCGGAACCAATTTCCGCAAACAGTCCAAACTGTCTGCTCCGATCTGGGAGCAACTGGTGAAGCGGACTGTGGTTGAAGTGTTGAGCGTTCCGGAGATCGTGACGAGCGACAGTTGGTACAAGGTTCGCTATAACGGTCATGTGGGTTACATTATGTCTCAGTTTGTTACTTTGACCACAGATGCCGGGTTTATCAGCACTGCCAAGAGTTCTGCTTCCACATCCACCACCTCTACCGTCAGTGGAAAATTTGTGAAGCTGACCAAGACTTCCTGCCATCTGCGGAAGGCACCGAACGGCGCGTATGAAATCGACTGGGAGGGCAAAGGGGAGACCCTGCCGATTGTCGGTTCCGCGGTGAAAAAAGGAAGCTATACCTGGTATCCTGTTTCCTATGAAGACAGCTTCTACTACGTTCGCAGCGACTGCGTGCAAGTGGTGAACTGAGGTATACCGTCTGACGACGGGAAATGAATGAATCAACAGGGGGCAGCCGAACGGTTGTCCCTTTGTGCTTTTTGTGGAATTATATGTCAGAAAAACACAAAAATGAAGATAAAAAATGAAATATCGTAACAAAAATGTGTTGTGTATACTTGACATTGTAACACTTGTGTAATAGGATATAGTTATTGATAAATGGGGAAATGTTCCCCTGGATGACGACAGGATGAGGTGATTCGTAGATGAAGGCACGTTGGAAGAGAGGTTTGTCACTTCTGCTGGCAGTCAGTTTTTTGATCAGTTTGCTTCCAATGTCCGCAGCCTTTGCGGATTCAACAAAATACGGAATCGTGACGGGTAACGCGACAGTCAAAGTCCGTAAGTCCGCGTCCACAAGTTCCGAATGGTGGTTCCAGCTTGAACCGGGCACGGTGGTCGAGGTAACCGGCACCAAAAAGAGTGATGGCTCGAACTGGTTCCTCGTCATTGCGGAACATCCGGATCCGGGTGCTACCCGTACCTATAACGGCGCGATCATGGCCGATTTTTGCCGTATGCTGACAGATGATGAGGAAGCCGCTTATCTGGCCGGAAGCAAAGCAACGTCTGCGCCTGCAACAGCGACGCCTGCTCCTGAAGCAACGACGCCCGCTGAAGCTACGCCGTCGCCTGATGCCGCAGCGCCGACAACGCCGCCTGATGGCGCAGCGCCGACGTCCCAGCCCGATAACGGGACCGGTAAGTTCGGAAAGGTCAACTCCAGCAACACTAATTTCCGTCAGCAGCCCGACACAGGCGCGCCTTACCTGGCGAAGCTGAATCGGAACGATGAAGTGGAGATCCTGTCCGGCCCCGACAATGGTTGGTATCAGGCAAAGTATAATAACAAGATCGGTTATATCATGGCTCAGTATGTCACGGTCGAAGGTGGCCCCAAGATCACGCCGACTCCGTCTCCGGCACAGACTGGAGACTACGTACGCCTGATCAAGACCTCCTGCCATCTGAGAAAATCCCCTGGCGGTCAATACGACAAGGATTGGGAAGGCATGGGCAAGACCCTGCCGCTGTGCGGAGCTTCGGTGAAACAGGGCGGCTATGTCTGGTATCCTGTGTTATATAACGGAACCAAGTATTATGTCCGCAACGACTGCGTTGTAGTGGTTGGCGATTCTCCCACTCCGACGCCGCCGGTTCCGACGGCCACGCCCGCGCCGACTGGCTCCCCGATCGGCACCCTGAAGACGATCAAGGGCGGTGTCAACTTCTGGTCCGCCGCGGATGGCACCGGAAAGATGATCTTCCGCGTGAACAAGGGCGTAACGATGCCTTACTATCAGGGCCCGATCAAGGTTGGCGGCTACTCCTGGTACTATGCGTACACCGGAAACACCTTTGGTTATATCCGGTCCGATATGGTGAAGGTCGTTTCCGTGACGCCGGCTCCGACCGCGACGCCCGCGCCCGCGACCCCGACCCCGACTGGTCCTGTTCCTACCTCCGTGCCGACCGCGACGCCCACACCGACCGTGGCGCCTACGCCGACCGCTGCACCCATCATGTATGTGACGACCGTTGAAACGGGATGCAATCTTCGTAAAGAACCGGCCTCAAGTACTGTGTTGGTCCAGATCCCCAAGGGCGTGACCCTGCCTGTGATCTCCCAGCCTGTGACGAAGAGCAAACATGTGTGGTATCAGGTCCAGTACGTGAATCTGACCGGTTGGTTGCGCAACGACGTAGTCAAGCAAAATTCCCCCTCCACTCCGACGTCCGCCCCGACCGCGACACCCGGTCCGACGGCGACTCCGGCTCCTGACGACACGACCAAATTCTTCAAGACGACCACCGACAAGGTGAACCTGCGCGGCGCGCCGTCCAAGGCTGCTCCTTCAATGGCCCAGGTTGCCACGGGTACGGTGTTGGCTTTTGAAGCCAGCTATACAGTTAAGTCTACCACCTGGTATCAGGTCCGATACAACGGACAGAACTGCTGGGTGCAAAGCGGCATGGGCAAGGTCCTGTCGATGAAGGAATATAACGATTATATTGCTTCCAAGCCTTCCAAGACCCCGGAACCTGTGACCGAGATCGTGGGTTATGTCAAGACCACTGCTGGCGGACTGAACCTGCGCAGCAGTTGCGAATCCGGAAGTACCATTCTTGGACGCTCGGATAAGGGCGTTGTGATGCCTTATCTGTCCGAACCCGTTACCGTGAGCGGTCATGTTTGGTACTTTGTGAAGCATCCCAAGATTGGCAAGGCGTTTGTGCTGTCTGACTTTGTCACGATCTGCGATCCGAGCGGTAATAACACGCCCACGCCTGTGCCTGTGACACCTGAACCCGGCAAGAAGGAAGCTGACTATATCGTTCTGAGCCTTGGATCTTCCGGTACCGAGGTCAAGAATCTGGTGACCGAGCTGAAGAAGCAGGGTTACTATACCGGAACGGTAACGGATCAATTCAATACCACTGTGGAGAATGCCGTGAAGGCTTTCCAAAAAGCGAAGGGAATAAACCAGGACGGTATCGCTACAGAGGAGCTGCAACATGAACTGTTTGGCACTGTGCCACACTCCGGCGGTAAGTATAACGGTATGACGCTCTATCCTGCCGAAAAGATCGACTGGTTCACCGGCGGCATCCAGCAACTGTGGCCGAAGGGGACGACCTTCAATATCTACGATGTGAAGACCGGTGAGGTCTGGCAGGCTTACCGCTGGTCCGGATTCAACCATGTTGACGCCGAGCCTTATACCGCGAGGGACACCGCGACCCTGTGCAGGATGTATGGCGTGTCCAACGCCAAGGAGATCGCGACCAAGGACCTGTGGCAACGCAGACCGTCTCTGGTGACGATCCAGGGTCACACCTATGCTTGCTCGCTGTACGGTGAACCGCATAACCTTGCAGGGGATACCATCAAAAACAACAACTTTGACGGACAGCTCTGTATCCACTTTACGAACAGTAAGACCAGTGATACCAAACAGGTGAATGGTTACCATCAGGAGGCCATCCAGTACGCCTGGGAGCATTGCCCTGAAGGACACAAGTAATCTGATTTCCCTGTGCCCCTTCCCCGCCGATGACGGGGAAGGGTTTTTTTACCTTTTTCGTCCCGGGTTGAAGACTTTTTTGTATACATGGGTTTTCATTCTTGACAAAGCGATGTAACCCTCGCTATACTTAATAAGGAATTTGTCTTTTTTGGTCACTGATGTGGAGGAAAGAACAATGAGATCCTTCGTTTTGAAGAATATCCCCGAAAGCTTGGAATCACTGACTGTGGAGGGAACCCATAAACCCGGCAGCCTGACCCAGGCCAGCGGCGCGTGGATCCACGCGGCCGGCAGTTTTGTGCTGGAGCAGGGTGAGTATGAGGTCAATCCCCGTGAACAATGGATCTGGCTGGCTGTTGAGGCCGGAAACCTGACCGTATGCTGGAATGGGAACGATCTGGTACTGGAAAAGGGAAGCACCTGTTTCCTGCCCTGTGGCGATGTTTCCTGCTCGCTGAAGACGGAAGAGATCACGCGTTGCCTTTGGATGGCGCTGGAAGGAAATCTGGCCCCCATGGTGGTACGCAAGATGGGCGCGTTGCTCCATATGCCCCTGCGGCAGGGCGCGCTGCCGAGCCAGATCTACCTGGCGGAGCAGATCGTTCAGGTCATGGTCCGCCACAGCGGCACCTCAGATGCCACCTATCAGCTGCAGCATCTGATGTATGGCATGATCGCCTCCCACTGGGGACAGCCCGTGGCCATGGACGCGATGCTGAGCCACGAGATCGCCAAGGTCGTGGATGCCTTGCGTGCCAATTCCTATCAGGATAATTATTCCCTGGCAGAGATGGCGAATATCTCCAGAATGCCGATGGAGACTTTCCGTAAGCGCTTTGTGGCGGAAGTGGGTATGCCCCCGCTGAGCTATGTGCTCCACTGCAAAATGGAACGCGCGAAGGAACTGTTGCGCGACCAGAACTACTCCGTGCGCGAGGCCGGTGTGGAAGTCGGGATGCAGGATCCCTACCATTTCTCGAAGCAGTTTAAGCATATTGTGGGCATCAGCCCCAGCGAGTTCCGCAAGCAGGCGTCCTTGCCCAACGCGACGCTGCGCGGTCCGAGCAAGAAAGAGAAATAAGCAAAAAAAATCCGGTGATTCGTTTGAATCACCGGAAATTTTTTTGCTTACTTGGCTACGATGGTGTAGATGCGGCCCTTGACATAGATCTCCTTGACGACGGTCTTGCCTTCGGTGGCGCGTTTGACGCTATCGGTAGCCCAAACCTTGGCTTTGACAGAAGCCTCATCCTCTTCGGGCGCGATCTTGACGGTGCCTTTGACCTTTCCGCTGATCTGGACGGGGATCTCGATCTCGTTTTCCTTGGTTAGCTCCTCGTCATACACAGGCCAGGGCTCGTAGGCGATGGTCTTGTCGTGGCCCAGGATCTCCCACATTTCTTCGGTGATATGCGGGCAGACGGGCGCGAGCATCTTCACGAGGCCTTCGGCAAACGCCTTGGGGCAGGTGCCCTTCTTATAAACGGCGTTGACAAAGATCATCATCTGGGAAATGGCAGTGTTGAAGCCCAAAGACTCAAAGTCGTTCGTGACTTTCTTCACGGTCTGATGATAGATGCGGGTCAGCTCGCCATCATCGTTGCCGGTCAGGTTACCGGTGTTGGTGAAGAAGGTCCACACACGGTTCAGGAAGCGGCGGGCACCTTCAACCCCCTGGGGGCTCCAGGGCTTCGAAACTTCCAGCGGGCCCATGAACATTTCGTACAGACGGAGCGTGTCGGCGCCGTAGTCACGCACGATGTCGCTGGGATTGACCACATATTTGGGGAAACGCTTGCCCATCTTGATGCCGTTCTCGCCCAGGATCATACCCTGATGGACCAACTTTTTGAAGGGCTCCTTCACGGGGCTCAGGCCGTTGTCATACAGGAAACGGTTCCAGATACGGGAATACATCAGATGGCCGACAGCATGCTCGGGACCGCCAATGTAGAGGTCAACGGGCATCCAGTGCTTGAGCAGCTCGTAATCGGCAAAGACTTCCTCATTATCGGGATCGATGTAACGCAGGAAGTACCAGCTGGAGCCGGCGCTGCCGGGCATGGTGGAAGTTTCGCGTGTGCCCTTGACGCCATTCTTGTCATACTGCTTCCATTCTTCGGCATTCTCCAGAGGCGCCTTGCCGTTGCGGCCCTTGTAATCTTCCAACTCGGGCAGGACGAGCGGGAGCTCTTCGTCATCCAGCACGTGGATGCCATCCGCGGTATGCACGACAGGAACGGGTTCGCCCCAGTAGCGCTGGCGGGCGAAGATCCACTCACGGAAGTGATAATTCACGGTCCGCTTGGCCACACCCATCTTTTCCAGCTTGGCGGTAATGGCTTCCTTGGCTTCCTCGACGGTGAGGCCGGTGAACTCCTCGGAGTTGATCAGACGGTAGCCCTTGCCGAGATAATCGCCCTTTTCAAAGGCATGCTCGGAGACATCCACATGGCCCAGTTTTTCATCGCCATCGATGACCTGGATCACGGGGATCTGATGGGCCACGGAATATTCAAAGTCGCGCTGGTCATGAGCGGGAACCGCCATGACGGCGCCGGTGCCGTAACCGGCCAGGACGAAGTCACCGATGAAGAGCTCGGCTTCCTTGCCGTTGACAGGGTTGATACAGGTGACGCCTTCGAGGCGGCAACCGGTCTTGCCCTTGTTCAGCTCGGTACGGTCCATATCGTTCTTCTTCTTGGTTTCTTCGATATAGGCCTTCACTTCTTCCACATTGCGGACACGGGGCAGCAGATCCTGGACCAGCTGACTGTCGGGGGCGAGCACCATGAAGGTGATGCCGTAGATGGTCTCGATACAGGTGGTGAAGATGGGGAACTCACCGCCGCCCACGATCTGGAAACGGACTTCGACGCCTTCACTCTTGCCGATCCAGTGGCGCTGCATATCCTTGGTGGATTCGGGCCAGTCGATCTCGTTCAGGCCTTCCAGCAGCTGCTCGGCGAAAGCGGGCTGATCGATGACCCACTGTTTCATGTTCTTGCGGACGACGGGGAAACCGCCACGCTCGCTCTTTCCGTCGATGACTTCATCGTTGGAAAGCACGGTACCCAGTTCTTCACACCAGTTGACAGGCATATCGATATACTTCGCATAGCCGGCTTCATACAGCTTTTTGAAGATCCACTGGGTCCAGTGGTAGAACTTGGGATCCGAAGTGGCCAGCGTTCTGGACCAGTCGTAGTCGAAGCCCAACTCCTTGAGCTGCTTGGAGAAGGTGGCGATGTTCATCTGGGTGAACCCGTCGGGATGATTGCCGGTGTTGATGGCGTACTGCTCCGCCGGCAGACCGAAAGAGTCGTATCCCATGGGATGGAGGACATTGTAGCCCTGCATCCGCTTCATGCGGCTCATGATATCCGTGGCGGTATAGCCTTCCGGATGGCCGGCGTGGAGACCGACACCGGAGGGATAGGGGAACATATCGAGCGCGTAGTACTTCGGGCGGGAAAAATCATGGATGTCCGTTTTGAAGGTCTGATGTTCTTCCCAGTACTTTTGCCATTTTGGCTCGATGTCTTTGGGTGAATACTCTTTCATGGGAAACACTCCGATCCGGTTGGAATTTTTTTATTTGATATTCACATCCGTGATATCATTGGTGATGATAATGAAGGTTTTGCCACGCTGGAACTGCAGCTCGCGGACTTTCTTGTCCTCTTTCACAGTCAGCAGCAGACGGCAATTGCTTTCCTTGTTGCGGGACCAGGCGCCGCGGACATATTTACCGTTCTGGAAGATTTCGGCCGCGCCGCTGGAGTTGACCATGAAGTTCTTCTCCCAGACATACTCGCCCTGGCCCTTGAAGCCGGTGCGGAGGATGATGACATTGGTGAAGATCAGCGGCTCCGCGTTGGGATCGTCACGGTCGGTGTATTCGCCCCTGACATTGGTGCGGATATAGCCGTTCTTTTCGGGAACATAGGTGAAGGTGCTCCAGCTGGCCTGATTGGAGGGGCTGGAGGATTTGTTGCCGCGGTGGACGACTTCGATGTATTCAGCGTTATCGCCTTCGGTACGGGGTTCGTCGGTGAATTCGAAGGGACGGAGATCGAACACGACCTCTCCCTTGTTCACCAGATCTTCGAGGTATTCATGCATCGCGGCGATATCGACAGTGGTGTTGTGGGGCTGGGAATAACCTTCGCCGGTGCGGCGTACGGTATGGAAATCACCGCCGATCAGATTGAACCATTTTTTGCGGTTCATCATCTGTTTATCTCTGCCGAGCACGTTCTGCAGATCGGCATCGCCCTTGCCGCTTCCGGGGAAGCCGCAGAAACCGAAGGCCGCGTCAAACATCTTGGCGACGGGATAGAAACCGGTCCGGCCGGAACGAAGGCCGCCCGCGCCAGACGGATAGGTGTCGGTAAAGAGGGCCATCAGCTTGGTGGCGGCAACGCCGGCGTTGGGGACCTGGAAGATGATGTCAGCGTCTTTGACGCCCCAGTGGGGATACGCGGCTTCCGCGTTGTCCAATACGATCGTGATGGGGGTATAGGAATTGCCGGAAGCGGGAAGACCTGTGATCATGTTCTCGCCCTCGACAACGGGATTGGCTTCATACAGGGCGCTGTCGTTCTTGACTGTCCAGGGAGCCTTGAGGGTGCCGGCAATCGTCACGGTACCGTCTTCATTGTTCTTTTTCTTGGTGGCGGCGGAGGCGGGAAGCACAGCGCACAGAGCCAGAGAAAGAACCAGAATCAAACAAATGATGCGTTTCATGTGTTGAATCCTCCTTTGTGGTTTACAGGCAGCGGGACTCCTGACGGGGCCACCGCTACGGGTGCATTATATCATAGGAATCACCATTCGTCACGGGGAGTTTGGGTGATGCCTGTGATCACAGAATGATACGGTCCGGATGCCATAGCCGCTCGGCTTCCTTCGCCTGCGCGCGGAGCATGGTCATGCCGTTGACAGCCGGAATGCCTCTTTCACGCGCGGCTTTCAGAAGAAGGGTCTCCTCCGGGTTATAGATGAGGTCCAGAACCGCCGTTGCGCGGGGAAGCATTTCAGCCAGCGCATCCGACGACAGGGGGCAGGCTTCCGGGTGAGGGAACATGCCCACTGGTGTACAGTTGACCAGCAAGCCGGAAAAACATCCGGGGAGAGACGCGTAGGATTCCCCGCGAGATGGATCCCGGGAAACCAGATGAACCGGTCCGCAACCGTAGAGGTGCAGGGCTTCGGTGACTGCAGCGGCCGCGCCGCCGGTACCCAGTACCCAGCAGGGAAGTCCGGCGGAAATCTCTGCTTGTGCCAGCATTGCGATAAAGCCGGCGACATCGGTGTTATGCCCGATGAGTCTGGAGCCTACGCGAACAACGGTGTTCACGGCTCCGACGGCTTCGGCCTCCGGGGACAGGGAATCCAGAAAAGGGACGATCTCGCGCTTATAGGGGATCGTGACATTGACTCCGTCATAAGTGCGCAGGATATCCGGAAGCTCCGCGGCAAAGCGCTCCCGGGGAATCTCGCGCAGAACATAGTCAAACGGGATGCCCGCTTCGCGGCAGAGCTCCGCGTGGATGGGAACGGACAGGGAATGGGAAAGGTGTTCCCCAAGCAGGGCGTATGGCATATCAATCGCCCTCCGTTACGGTGGCTTTTTTCTCCGTCCACCGGCGCAAAAGCCGTCCGCCGGGTTTCTCCACCAGATAGGTGATCGCGGTCGCAAGCAGCAGAGAAAGCCCAAAGCATAGCAGAGTATACCGATGCTGCCAGATCCGGTCACCGTCGATATTCGGCTCGGACGAAAGACTGGCAGGGATCCCGAGACGCTTCAGGTGGACTGCCAGGGTCTGATGGATGAGGTAATAGTTCATGCTGATGCCGGCCAGGAACTTCATGACAGGGTTCCCGAGCAGGAAACGCAAGGGACGCAGGGAAAAGGGCGCGGAAAGGATCAACCCGGCGAAGCATAACGCGAACAGGGGACGGCGCAACATCTGGCCGCGCTGGATCTGGGCATAACCGCCACTGGCGGCCTGTGCCTTCAACAGAACGACAAGGCCAAACACACATCCGATAAAGACAACGGTTGCAGCCAGAGAAACAGGAAGGACACGTTCTTTTTCTGACAGGGCCTTTTCCATTTTCGCGAAAGTGAAAGCCGCAAGAAAGCCGATGACATAAACATCCAGAAAGTTGATCAGCTGGTTGACCACGGTGGAATAATCCGTGAGCGCCCACAGGACCCAGCCCCGGAAACCGGCGCAGAGGATCAGCATTCCGGCAAGCGTCAGGACCGGTTTTTTGCGCAGAGCACGCAACAGGAGCGGGAACAGGAGCCATGCCTGTGCCTCGATGGCCAGGGTCCAGGCTGCGGCGCCGAGCGGTGTCGCGACATAGGTGTCATACCAGAAGGTAAAGGTCAGCGTGAAGTGGGTGAAGAGATCCTTGACCATGTACTGGGGTGCGTAATAAAGATCCCACGGGAGCACGATGACGAACAAGGTCAGCAGGAGGATGAAATAATAACTGGGCAGGATCCGGCAGGCACGGCGGCGATAAAACGCGGACGCGGGTTCCGGCCGGGCGGAAAGCCCTGCCCGGGCGACAGGCAGAAGCATCAGAAAGGCGCTCAGCACTACTGTGCCATCTACCCACACATAGCCGGAACGGACGAGAAAATCCAGACTGGTATTTCCGACGGACGGAGTCAGCCAGCTTTGTTGCCAGATGTGATACCAGCTGACAATAAAGATCATCAGTGTCCGCAGACCGTCCAGTTCCGGTATCCGCTTTTTCACCTTTACTCTTCCTCCACCGCAAAATTGTCGTTTGACGGGTCAGTCCCAGGCGTTTCCGACGCCGGATCCAAACGCGTCAGCGTAATGGCTTTCTCTCCAGTTGGGGTCAGCGTCAGGGAACGGGCGGAAATGCTGCGGATGATCATCTGCTTTGTCAGCTGGTTCTGATCCGGTCCCAGCCAGACATCATAACCGATGACATTGAAGCACAGTTCCTTTCCATCCAGGGTGCAGGTCCCATCCTCACGGAAGGTTGCATAGACGGCTCCATTTCCATCGGCCCAGGTTCCGGGCAGGAGATAGCATCCTTTTTGAAGCAGGGCCGCGGTATCATGCAAGCCTTCCGCTTTTCTCAGCCATGGAAGGGCTTCGTAGGGCTTTCCGTCCTTGAGCAGAGCATTGCCTTTACGGTAGGCGGCTTCGAGACCGATCTTGGCCAGATCCGCATATTTTTCGGGCAGGTCCATGGTACTGACCGATGCCAGCAGGGTCAGTGCCAGGTCATAGTCCCCGGACTTGTTTGCTTCGCGCACAGAGGCAGCGACATCGCCGTAATAGGCGTCATAAAGCGATTCCGATTTGCTGACGGCTTCGGGGTCCCAGGTGATCTTACTATAGTATCCGGCGGCAGCCAGGATCCGGCCGTCATTCTCAGCCGCGGCAGCCAGCTCGCGGTACAGAGAAGCCGCCTGATCGGCCGCGTCCTCATAGCCCAAAGCACGCTGGAACAGCGCGGCGGCCTTTTCGGTTTCCCCGGCATCCCGGAGGGAAGCTGCCTCAGCGTAATCGCAGGCTTTCAGCAGCTCGTCGGCTTGCTCGTAAGAACCGAGCGCGGATAATTTTTCACGGGCGGCGGCGGGATCGCCGGAGGCCAGAAGGGACTGCGCGTAATGGTATTCCGATTGCTTTAGCAACGTGGGGCTATCCTTATGATCTCCCAAAAGGGTAAACAGAGCGGAGGCTTCTGAGAAATATCCGGCTTCGAGCTTCTCCTTAGCCAGCTCGTAGCGAACTGTTTTCAGCTGCTTTTCGCTGTCCTTATAGTCCCCAAGCAGTGTATATTGCGCAGCGGCATCCGCGTAGCTGCCGGATTTCCGCAGAGACTCGGCCAGCCCGTAGCGGGCTTTTTCCAGATTGGCGGGTGCGTCTTTCCAGGCACCGGCGGCGGTCAGCAGATCGACGGCGGTCTGCCAGTCCTTTTTCTTCAGCGCGGAGAGCCCCGGACGGTACTTCGCGTCCAGACGCAGGTCTGCCGCGGCGGTGCAGTCTTCCGGCAGAGAAGCCAGCAATTCGTTGGCGTAGTTGTATTCCTGATCGTTGAGCGCCTGTCTTGTCAGGGTCAGCGTACACTCGATCGCCCGGTCCATCGCGCCTTCCATCGGCGCGGCCAGACGGTAGAGCCCGATGGCGGTGACGAGGTCGCCTGCCAGTTCGGCGTCCATGGCCTTATCAACACGGATCTCCATGGCTTTTTGCAACGCGTCCGCGTCGCCGGAATTGGCGTAGGCTTCCGCGGCGGAAAGCGGATCGGTGGCTTCCAGCTCAGCGGCCATTTTGAGCCAGCAATCCCGGACATGGGTGACACTGTCCTGATAGTCCGCCACGCGGCTGAATTGCTCGATGGCTGTGCGGTATTCCCCGTTCTGTTCCAGTTCACAGGCAGGCGCGTAGATACTCATACGCATGCGCTCAGCGCTGTCTTTGTAATCACCAAGCGCGGTGAAAGCCGCTTCAGCAGCACGGTAGTTACGGTTGTCATAGTTGACGCGGGCTTCGCGCCAAAGGACTTCCTTCAGCTGGGTGGCGCTGTCGCCCCAGTCTCCAAGGGCGGTGAACACTGCGGCGGCAGTCTGATAGTCGCCCTGCTCCATGAGCAGAGTTGCACGCTCATAATCCGCCTTACATGCCATTTCTGCCCCTTCAGCGTCTCCGCTTTGACGCAGCAGGAGCGCGGCTTGCTTTAAGACCTCGGGATCTCCGCTGCCCAGCGCCTGTTCGGCCCCCAGACGGCGGCAACGGTCCAGACTTTCGGCGGCCCCGGGGAAGGAACCCAGCTGTGTCAGCGTTGCTTCAGCCCGGGAGGCGTTCCCGTGGTCCATTTCATAACGGGCGGAAAGGAAACGGAGTCCGGGAACACCGAGGAAAAACAGGGCCAGCGCCAATATCACGGTGACGCCCAGGGCGACGAGGATGCGCCGGTCGCCTGTGGTGCGGGCTTGCTCCAGTTCGTACTCGTGCTCACGGATCCGCTGAAGACGTGTGTTATCTTCACGGACGGCGCGGGAACGAAGGGTCAGCTGGCGCTGCTTCAGTGCGTACTGCTGATGAACTCTTTGACGGTTGAAGGATGCGAAGACCTGCTCTTTGCTCTGACGGCAACGGACACAGTAAGGACTGTCGGGCATATTTGGGCGTCCGCAGACACAGAGCCATACTTTTTCCTGCTCCTCCGGATAGCCAACGGCGGCAGGTCCGGCGATATAACGCAACATATCCAGATCCAGGCAAGGCCTGAGCTCGTTGGATTCGTATTCGGTAAAAGGATCCCGCTCTTTGCGCCATACTCCGTTGTCGTCGAACCAAACCTTTTCGATTACGATTTCCGCACGGACCGCTTCGGCGTTGAAATCCATCCCTACGGCGGCTTCGAACAGAGAAAGGGGATAGCCGTGCAGGCTGTAGCAACGGTGAATGGTATGCTGAAGCGGATTGCCCTCTTTATCAAGAAGGCAAATGTTCAGCTCCGCCGATACGATGTTTTTGGCTGTCAGGTTAAACAACTGGACGACACAGGCGTTTCTTTCCCGGGTCGGGCAGGCGTGATTCCGGACTTCCACCGGGCATGAAAGATCGATCTTCATGGAAATCATGTCTCCTTATTGGACCGGTGAGGGATCACCGCTCCCGGTACAAGCTTCAGAGGACTTTGACGGTAATTCTTGTGAGCAATTTATCATCTGTGGAATAGGTGAGCAGAAGCAGGATCTCCCGGTCGTCTTCGGTGCACAACAGATAACGAAGCTCGGCAGATCCGTCGGTGCCATAGCTGGCGAAGCCGTACGGCGCGGTGACGCCATCTCCGTAGAGGAGTTGCGTCATATGATCATAGTCAAACTCGGTGTCTTCATAGCGGAAACGGGCACGGTCATCGATCAGACTGTCGCCCAGACACAAGCCACGTGGGCCTTCGATGTCATCCGACAGGATGGTGAACTGGAGTAGCGAAAGATCCCGCATTTCTTCGTCGGCCAGCAGGATCGCGGTGTAGCCGATACCATCCACCCGGTGGAGAAAAGTGCCGTCCCCATTGTCGATCATGACTTCGTCCAACAGACCGGGCAGGCTTTCGGAAACATCGTTCAGGAAATCGATGCCCGAGAAGACCAGATCATCCGTGACGAAAGGCTCCAGCACGGTACCGTCTCTATAGTTCATCTCCACGGCGACATAATCGTCTTTTTCGGCCAACTCGGTCATCAGAGACCAGTTGGCGGCCATCTCTTCGGGAGAGATGTCTCCGGCCACGTAAAGTTCAACACCGGAAACCATGCCGCCGTCGAGATAGCAGATCATGCCGTTATCCAGGTACAGGCCATCTTTGGACTCGGTCACCTGCCACATGATATAGCTGTTGCGCTGACCGTCGCGGGAAAGCGTGGCGGCGGAGAATCCGGCTTCCGGGCTGCCATCAAGAGAAAGCAGGGCGCCGAAACGATCCCCGGCCAGACCGGTGTTGTCACACTTGAAGGCGGAAAGGAGATCCGACAGGGAAGTGCCCACAGACACGCCGCGCATGACCTCGTGTTCCCCGGTCAGAACGGTGATGCCGTAGACCGTGGAGCTTTCCGTCAGCGTTTCATCCGCGGTGTGGACAAAACCGAAATCATACTCGATCGTCCAGGAATCGGGATCGCCTTCATCCGTCGAATGTTCCGCGCCGAGCGGCTCCAGTCCGAGCGCAAGCTTGTGGAAGGAATCCACTGCCATGCGGACTTCAGCGGAGGACAGCGGAGTGGGGGATGTAACGGTTTCCGCGGCTGTTTCTTCCGCAAGACCGGAAACGGCGGAAACGAGCAATGTGAGGGACAGCAGGAGAAGGATCATTTTTTTCATGGCGTAAAGGCTCCTTTCGGGAGGATTTTTACGTGTTGGGGGTATCGTAGAAAGTCAGACGGTTGCGCCCGCCTTCCTTGGAACGGTACAGGGCGTCATCCGCCTTGGAATACAGATCGCGGAACGTGTCTCCGGGCTTGGAGATGGCGGCACCCATGGAGCACCTGACATCCGCTCCCTTCAGCTTCAGGCTCATGTGGATCTTGTCGAACAGCTGGATGGCGCGCTCTGTAATGGCTTCGTCCGGCATCTCATCCTCGAAGACCATGATGGCGGCAAACTCATCGCCACCCATGCGCCCGGCAATGTCATCCTTACGCAGGGAGGCCTCGAAAGCCTGGGCCAGCTGGATCAACAGATTGTCTCCCGTCTGATGACCGAAGGAATCGTTATACTTCTTAAAGTTATCCAGATCCAGCATGATGAACAAAATGCGGTTACGACCGGAAAGCAGGACACTTTCCACATCATTTTGGAAGGCAGTATGTGTCAGAAGACCGGTCAACGAATCGCGACGGTAGGTGTTTTTCCAATGCGCCAGCCGGTTCTGTTCACGGTTCTGCGCGCTCTTTTCCATCAGGCGGGCGGCAGCGGTATTCCGGGCGTCCGCCACGATGATCTCGGAGCGGCCGGCGCGTACAGAAGAATCAAAGAACGCGCGGCCGAAGCAGAACACCTGAATGATCTCCCCGTCTTTCTTTTTGAGCCGATGCTCCAGATAAGCCATGGATTTTTGCTTCAGATCCTCGGAAACGATGGCCAGATAGGCGCTCAGATCTTCCTGCGGTAACAGATCTTTCTGGGTCAGGGGACGTTCTTTGACTTCGCTCGGCGAATACCCGGTCAGGGCTTCGAAGTTGTCATCAATCTCCACAATCGTCAGCTGATCATCGATCAGATAGCGGGTATAGACCATATGGAAAGTGTTGACAGGGGTTTCGCCGGTGCTGATGGTCTCTTCCTCCCGGATGACCGGACCGGGCACCCGGAAAGGTTCATCACGCTTCTTTGTCGCGGGGGCAAAACGCTGCGGGTCCTCCTGCAACAACTCCAGGAAGGTTGAGACAACCGTGGGGTCGAACTGAGTCCCGGCACAACGGCGCAGTTCCTCCTGCGCCTCCTCCGGAGAGATCGCGTTGCGGTACGCGCGGTCGTGGATCATCGCGTCATAAGCGTCTACCACACTGATAATACGACTCAAAAGAGGAATACTTTCCCCGCTCAGACCATCCGGATACCCTTTTCCGTCCCAACGCTCATGATGATGCAGCACCAACTCCGCGATGGAGTCGATCTCGGAGGAAGAGGAAGTGATCTGGTAGCCTTTTTCCGCGTGGGAGCGGATGATATCCCATTCGCTGTCGGTCAGCTTTCCGGGCTTGTTGAGGATATCAAGCGGGATCGAGATCTTGCCAATGTCATGCAAAAGGCAAAGCAGATTCAGACTGCTCTTGTCCGCATCGCTGAGCTTCAGCCGGTCAGCCAAAGCCATGCCGGTGAGCCGCGTCCGCTGGACATGGGATTCGGTATCACTGTCACACTCGTGAAGAGCGGTGATCAGGCTGGAAAGCAAATTGCTGTTGCTGGTCACCGCATCCAGCATGCGCTTGTTGCGCAGCGTCTGGAAACAACCGTGAATCGATTGGGTCAGAGAGGTACTGTCTTGCGCTAACATATGGGCGGCTACGCAGGGACGGTTACAGGCGGCCTTGCAGGCGCGCAGACGGGTGTGGATCTCATCGTCACTCATGTTGGCCCCGTTGCAGAAGACAAGCAGGACCGCTTCCGGACCCCGTACAAAGGTGACATCTGTGGGAAATTCGTTGCGCATGATCGCGGCCAGCTCGCTGATGGCCTTATCTCCGGCTTCACGGCCGTCGTTTTCGTTGATATCCCGGAGACCGATGATCTCGAGCGCACCGATCATAATCGACCCCTGAGAAAGGTTTTCCCCGTTCAGCAAAGTATGCTGACGGAAGCTGTCCCAGTTGGCGAAACCGGTCAGAGGATCCATATCCGTGGAAACATCGGTCAGGATCATCAGCTGGCCGCTATATTTGCCATGCTTGTCCGTCAGGCTGCGACTGAAAATATTAACGGCACGGTGGGCGTTCGTATCCCGGACCAGATTGCGGGAAACGCGGAAGGTGCTGCCGTTTGGGGCTTCGCTGACGCCGAGAGTTTCGCACAGGGTCTTGAGATTCATGGATTTTTCCAGGGTGTCATCTGAAAGGAGTTTTTCCGCCCGCTGGTTGAGAAGAAGACGCTGTCCCTCAAAATCATACAGGAGGACGCCCTGACCGATGGACTCAAAGGTATCGTTCCGGAACCGGTTGGGCAGGGTCACAGCACGGTAACGGCTGTAGGAAATATAGACCAGCAGGGCAGTGAGTGAATAGCCACAGGCGGTGAAATCATAGAGCGTGAATCCGCTGCCGGCAGGGACGAACACGCACGCCATACCGAAGAGAAATACGACCAGAAGCCCGGAAACGGCCAGAATATAGGGAGTCTTGTAACCGGAAGGAACGGCGATGGTCCGGTGGATCAGATGATACAGCGCGCCCAGCGTCAGCAGAACAATGAAAACCAAATGGAAATAGAAGGGGATCCGTGTGATATAAGCGTAGCTGTTTGTATGGCCGACATTGGGAACATAAGATACGGCAATGCCGGTGAAGCTGTTGATGGCGAAAAGGATACATTCGAGGAGCGTCCAGTAAAAGCATATATTGAGCAACCTGCCCATGCGGCCGGACATATTCGCGACGGTCACCGTGAGAACCAATACCAGCAGAAACAGTGTGGTGATGGAGATCGCAGCGAAATGCACGGAGGTAAACACGGAAAAGCCTTCCGGCGTGGGAACCAGGGCGGCGAGGACACTGGTGATGCCGATGGCAGCGACGGCAATGAACGTGTTGGACATGCGTTTGCCAACGATCCCGGATCCTTTCCGGGACAGATAGGCCAAAATAAGGTCTGTGAAGGAAAACACCGTTGTGGCAAGGACAAATACCAGGTATAAAGCGTCCATACCGTCCCTCCATTCTACCCTTTTGACAGGGTATGCTCCACCCGACATGTCGGTAAATGAACTATAGTAAAAGGCAATATAAATTATACCACAAACCATCGCGGGAGGCCAACAAAAAAACCGCTCTCCGGAATGGAGAGCGGCAGGAGAGACAAAGAATGCGAGTAACTCTTGATTTAGAATTCGCAATTGAGAGGTGTGCGGCTGTAGGGGATCACATCACGGATGTTATCCACACCGGTGAGGTAGATCAGCAGGCGCTCGAAGCCCATGCCGAAGCCGGAATGGGTGCAGCCGCCGAACTTGCGCAGGTTGACGTACCAGTACATCTCTTCTTTGGAAATGTGCAGTTCGTCCATACGGGCAGTCAGCAGATCGTAGCGGGTCTCACGCTGACTTCCGCCCATCAGTTCGCCACTGCCAGGCACCAGCAGGTCCACCGCGGAAACAGTCTTCCCATCGTCGTTCTGATACATGTAGAAGGCTTTGATATCTTTGGGCCAGTTGTACACAAATACGGGAGAATGGAAGTATTCTTCAGTCAGATACTTCTCGTGCTCCTTGGCGGTGTCTTCGCCGTACTTGGGCTCAAACTGGAACTGGGTGCCGTTCTCCATGGCTTTACGCAGAATGGTGATGGCTTCCTCATGCGTCACACGGGCGCAACGGCTACCGGCCAGGGAGGACAGTTTGTCGATCAGTCCGCCGCCGGTATACTGGTCCAGGAACTTAAGCTCATCCCCACACTTTTCCAGAACGGTCTTGACGATATACTTCAGGAAATCTTCTTCGATATCCATCAGCTGCTGGAGGTCACAGAAGGCGATTTCGGGTTCGATCATCCAAAATTCAGCCGCATGGGTCTTGGTATTGCTGTTTTCAGCGCGGAAGGTGGGGCCGAAGGTGTAGACCTTGCTGAAAGCCATGGCGAAAGTTTCCGCCTCCAGCTGACCGGTCACGGCCAGACTGGTGGCTTTGCCAAAGAAATCCTGGGAAGGATCCTTCCGCTCTTCCGGGGAAAGGGTGGTCACGGTAAAGGTGTTGCCGGCGCCCTCGGCATCGTTGCCGGTGATCAGGGGCGTGTGAACATAGACATATCCGCGGTCCTGGAAATAGGTGTGGATGGCCATCGCGGCTACGCTGCGGATGCGGAACACGGCCTGGAACAGACGGGTACGCGGACGCAGATACGCGATCTCACGCAGGAATTCGACACTGTGGCGCTTGGGCTGCAGCGGATAATCCTCGGGGCAGTCGGCTTCCAAAATGATGGAGGACGCCTGGATCTCGGGGGTTTCGGGATCTTTGTAGCTGGGAACGACTTTGCCCGTCACCGTGACGGCGGAACCGATATGGAAAGCCTGGATTCCGTCAAAATTCTCGATCGTGTTGTCGTAAACAACCTGAGGATTTTTGAAGCACATGCCATCATAGAAATCGATGAAGCCCATGTTCTTCTGCTTACGGTGGTTACGGATCCAACCCTGCAGGGTCACAGTCTGCCCCTGCAGCTCGGCCAATTTTTCTTTCAGGGTCAGCGTGGTGATGACTTCCATAGCGATGATCCCCCTTTATTATTTGGCGTATTCGGTGCTTCTGGTCTCGCGGATGACGTTGACACGGATCTGTCCGGGATATTCCATCTGTTCCTCGATCCGCTTGGCGATTTCCTTGGCCATGACACGGGTGCCTTCGTCGGTGACATCCTCGGGCTTCACCATGATACGGACTTCACGGCCACTCTGGATGGCGAAGCTCTTTTCAACGCCGTCAAAGCTGTTAGCGATCTCTTCCAGCTTCTCAAGACGCTTGATATAGTTTTCCAGACTCTCGCGGCGGGCACCGGGACGGGCAGCGGAGATAGCGTCCGCGGCCTGCACCAGCACAGCTTCGACCGTCTGGGGCTCCACATCGTTGTGATGGGCCAGGATGCAGTGGACCACATCGTTGTTTTCGTGATATTTGCGGGCCAGCTCACCGCCGAGGGACACGTGGGTTCCTTCGGATTCGTGGTCCACGGCCTTGCCGATATCATGCAGCAGACCGGCGCGCTTGGCCAGCGCGACATCGGCGCCCAATTCGGCGGCCATGAGGCCGGCCAGATGGCTGACTTCGATGGAGTGCTTCAGTACGTTCTGGCCATAACTGGTGCGATACTTGAGTCGGCCCAGGATCTTGACCAGTTCGTGATGGATGCCATGCTGATTGGTTTCGAACACGGCGTTCTCGCCGGCTTCGCGGATCTGGTTTTCCACTTCTTTGCGGGCCTTTTCCACGGTTTCCTCGATGCGGGCGGGATGGATGCGGCCATCCATGATCAGCTTTTCGACGGCAACGCGGGCAATTTCGCGGCGGACGGGGTCGAAAGCGGAAACGATTACGGCCTCGGGGGTATCGTCGATGATCAGGTCAACACCGGTGGCCGTTTCCAGAGCACGGATGTTGCGGCCTTCACGACCGATGATGCGGCCCTTCATATCGTCGTTTGGCAAGGAAATGACGCTGACGGTGGACTCGGCCACATGGTCAGCCGCACATTTCTGGATCGCCATGGCGATGATGTTGCGGGCTTTCTTTTCGCCGTCTTCACGGGCCTGTGTTTCGATATCGCGTACTTCGGCGGCGGCATCGTGCCAGGCTTCCTTACGGACTTTGTCCATGATGATCTGCTTGGCTTCATCCTGCGTCATGGCGGCGATGCGTTCGAGTTCGGTCAACTGCTTTTTGGAGTAGGCTTCCGCCTCGTCCCGCAGGGCCTGGATCTCGGCAGCTTTTTTGTTCAGACTTTCTTCGCGGGCTTCGAGGTTGTCGGCCTTCTTGTCCAGGGTCTCCTCACGCTGGATGAGGCGGCGCTCGTTGCGCTGGACCTCGTTGCGGCGTTCGCGGGTCTCACGGTCGTTTTCCGCGCGTTCGCGGTCGCTCTCAGCTTTGGCTTTCAGAATTTCTTCTTTGGCTTCCAAAACCTTTTCTTTTTTGTAATCCTCCGCTTTTTTGACAGCGTCGTCATACAGGCGTTTTGCGTATTCTTCCGTGCGCCCGATCTTTTTTTCGGTATTGTTCTTCCGGTAGGTATAGCCGACCAGCAGACCGATTGCCAAGGCGACAACGATCAGGCCGATGGCCAGAAAGATATCCATAGGGTGCCCTCCTTCTTTTGAAAATCTTGATCACAATGAATGTCAGGAAACCGGCATGAGAAAAAGCCGTGAGAAATAGAGACTCTCACGGCCGTTGCTGCTCTCATTGTAAAATCCCGTCAGGAACCTGATCCGGGCACAAAAACCACTAAAACGCACATAAACGTGCATACGGGAACGACAAAAACCGCCCCCTGCAATTCCTATGCGGATCATGACGCCAAAGGCGCCACGTCCAAAAACGACGCGGAAGCGCTTTCTATATATAAACAGGAAAGACATTCCGCGATAAAAAAGAGTACGGGAATCATTCTATGGAAACAGCGTCCGGGACAAAACCATCCCAGCACGGCCGGTCTTGACCATTGTAATCGGTTTCAACGTTCATGTCAAGGAAAACAGGGAAAGAGCGGCGGGCTCCAAGGCAGGGAGTCACGTAAAAAAACAAAGAAATGCCGAATAAATGACAAAAAACGAAAAATGACCGGACAAACGCCTGTTGTTGCCCGCGATGGGGATTTATGCTACAATTTATAGAATCCACTTATATCGGGAAAGGAAGCCGGGCCATGAAAGCGCTGATACTGAATTCCGGATTGGGTCACAGGATGGGCGAACTGACACGCGAACATCCGAAATGCATGACGGAGATCCTGCCGGGGGAAACCATCCTGTCCAGACAACTGAAACTGTTGTCGGCGTTTGGCGTGAACGAGGTTGTGATCACCACCGGGTATTATGACGGGGTCCTGGTGGATTACTGTGCTTCACTGGATACGGATATCAAACTGACTTTTGTCAAAAATCCGGTTTATGACCGGACGAACTATATCTATTCCATTTGGTGCGCCCGGGAATATCTGACGGAGGACATCCTGCTGATGCACGGAGACCTGGTGTTTGAACCCTCCGTCCTGAAGGATATCCTGGATTGTCCGGAAAGCTGCATGAAGGTCAGCTCCACGGTGCCGCTGCCGGAAAAGGATTTTAAGGCAGTGGTGCAGGATGGCAGAGTCATGAAGGTCGGCATCGAATTTTTTGATTCCGCGATGGAGGCACAGGCTCTGTATAAACTGCTGAAGCCGGATCTGGACCTGTGGCTGAAGACGATCGGCGAGTTTTGCGACCGCGGAGAGACGGGCTGCTATGCTGAAAAGGCCCTCAATACACTGGAGGGACGGTGCAATATCCGCGCGCTGGATGTGGAAGACCGACTGTGCACCGAGATCGATACGCCGGAAGATCTTGAAAAAGTGTGTTCGCGCCTGCGGACACGGCCCTTGGTCTACATGTGTTTCTCCGCGGATGTGATCCATTCCGGACACATTGCCATCATCCGCCGTGCCCAGAGACTGGGTGACCTTTATATCGGCGTGATGAGCGACGAAGCGGTGGCTTCCTGGAAGCGTTTTCCCCTGTTGCCCTTTACGGAACGTCGCACCATGCTGAAGAATATTGCCGGTGTCGCGGGCGTGGTGGAGCAGCGGACGCTCAGCTACCGTGAAAACCTTGAAAAATACAAGCCGGACTTCGTTGTCCATGGGGATAACTGGCAAACAGGATTCCAGAAGCCTGTGCGGGATGAAGTGGTAGCGGTCCTTGAAAAATGGGGCGGAAAACTGGTGGAATTCCCCTATGCTTCCGACCCGAAATATCGGGCGCTGGAGGATCGCGCCCGCGCGGAACTGAGCCTGCCGGACGCCCGGAGAGCCAGACTGCGGAAGCTGATCGGCATGAAGGGTCTGGTCACCGCGCTGGAAGCGCATAGCGGCATTACCGGCCTGATCGTCGAAAAGACCGCGGTCTACCGGGATGGAAAGACCCACCAGTTTGACGCGATGTGGATCTCCTCCCTGTGCGATTCCACTGCCAAAGGCAAGCCGGACATCGAGCTGGTGGATATGACCAGCCGTTTCCGCACGATTGATGATATTATGGAAGTAACGACCAAGCCCATCATTTTTGACGGCGATACCGGCGGATTGACGGAACACTTTGTGTATACGGTGCGCTCGCTGGAACGCATGGGCGTTTCCATGGTGATCATTGAGGATAAAACGGGACTGAAGAAAAATTCCCTTTTTGGCAACGAAGTGGCCCAGACGCAGGACAGTATCGAAGCATTCTCCGAAAAGATCCGTGCGGGCAAAGCTGCCCAGAAGACCGCGGACTTCATGATCTGTGCCCGCATCGAGAGCCTGATCCTTGAAAAAGGGATGGAGGATGCGCTGGCACGGGCGTTTGCCTTTACTGCCGCCGGAGCGGATGCCATCATGATCCACAGCCGGAAGAAGGATCCCGCTGAGATCTTTGAGTTTGTGGAGAAGTTCCGTGCACGGGATCAGGTGACGCCTATCGTGGTAGTGCCGACTTCCTTTAACAGTGTGACAGAAGAAGAATTCCGCGCGCGTGGCGTTAATGTGGTCATCTATGCCAATCAGCTGACCCGGACCGGTTTCCCCGCGATGCAGAACGCGGCACGGATGATTCTGGAAAACGGTCGCGCGAAGGAATGTGACGAACTGTGTATGTCCATTAAGGAGATCATTACCCTGATTCCGGAAGAATGATCCGGAACGATAAGGGAGGGAAACTTTGTGCGCAGAGGGATCTGCCTTGCATGTGTGCTGATGGTACTGTTTACGGTCTGCCCGGCTTTGGCGGCGGAGAACGGTCCCCTGGCGTTCGATTTTGACTTGGGCTTTGAACTGGATCCGACGGCTTTCCCGGCGGAGAAGAAGCGGGACGCGGAAGGCTGGGGGGCGCTGCTCGAAAAATCGCGCCTTTCCGGAAACTGGACGGAGGCCGGGGACGGGTCCGACTGTTTCGATATTACGCTGGATCTTTCTGTGACGGATCGAAAGACCGCGTCAGTGCCGGTGCACGTGTTCGGCCATCGTTATGGGGCGTATATCACCTCTCCGCTGCTCGCGGATCAGCGGCTGTATTTCAACTTTGCGGGCTGGCTCAAGATCGCGCTCAAAATGTACGATTACTTTGAGATCCCGCTTCAGGAACCGGCGTTGCTACTTCGGTACGCAAATGATTACGCGCTTCAGAAACTGAAGGCTTTCTGGAAGGAAGCTTTCCCGCCAGCAGAGGGTGAAAAACATTACTCACCGGAGCAATTGAAGGAGATTGCTGCCGGACTCAGGACCGTGCTCGCTGAAGATACGGACCTGATGGACTGGATCTCCGCGATCGGCATCCGCTCCGGCCTGGATACCCTCCTGCTGGAGGAAGCCGGTATGTTGGATCTTTATGTGGACGACGCTTTTTCGGAAGGATTGACTGTTGAAAGGTCCGGAAGTCAGGAACGGTGGATCACGGGTGAAACGGTCCTGATGGAGAAAAAAAGCACCGACACGGGGGGAACCTTTGAATTGCATCTTCCCGCGACACCGGAAAACGGGCTGGTTGTGGATATCAGCTGGCAAAAGACCGGTGAGGATCTGAAACTTACGGCGAAGCTTGCTACCGCGCGGGAAACTTATCTGGACCTTTGCGTTGAGGGGTCAGCGCTGCCTGAAACGGCGATCTTTACGGAGCCATTCTCCCTTACAGTCTGTTCCTCCGGGTTTATGACGGGGAATGTGGATTGCCGGATCGCAGGCGAAGCCGGCGAGGCGGACGCGCGTACCCTGACACTGTATCTGAAAGATCCGGACGGAAACGAGAAAGAAGCTTTCCGCGCGGACGGAATGATCTGCCCCTTACCGGACGCGGCCAATCCATCCTACGGCGGCGAGCTGACATGGGATTCGGTCTATCTGACCTCCCTGACGGAGTATTCCCTTTCGGACCTGACCAACAAGATCGCCGGCTCTTTTGTGCGGGGGATCCTGCCGGTGCTGGTCGAGATCCCACCGGTCTCCTGTCAGGTGATCCTGGATGAACTGACGGAATGCGGCGTGCTGCAGCTGTTGAGCGGCGATTTTGAACTGGAACACTGATAAAATCACGGGGGACTTTGTGTTCCTCGTTTTTTTTTGTACGTACTGCTTGGAATTTTGTTCGTACATTTTTCTTGATTATTGTGAAATTGTCTGTTAAAATAGGGACAAATTATTCCAGAGGGGTGTTTTGAATGGCGGAACAGCCGAAGTATCTGCAGGTTGCGGAAACACTACGGAGAGAGATTGCGGAAGGCGTCTTCCGGGACGGTCAGACCCTGATGACCGAGGAAGAACTGCGCGACCGTTTTGCTGTTAGTCGTCAGACGGTGCGTCAGGCGATCTCTCTGCTCGAAGATGACGGATTGGTGGACCGCCGCCGTGGCAGTGGCACCTATGTCCGTCACGGACCGCGTCGCAGAACGGGACCGGTGCATGTGGCTGTGATCACGACATACATTACGGACTATATCTATCCCAATATCATCAGCGGCATCGAAAGTGTGCTGAATGAGAATGGGTGCTTTATGTCGCTTTCCGCCACTTATAACGATCCGAAGCTGGAACGCACGATCCTGGAACGTCTGCTGGCTTTCCGCCCGGACGGGTTGATTGTGGAAGGCGCGCGTACCGCGCGGGACAATCCCAACCTGGATCTTTACCGCAAGTTTACGGAGCGGAACATTCCCATGGTGTTCCTGAACGGCTTCTATGACGAGCTCAGCGGTGTGCCGCATGTGGTGATGGACGACTATGGCGGGGGACGGATGGCCGCGCGTGAATTGGTGCGCCGCGGGTACCGGTCGCTTGGATGCGTTTTCAAAAACGACGATATCCAGGGGCGGGAACGCGAACGTGGCTTTATGGATGAGCTGGCCGTCTACGGCCTGTCCATTTCGCCGGACCGGATCCTTTATGTGACGACGGAAGAGCGGATGAACCTCTTTGGCCTGGACAAGGGCCGCAGATTCGCGGACGCGCTTTTGACGGGCGTTCCCGCGGATGGCGTATGCTGCTATAATGATGCCTTTGCCTCCGGCCTGATGCGTGTCATGTCCGAACGCGGAGTCAATTTTCCGGAGCAGATGGGCGTGATCAGTTTTGATAACAGCGATTACGCGGAACTGAGTTCTCCTCAGCTGACGACGCTGGGCCATCCGAAGGAAGCCTTTGGCGCTACAGCGGCGGAAAAATTGCTGAAGATGATCGACGGCGAAAAGGAACGCAGTGTCGCGATGCCGTGGACCTTTGTGGAACGGGACAGCCTGCCTGTGGTGATCGGACGATGAGCATTGCGGTGATCGCGGTGGGCAAACTGAGGGAAAAACCCTACCGCGAAATGGCGGATGAATATCTGAAACGCCTTTCCCGTCTGGGCCGCGTGGAGGAGATCGAACTGAACGATCTGCCGGAACCGGCGGTGACCTCCGAGGCCATTGAGGAACAGATCCGCCGGAAGGAAGGGGAGGCCATCCTTCAAAAACTGAAGCCCGGAGATCATGTGATCGCCATGACGATCCCGGGCAAGCAGCATTCCTCCCCGGAACTGGCGGAAATGCTGGAGCAGCATCGGCTTCGCGGTGTGTCCCGCACGGTATTTATCATCGGCGGATCGCTCGGCCTCGGGAAAAATGTGCTGGAACGCGCGGACGAGGAGATGTCCATGAGCCGGATGACCTTTCCGCACCAGCTGGCACGGGTGATGCTGCTTGAACAGCTTTATCGCGCGGCGAAGATCACCGCGGGAGAAAAATATCATAAATAAAACCGTAGATCCGTGGAAGCGCAAGGCGCTTTCCGCCGTTGTATATGTGTAAGGAGGCTATGGAGAACCATGAAGAACCGGATCATGAAAGGCCTGTTGGCCCTGTTGCTTGTCTTTGCCATGCTGCTGCCCGAAGCGGCCGTTCTTGCCGCGGGGGAGAATCAGACGACTTTCCGTACTGTGACCCAGCAGTTGGCAAGAAGCAAGAAAAAGAAAAAAAATACCCCTACTCCCGCGGTGAGGGAACAGAAGGATCAGGCGACTCCTGCCCCCGAACTGAAGACAGAACCTCAGGGACCGACTGCTACGCCGGTGCCGGATGGCCCCATCACGGATGTCCAGTCGATCGCAGACTATCTGTTTGCCAACGGCTGTCTGCCGGAGAACTTCATGACCAAGAAAGAAGCCCAGGCTTTGGGCTGGCCGGGCGGAGACCTGCACCGTTATGCGCCCGGAATGTGTATTGGTGGAGATTATTTCGGCAACTATGAGGGTGTCCTGCCAACGAAAGATGAAAACGGACGCAAGATCACCTATCATGAGTGTGACGTGAACTATCACGGCGGTTCCCGTGGCGCGGACCGGATCGTTTTCTCCTCCAACGGGCATGTGTATTACACCGCGGATCACTACAATACTTTTACGGAGATCCTGCCGTCTGTGCCAGGAAGCCAGAAGTATTTTGAGTTCTATGTGAAATAAACCCGGGAGAGGATCGTTCCATGATGAAACGAACACTCGCGATTTTACTGCTTGCCGCGATCTGCCTGTGGACGATGGCGGCGATGGCGGAGGCATCGGTCACCGTGTATACCGGAAGCGGCAAGGTGACCGCCCGCGGGGTGGATTGCGGCGCGCCTGCCGCGATCCACGGCTATGCGGGACCGTCCACCTCCTATGCGTTTATCGGCATTTGGGATGGAAACGATACCGCCTTTCGGGCGCTGACGTTGGCCTATGACGCGGGAAACCACCCATGGGTGCTGACCGAAGTCTCGCAGGGGGGAAAAAGTCAGGCGTATGTGTATGTGCGGCTGAATGAACTGGCGCTTTCGGATACGGGCGCGCTGACCGTCGAGGAACGCAATCTGCATAACCTGATGGAGATGCAATGCGTGGGGAACGGAACGGCGTTTACCTGCCGGGTTGGACCCGGAAAAGGGTATGCCGCCGCACCGGTCCAGACTGATGACCCGGAGGGTACGATCCTGGCAACCTGTAACGGTTGGGCGTTGGTGGAACTGTATGCTGGCGGCGGAAACGCGCCCGCACGCGTGTGGATCCAGACAGACGCATTAAGCTGGTAATAAAGAGTTGCTTGGCTTACGAGATCCCTCTCAGTCGCCTGGCGGCGCCAGCTCCCCCGGAGGGGGAGCCAAGGCTTGAGTGATGGCGAAAAGAATTGCACCTAAGTTTTAAGGTTAAATGAAAATTAGCCGGGGCCCTTAGGGGACCGGGAACATGTTATTGGGTTATTTTACATCCCGCTTGCCCGCCACGTTTTCGCTTCGCGAGAAATCGTTCTGGGCTCACGCGGGTTTCGTTACACGAGAACCCGCTTGGGGCAGTTCTCAACAGCTTTGATGGCGTCGTCCAGCCAGCTCTCGTTGAAAAGCTCGATCACGCCGGTGTCACATTCGCGGGCAAGGGCGGGGTCGATGGGAAGCTGGGCCAGAAGGGGCAGACCGTGGGCCTCGGCAACGGCGCGGGTGGTTCCCTCACCGAAGGGGTAGATCTTCTTGCCGCAATCGGGGCAGGCGATCCAACTCATGTTTTCGACCAGACCGAGCACGGGGATGTTCATCATGGCGGCCATGTTCAGGGCCTTTTCCACGATCATGCCGACCAGCTCCTGCGGGCTGGCAACGATGATGATGCCATCGACCGGCAGGCTTTGGAACACGGTCAGCGGGACATCGCCGGTTCCCGGAGGCATGTCGACATACATATAGTCGATATCGCCCCAGAGGACATCGGTCCAGAATTGCTTCACGGTGCCGGAGATCAGGCTTCCGCGCCAAATCACGGGATCCGTGTCATTTTCAAGCAGCAGGTTGGTACTCATCATTTTGATGCCGGTGCGGCTTTCTGTGGGCAGAATGCCATCATCGCAACCCATAGCCTTGTCGTGGATCCCGAACATCTTGGGGATGGAGGGGCCGGTAATATCCGCGTCCAGGATGGCCACGGAGCGGTTCAGACGCCGCGTGAGGGTGGCCAGCAGACCGGTGACCAGGCTCTTGCCGACACCGCCTTTACCGCTGACGACCGCGATGACTTTTTTGATGTTGCTTTGCGCGTTCTGCGGCTCGACCAGGCTGGCAGGTTGCTGGCGGGAGGCGCAGTTGCTGCTGCAGGTGGAACAATCGTGTGTACATTCGGACATGAAAACGTTCACCTTCCGTTTCATAATACTCCTGTTCATTGTACGACCCCCGGATTCTTTTTTCAAGTGTTCGCTTGCAAAAGAAGTTCCGTGCGTTTATCATAGAAGTGCCGCGGAAATGAAAAAGATGGAACTTCCCGCGATCCTGAAACGTCTATCCATCGGGAAATAACTCATCGGAAAGGATGATGCAGATGAAAAACTCCCGTCAATATATTCTTCTTGCCCTGCTGCTTTTAGCGGTGGTCACCTTACTGTCTTCCTGCTACATTGCGCCGGATGATATCAACGGTTATGGCTATAACCCCTCCGAAACCAACAATCTGCCGTTCCAGACCCTGGCGCCCACGGCGACTGTGACGCCCGAGGAAACAAAGGCACCGGTCCAGACGCAGAACATCTTTGGCATCGAGACGCCTGTACCCAGCACCGATCCCTGGGGCGTGCTGGTGACGGGGATGGCGCCTTCCCAGACGATCCCGGTCGTGACCAATTCGATTGCGACGATCCCGGTCGTGACTTCTTCGAACCAGGGCGGAACCGTGGTTTTCCTGACCCCCATCCCTGAAGGCGTTACGCCGACTCCGACCCAGCCCCCGCTTGTGGTCATTACACCGGCCAGCGTGAATACGAACGCAAGCGGCAATAACAACACAAGCAGCAATCCGAGCGCGACTCCCGAGCCCAAGAGTATGCAGCTGGGCTTTACCGGCCTGGATGTACGCCTGGTCCAGAAACGTCTGCAGGAATTAGGATATTATACCGGTTCAATCGACGGAGACTTTGGCCTGAGTACGGACAAGGCAGTGAAAGCTTTCCAGAAGGCCAACGGTTTGACTGCCGACGGTAAGATCGGCCCCAAAACAAAAGAAATTTTGGATTCCTCGAAAGCAATCACGGCCAAGCAGGCCGCAGCCGGTGCCTCGGCGAAAACGACGGCCCAGGCCAAGGCGACCGCGACTCCGGATCTGAGCCGGGATTACTATCTCCAGATGGGTTCTGCCGGCACCAAAGTGCGCACCCTGCAGCAAAGACTGATCCAGCTTGGCTGGATGCAGGGCAAGGCAACGGGTACCTTTGACGCGGCGACACAGGCGGCTGTCAAGGCTTTCCAGAAGAAAGCAGACCTGTGGGATGACGGTGTCGCGGGTCCCGGGACGCTGAAGGTCCTGTATTCCGACAAGGCACCGAAGACCAGCACTGCAGCTTCCTCTACCGGCGAAACGCTGGAGATGGGCATGAATGGAACCGCGGTACGCGCCCTGCAGAACCAGCTGAAAAAGCTGGGTTATCTGAAAGGCTCTGTGGACGGTTCCTTTGGTGAGGCAACACGCAGCGCGGTGGTGGCCTTCCAGCAGAACAACGGGTTGACCGCGGACGGAAAGGCCGGTACCGCGACCCTGAACAAACTGTATTCCGAAAACGCGCGCTCCGCTGACGCGTCTCCTTCGGGGGACAACGGTTCCTCCAGCATTGCTTCCACCGGCTATGTGACGCTGGAAGATGGGAGTAACGGCGACGCGGTGCGTAAATTGCAGAGTAAACTGAAGGAACTGGGCTATTATAGCGGTAATGTGGACGGCAGCTATGGGGAAGGCACCGTGGTGGCGGTAGAAAACTTCCAGAAAAAGCATGACCTGCGCGTGGACGGCAAGGCCGGTCCCGCAACCCAACGCGTGCTGTACGGTTCTTCGGCCACGATCAACTATAACACGCTGGAGCTTGGCTCCAACGGAACTCCGGTGAGCAATCTGCAATATACCCTGTATGAGCTGGGATATTACGACGACTCGGTTGACGGTTACTATGGCAAAACCACCGCCGATGCCGTACGCGCGTTCCAGATCCAGAACAAGCTGACGCCCGTGGACGGCAAGGCCGGCAACAAGACGCTGCAGAAGCTGTATTCCTCCACTGCCATTCCCGCGGCGGCAAATATTACGATGGATACCATCCGTCCCGGCGCCAAGAGCGATACTGTGCTGGAGCTCCGTGAGATCCTGATGCAACACGGATATCTGACCACCGTGAACAGCCGCTATGATGACGAGATGACTCAGGCCGTGAAAGAATTCCAAAAAGATCACGGGCTTGAGCCGGACGGCGTTATCGGTCCCAGAACGCTGAAGCTGTTACTTGAATAAAGAACAAGCATGATTTAACGGGGGATCGTCCGCAAAGGACGGTCCTCTTTTTGTGCGTGTGTTGGGTTTGCGTTTTGACGGGGATTATGGTATCATTTATCCTGTATGAGCATATACTCATGCCAATTTGGTGTGGAAAGAAGGACAGGAACGGCTATGTACGTACGCTTCGGAAAACGGCTGGCAGATATCCTCCTGTCCATGTTCGCGTTGCTGGTCCTGCTGATTCCAATGCTGCTGGTTGCGATCGCAATCATGGCGGTGGATCCTGGGTCTCCCGTTTTTGTCCAGAAACGCGTAGGCTGCCACAAAAAATATTTCTACTGTATCAAATTCCGGACGATGGTCCATAACGCGCCCTGCGATGTGCCCACCCACCTGCTCGAAAACCCGGAAAAGTATTTCATCCGTGGCGGACGTATCCTTCGGAAACTGAGCATAGACGAGTTGCCCCAGCTGATCAATATTCTCCTTGGCCATATGAGCATCGTCGGTCCCCGGCCCGCGCTCTGGAATCAGGAGGATTTGGTGGCGGAACGTGACCGTTATGGCGCGAACGATGTGCGTCCCGGCCTTACAGGATGGGCGCAGATCAATGGACGGGACGAGCTTGGGATCCCCGAAAAGGCCCGCCTGGATGGCGAATATGTACAGAAGCTGTCTTTCTCCTTTGATTGTAAGTGCCTGCTGAAGACGGTCCGCAAGGTCGTGGCCGGCGAAGGCGTTGTTGAAGGTGCCGCGGAAGGCGGAAAGGATCGCGGATGAAGTATACGGTGCTGATGTCGGTCTATGCCGAGGATTCTCCGGAATTTCTCCGGCTGGCCCTGAAAAGCATATGGGATGATCAGACACGAAAGCCGGATGAGGTGGTCGTGGTTTTTGACGGTCCCCTCAAACACGCCCAGATGGATGTGTTGCACGCGTTCCGCGAAGGCAAAGAAGATCAGGTCATCTATGTGGAACTGAAGCGGGGCATGGGCTTGGGAGACAGTCTGCGCGTCGGGACAGACTATTGCACCGGTGATTGCATTTTCCGTATGGATTCCGACGACATCAGTCATCCGGACCGTTTCCGCCTGCAGGCGGAGTTTATGGAAAACCATCCCGAAATCGATGCTTGCGGCACCGATATTGCCGAGTTTACCGATGTTCCGGAGGACGCGATCCGTGTTCGCGCCTGCCCTGAAAAACATGAAGATATCGTGGCGATGAGCCGCAGCCGCAATCCCATGAACCATGTTTCCGCCTGCATACGGCGCACGGCGCTGAAGCAGTGCGGCGGATATGTAAAGCTGCTTTTGCTGGAGGACTACTATCTCTGGCTCCGGATGATCAAGGCGGGCGCAAAACTGGCCAATATCCATCAGGCACTGGTCTATGTCCGTGTGGGCAACGGTTTTGAGCAGAAACGCGGCTCCCGTCTCCGCATCACCGGATGGGATTTCCTGCAGGAGTATATGATCCACAACGGATTTATTTCCCGCCCCCGCGCGTTTATGAACCGGGTATATATCCGCGGCTTTGTGTGGACGCCCGCTTGGGTGAAAAAGATCCTGTATGATACGGTCCTGCGCAGGAAAAGTGCCGGAAAGGCGGCGTGAGGACTTTGAAGATCGTACATATTACGGGCACAATAGATTCCCCTTTTGACGGCGCGTCCGTAGCGGTCGCGCATCATATCGCGTCTCAGCGTCCGGTGGCAGCGGTGCGTGCGTACAATGTGCGAACGGCATCCTCCACGCAGATTTTGAATGAGCTGAAAGCTGACCGGCCTGAGCTGGTCGTGTTCCATGAAATATACCGCCCGGCATTTCTGACGATTGCGGCATTCTTGAGAAAACAGAAGATTCCCTATGTAGTTGTGCCTCACGGAGGACTGACTAAAAGCGCACAGGCGCAAAAATGGGTCAAAAAAGCAGTGGGAAACCTGCTGTTTTTTAATCGTTACCTTCATGGGGCCGCGGCGGTGCATTTTCTGTCTGACGGTGAGAGGAAGGATTCCTCTTTCCGGGGTCCGAGCTTTGTTTTGCCTAACGGTACAGATCTTGACGTCAGGCAACGTGATCATCTGACGGATCCGGACGGGATCCGCTTCCTGTATCTGGGTCGGCCAGAGGTTTATATGAAAGGGTTGGACCTTCTGCTTGACGCGGTGAAAATGAAAAAGGACCTGTTGCTTTCACGGGGCGTACGTTTTTCACTGGTTGGTCCGGAGATGGAGGAAGTCATTGGTCCCCTGGTCCGGGAACGCGCCCTGGAGGATCTGGTGTTCCTGAGGGGCGCGGTGACAGGGGATGATAAGGAGGCTTGCTTTGCGGCAGCCGATGTATTTATCCAAACCTCCCGGTCAGAAGGGATGCCTATGGGCATTCTGGAAGCCATAGGCCATGGGGTATGCTGCCTTGTAACAAGAGGGACCCGGATGCTCTACGAGATGGTGGAGAACGGCGCGGGGAACGGTTGCGAAACGGAAGTGGAGGACATTGCCGCCGAGCTGGAGAAAATCATTGCGGATCCGAAAATGATCGATTGGATGGGCAGAATGGCGCGCGAACTGGCGGAAAATAAGTACAATTGGGTGAAGATCGGCCGCGCCGCGGTGGAAAAATATGCGGAGATCGTGGACGCGACGCGCTGACAGGAACGGGAGGGACAAGAAAATGAGCATGATCCCGAAGGTGATCCACTATTGCTGGTTTGGCGGAAAGCCTCTGCCGCCCCTGCAGCAGAAATGCCTGAAAAGCTGGCGGAAAATGTGTCCGGAATTTGAGATCCGGCTCTGGAACGAGGATAACTTTGATATCGATGCCTGTGCCTACGCGCGCGAAGCTTACGCGGCGGGAAAGTATGCCTTTGTCAGCGATTATGCGCGCTTCCGGATCCTGCAGGAATACGGCGGTTTTTTCCTGGATACGGATGTGGAAATGATCCGGCCGCTGGCGGACTTCCCGGCGGACGGTTGTTTTATGGCCTGCGAGGAACCGGGTCTGGTGAATACCGGCCTGATCCTGGGCGCGCCCGCGGGCGATCCCCTGATCGGGGAGATCCTGGACGGATACATGGGCCGTCATTTTCTGGATGAAAACGGGAAACTGGACATGACGACCGTTGTGACATATGTGACGGAAGCGCTGGAAAAGCGCGGACTGCAGAAAACGGATGAGGTCCAGTGTCTGGAAGGCGTGACTGTGTGGCCGCCCCGCTACTTCAGCCCCAGAAGCCTGAAAACGGGTAAAGTGGAACTGACGCAGGATACCTGGTCCATCCATCATTTCGCGGCCAGCTGGGAGAGTGCCCCGAGCCGTTTCCGCGGCAAGGTATACCGTGGCCTGCGGCGCGTGTTGGGCGAAAATGTCGCGGAGAAGATCCGCACACTGCTTGGTCGAAAATGAACCGGAAAGGGGACGGGTGACTTTGGAGGGACGGATCAGATGGGCGCTGGGATGCCTCGCGACCAAGCTGGCACCGCGGAAAAAAGGCCGCTATGTGTTTACCAGCTTTGCCGGCCATTATTCGGACAATCCCCGGTATATCTCCGAGGCCATGCGTCGCCTTTGCCCGGAGGCGGATATCGTCTGGCTGGTGTCGCCGGAGCGGATGAAGGAACTGCCGGCTGATGTGCGCGGAGTACCGATCGGGTCCCTGCGGGCCGGATGGATCCGCGGGTCGGCCGAGGCACTGGTGGATAACGTATATGGGGACCGGACTACCTGGATCTATGACGGCCAGGTCGGTCTCAAACAACGGGTGACCTCCTTCCTGCAATGCAAGAAAGGACAACCTCTGTATACCACCTTCCATGGCACGCCCTTGAAACATATCGGTTGCGACCAGATCGGCAGCCGCGTGACCGGACTGCTTTGCCCGGAAGCGACCATGATGCTGGGCAATGAATTCAGCCTGAAGATCCTGGATCATGTTACCTTTGGCAGGATGAAGATGCTCCTGACCGGCTCGCCCCGCAATGATCCCCTGTTTGGCGGGGAAGCGGAGCGGAAAGCTTTGAAAAAGAAATTAGGCCTGCCTGAAGGACGAAAGATCCTGCTTTACGCGCCTACCTTCCGCGGAGATGGCGCGGATGATGCCGAAGTGAACCTCCGGCGCAGCGGCCCGGAACAGCTTGAAACCATGGATCCGGAGCGTTTGTGTGGCGCGCTGACAAAACGCTTTGACGGGGAATGGACCCTGGTCTGCCGTCTGCATTATCACGCGGAAAAGGCAATTGATTGGAAGGCGTTGGAAGAAAAGTATCCCGGACGGTATATCAACGGCAACGGGTCCGATGACATGGCGGAATGGCTCGCCTGCGCGGACGTGCTGATCACGGACGCCAGCTCCAGCATGTTTGACTTTATGCTGACCGGACGCCCGTGCCTGCTGTATTTCCCGGATTATGTCCACTACAGGGATCGGGAACGCGGGTTTTATCTGGACCCGGAAACGCTGCCTTTCCCGCTGAGTATGGATTTTGAGAGCCTGCTGAAGACGATCGGTTCCTTTGATGAGGCAGACTATCGCGCCAAAGTGGAAGCATTGCTTGGGACAATGGGTAATGTGGACCGGGGAGATGGCGCGGAAAGATGCGCGAAGCTGATCTTGGGAATGGATCGATAAAGGAAAATGATTGAAGGAGCAGGAATATGAAACTGATCGAACGCTGGAAAAGCCTTCAGAGCCCGGCTCGGGCTTCTGTGGTTTTTGTGTTCACTTCTTTCCTGCTCCGCGGGGTCAGTTTTCTGACGACCCCGGTCTTTACCCGTCTGCTGACCCAGGACGCGTTTGGCCTGGTGGTGACCTACAATAACTGGGCCGCGATCGTGGAAGTGTTTGCCGTGCTGGGCATGACATCCGCCGGAGTTTTCAATGTGGGGCTCAACGACAATCGGGAGAGGATGGACAGCTTTGTTTCCTCCACACTGGTGCTTTGTGCCGCGGCGGACCTGTTGTCCTTTGCACTGTTGTTTGCGGCCAAACGCCTGTTCCCGGGACTGATCACACTGACAGATCCGCTGCTCCTGCTGATGTGCCTGCACTTTTTGTTGTATCCCGCACAGGTGTTCTGGATCACGCGGGAGAGGTATGAATACCGCTACCGGGCCGCGGCCATCGTTTCGGTGCTGTCCACGGTGCTGTCCCAGGTGGCGGCAATCCTTGCGGTGATTTACGGTCCGAAAGAGCATGGCGGCGAGATCAAGCTGTGGAGCGGGGAAGCCGTGACACTGCTCTTCTCTCTGCCGGTCTATATCCTGTTGCTCCGAAAGGGACGCTGCTATTGGGATCCGGCAGGATGGAAAAAACTGCTGGCTTACGCCCTGCCGCTGCTGCCCCATTATCTGGCCCAGCATGTGATGACCAACGCGGACCGGATCATGGTTTCCTCTTTGGTGAGCGAGGCAGCGGCCGCGGTCTATTCGCTGGCGGTGACGGTCAGCCTGATGATGACGATGATCTGGAACGCCGTCAACGCGTCGGTGATCCCTTATACCTATGACGGATTGAACCGGAAGGATGTCTCCGGGATCCGAAAGCTGTCGGTGCCGCTGGTGCTGTGCTATGGCGGGCTGTGCTTCGCTTTGGTGCTGGTGACGCCGGAGGTGTTCCTTGTGCTGGCGCCGGAAAGCTATCACGAAGGGATCTTCGCGGTGCCACCGGTGGCGGCGGTAGCATTCCTGAGCTGCTTGTACAATCTGTTTGCCAGCGTGGAGTTCTACTACAAGCGGACCCGCAGGATCGCTGTATCCACGGTGGTGGCGGCCATGGTCAATGTGGCGCTCAACGCGGTGTTGATCCCGAAGGTCGGATTTATCGCGGCGGCGTATACAACGCTGGTGTCCTATCTGGTGCTGTTGGTGATGCATTATATCGGCTACCGGAAATGCGCGGAAATGCCGGTATATCCGGTCAGGACCCTGGTGGCGGTTTCGGCGGTGGTCGTGACGGCTTGCCTGCTTTGCACGCTGACTTACGAGACGCCGGTGTTACGCTACGCGCTGGCACTGGCGGTGGTCATGATTGCCGTAGTGAAACGGAAGACGATCCTGGCGCGTATCCGTGAGATCCGGGCAAAAAAATAAACCCGTGAATCAAATCACGGGATCAGGGTCAAACGCGGTTTTCGCGGCGGCGACGGAGAAGAGTCAGAATGACCCAGCCGACGATGACGCCGGCAATGACGCCGCTGGAATCCAGAAGGACATCCTTGAACTGGCCGCTGCGGGCATCCACGGACAACTGGTGGAGCTCGTCGGAAACAGCGTACAGGGTGCCGCCCAACCAAGCCCAAAGGGACAGACGGGCCTTGGGGAACCAGGACTCCAGACAAAGACGCAAAAAGAAGCCCAATAACGCGAACTCTGTAAAATGAGCCGCTTTGCGAACCAGATGCTGCAGGGTGTTATAAACGGCCTGCTGTGCGTCCGGAGACAGGGTATCGTAATCCGGACAGGCAGTATACAGAACAAGATTGACCAGAAAACCGCTGGTACGGTCGGAATCCTGCGCCGGCTGGGCGGAGAAAACGAAGATCAGGACCATCATTCCCACGGTCAGCAGGAGCAACAGAATTTTATGAACCGACTTGAGCAAACTTCATCCTTCCTTTCACGGGTCCTTATTATACCCGAAAAGGACGGCCCGGTCAAAGTGGGGGGAGAGCGATGGGCGATTCATTGGATGGAAACAATTAACGGAGAAAGGAGCGGTCAACGTGAGCTTGTTTGGCAGAAGGACGACGGAGGATTATGTACGGGAGGCCTATGATACTTTTACGGAGGAAGCGCAGCCTTATCTTTTCCCGGATGGGGAGACGGACGCGCTGGCAATCGTGGAGGTATTCAGTGAAGCCTGCGGTCTGCGGGAAAAGGATCTCAACGCGAAACGGTGCGAGGATCTGCTGGACCTGTGGGCCGAAATGGTCCACTGTACCGAACTGAATAACAATCGCGCGGAGAGGATCCGCCTGATGCGGAAGAAATATGGCAAGCTGGTACGTAACGAAAAGATCGCCGACCGTGTGTGCAACTGGTGCGAGACAAAATTGAACGCGCGCTTTGGCGTGACTGTGACGGATTCCGGTATGACGCTGATGCATTTCCCGGAAAACGAATCGTCCCAGGAGGAAGAGCCGGAAGAAACGATCCCGCCAGCTGTCCTTCCGCTGGAACCGGAAACACCGGAAGAATCTGATTCTGTAACGGAAGAAACGGAAACGCCGGAGAGTATCGCTCCTGAAACAGAAGAGCCGCAAGAACCTTATTCTGAAATGGAAGCTCCGGAAGAAACCGTTCCTGAAACCGAAGAAACGGAAGCTCCGGAAGGCATCACGCCTGAAACGGAAAAAACGGAAACGCCGGAAGATATTGTTCCTGAAACCGAAGAAACGGAAACGCCGGAAGACATTGCTCCTGAAGCAGAAGAAACGGAAGCTTCGGAAGATATTGCTTCTGAAACAGAAAAAACGGAAGCTCCGGAAGAAACCGCTCCTGAAGCGCCGCAGACGGAAACCGGGCATTTGGAGAATGAATCCCCGGATAATGAACTTTCGGAGGAAGAAAACGAGGCTCCGCCCCTCCCGGATCCAAAGATCGTGGCGAAAAGAATGAGAATCGCCAAGGAATTGAACGGTCCGGAGCGTAAGCAGATGCTGGAAAGCCTGAAACCGCGCCGGAAGGCATGGCTGAACGCGATCATGGCTGAGCAGAAAAATGGCGCCCGCGGCGCGGTGGGGTCCATCTTTTTGGCGGGCTTTGTGGCCGCTGGCGGAAAAAACATGGATAAGGCCGGAATGCGTAGCCTGCTGAAGCAATACTTGGAGAATACCGGCGCGGAGAAATCCTGGCCCGTTGCGGGAGACGAATGGAAAAAGGATGTGCTGAAGGCCGCGTGGCAATTGGGCGCACGGATGGGCGCGGCGGGAGCAAGGGCGCAGGAAGGCAAAGAGCCAAGTTCCATGGGCCAAGAAGATAAAGAAGAAAAAGAGATCCTGGCGGAGGCGACTGAAGATGAAAAGGTTTGAGGAAATGACCTGCGAAGAGCTGGTTCGGCCGGAGGGCTGGGACTGTGAATGCGGACGGCATCACGCTTGCCCAATGGCATATTTGAAGATCGGGCGCGGCGCGGTGGAAAAGGTGCCTGAAATGCTGGCGGCTATGGGGCGGAAAAAACCTTTTGTGGTGTTTGACGCGCATACGCGTGCCGCGGCGGGAAATCGGGTGTGCGAGATCCTGCAGGCTTCCGGGATTCCTTTTACGGCTTATGAGGTGCCGGGAGACAGGCTGGCGCCCGCGGAATGGGAAACCGGCAGCATCGTGATGCATTTTGATCCGAGCTGCGATATGCTGCTGGCGGTTGGCTCCGGCGTTGTCAACGATCTGTGTAAGGTGGTGGCGCATGCGGTGGGCGTACCGTCCGCGGTGGTCGGCACCGCACCGTCCATGGACGGATACGCGTCCAACTCCGCCTCCATGGAGGTCAACCATGTCAAGGTATCCCTTTACAATCACGCGCCGGTGGGGATCCTGTTGGATACGGAAATTCTGGCGCGTGCGCCTGAACGGATGCTGTGGGCGGGCGTGGGGGATATGATCGCGAAATATATCGCCCTGTGCGAGTGGCGGATCTCCCATCTGGTGACCGGGGAGTACTACTGTGAAGAGATTGCTGCCATGATGCGCGGCGCGGTCGAACGTGTGGTCCGGAACGCACCCGGTATCGCCCGTCGGGATCCGGATGCTGTGGGGGCTATCGCGGAGGGATTGGTGATCGCCGGTGTGGCAATGGCTTACGCGGAGATCTCCCGTCCGGCTTCCGGACTGGAACACTATTTCTCCCATATGTGGGAGATGATGGCGCTGGAACGCGAACGGCCTTATGACCTGCACGGCATCCAGGTGGGCGTGGGCACGGTGCTGTGTCTGAAAATGTATGACGATATCCGTCGGATCACGCCGGACAGAGCGCTGGCGGAGAAGCATATGCGGGCCTTCGATGCCGAAGCGTGGGAAGAGCAGGTCCGTCGGATCTTTGGCAAGACTGCTGAGGAGATCCTGCGGATCGAGGAGAAGACCCGGAAGAACGACCCGGCCAAGCATGCCGCGCGGCTGGACAAATTGATCGAACATTGGGACGAGATCCGGAAGATCATGGACGAGGAATTACCGGACAAGGATGTGATCCTCTCTCTGATGGCTTCGCTGGGCATGCCTATGACTCCGGCGGATATCGGCATCTCCACGCAGGATGTGACGGATGCCTTCCTGGGCTCCCGCGATGTGCGGGATAAGTACCTGACCAGCTCCTTCCTGTGGGATCTGGGGCTGACAGAAGAATATGCCGCGGGGATAGGGGATAGGGAATAGGAATAGAGGGCCAAGGAGTTACGAGGGCCAAGGGCCAAGTACCCTACTCCACCCTATTCGCTGTACCCTCCACCCTCTGACTTCACCCTCCACCCTAAAAAACCCTCTCCCGCATGGGAGAGGGTTTTGCTTACTCATCGGGGGTAATATACTTAGAAAGCACATAGCCGTGCCAACCCTTACAATCGATTTCACTCCATTTGCCGGTGGTTGAGAACACGGTGACGGGCTCGCCAACGACGACGGTTTCCAGGATCCGGGAACCGTTGGCAGCCTTGGCGCGGATGTTGACGGTGGTGGTTCCGTTGCGGCTGTAGGTCCTTCCGTTATAGCTCAGTACGCCAGTTGTATATTCGCCATTGTCCTTCGGATAGAACTTGAGCGACGCGGTCTTGATATAGCCGCGCATGCCCTGATGGTCTACCAGACACCAGTTCTTGCCGTAGCGGATGACACGGACGACACTGTTGGTGATGCAATAATCCATGATCGTGGCGGAACTCCTGGATGTGGTACGCAGGGCGGCCTTGCCGGCTTTGGGGGCATTGACCACGGCAAGGATCCTCTCCTCGGGCGCTTCGGTATCCCAAAGCAGGTCCATGGTGGGGACCGTCTTTTTTTCTTTCCCGACGGTGACGGTGGTCCGGCCGAGTCCGAGTGAAACGATCTTGACTTCTGCCGTATTGCCCTCTTCATCGGTATAGAAGGTAGGCGTATAGGCGCCGTTTTTTGCTGCAGCCTTGGCCAGACGCGCGTACCATTCGGCATCCGTCAGACCGGGAGAACTGGTCTCTTCTGAAAAAATGGGTTCTTCGCCCGGTTCGACATCCAGGTCATCTTCGTCGGATTTACCGGTGTCATCCTCTGTGGGGACGGGGGTCGCGGTGGGCGCGGTCGTGGCTGGGGCATCGCTGCCTTCACCGTACTCCATCTGAAGCCACGCTTCCAGGGCGGAAGGATTTTTCTTCAGGACCTCGGAAACCGTGACTTTTTTGCCGGAAGCCAGAGTGACTGACACTGCGGCGGAAGTGATGGCGGAGGATTGGATATAGCCATAGGAACGGTTGGCGATGTCGCCGGTGAGGCTCCAACAAACATAAGTATAACCGGGGTTGGCGTCGGTGACATCGTTGCCGCCCAGCTTCTTGAGATAGGTGCCTCCGGGGATGGAGGAGGACCGGCTCAGTTTTCCGTCCGCATTCGCGGTATAGACCTCCGTTTGTCCACTGGTCTTGAAAGTGCAGGTCTCATTGAAGGAAAGGGCATCCGCCGACGTAAGAGCGGGAAGAAGGACCAGCAACACGACGGCCACCAAACAAAGGAAACGGCGCATACTTCAGCCTCCTCGGAGAGATTAACATAGCTTAAATAAATTATATACAAAATGGAAATAAATGTCAAATTATCTGTAACAATTGCGCAATAAGGAGGCCTTTCTTGTTCGAGATTTGCGTGGTAAGATGAATGTGAAAGATTACGGTAGCCCAAAAGGATCGTGAGAAAAGACCATGACCGGAAAAAAGACTTGTTTTGCCTGCACTTCCTGCGGGTACGAAACGCCACGCTGGCAGGGACGCTGCCCTGGATGCGGCAGCTGGAACACTCTGGAGGAGACCTTTGCCGCGGAGAGTGAAAAGGGCGCGAAACCCGCGCCAAAGCAACGCCCGGGAACCGGGGCTGAGCCTTTGCTGCTCAAGGATATCCCGGAGGATACCGCGATCCGCATGTCTACTGGCATCGGCGAACTGGACCGCGTGCTGGGCGGCGGCATCGTGGAAGGCGGATTGATGCTGATTGGCGGCGATCCCGGAATCGGCAAATCCACCCTGCTTTTGCAGGTCTGCGCGCATCTGGCCGCGGAAGGAAAGCGTGTGCTGTATGTCAGCGGTGAAGAATCCGCCCGTCAGATCAAACTGCGGGCCAACCGCCTGAAGATCGATGTGCCCGGCTTGTATATCCTGGCTGAAAACGCGCTGGACGCTGTGGAGGAAAAACTGAAGCAGCTGCAGCCGGACGCCGCGGTGATCGACTCCATCCAGACCATGTACCGGCCGGAAATGAGCTCAGCACCCGGCAGTGTGAGCCAGGTGAGGGAAAGCACCAGTCTGATCATGCGCCTGTGCAAGGAAAACGGGATCCCGATCTTCCTGGTGGGCCATGTGACCAAGGAAGGCGCCATCGCCGGTCCCCGGATGCTGGAGCATATGGTGGATGTGGTGCTTTATTTTGAAGGCGATCGCCAGCAGGACTATCGCCTGTTACGCGCGGTGAAGAACCGCTTTGGATCGGTGAATGAGCTGGGGGTCTTCCGTATGACGGGGGAGGGTATGCAGGTGGTGCCCAATCCCAGCGAGGAATTGCTCTCCCACCGGGCCAAGGGCGCCAGCGGATCCGCGGTGTTCTGCGGACTGGAAGGGTCCCGTCCGTTGCTTTGCGATGTGCAGGCGTTGACCTCGAAAAGCTGGTTTGGTGTTCCCCGGCGTACGGTAAACGGCGCGGACAGCGGGCGCGTGGCGCTGCTGCTGGCGGTGCTTGAAAAACGGGCGGGGCAGCATTTATATGATCAGGATGTGTATATCAATGTGGCAGGCGGACTGGAACTGAGCGAACCCGCGGCGGACCTGGCCCTGTGCATGGCGGTGGTCTCTTCGCTCAAGGATCAGACAGTGAGCCCGGAAGTGGCTGTGATGGGCGAAGTGGGTCTCGCGGGCGAAGTGCGTACTGTGCCCCAATGCGAACGGCGTGTACTCGAGTGCCAGCGGCTGGGCTTTACCACCATCCTGGTGCCCCGTGAGAATGCCAAACGGATCAAAGCGCCGGAAGGCGTTCATCTGATCGGCGTAGATACCGTGATGCAGGCAGTTAGTGTGATATTCTGACTTCCCGTGAAGCCCAAACGTATGTATAGGACATTTTTTGCCTGTTGAACGGATACGTTATTTACAAAACATTCACAAAAATGCGGACAAAAAAGCAGGCAAAGAGAAGAATTTTGTGATAAAATGGCAGAAATCAACTTTCGGAGGTGCTTCCCCGGATGAGAAGCAAGAGAGTTATCCAGATTTTCCGTGTGCTGGTTGTTCTGCTGGGGGTCGGACTGGGAATCGCGCTGGCGAACTTTGGCGCCGATGTGTACGCTGAGGCGCATGAGGGCGCGAAGCTGCCTTTGATCTGGCAGGTCATCAGCTATGGCGGACTGGCCGTGCTGGGCGGAGCGTTGTTCCTCGCACTCAACAAACAGATTGCCAAGCATTGGATCACCTGGGCCGGAGCCGTTGAGCGGCGCTTTGATAAAATGGGCATGAACCAGATCACATCCTCCGTGGTCGGCCTGATTATTGGCCTGATCGTGGCGGCTCTGATCTGCCGGATGTTCAGCTTCCTGGGCGGCGGTATGTTCACCACCGTACTGGCAGCGATCCTGTATCTGGTACTGGGTTCCCTTGGCTTTACGGTCGGACGCAAGCGCGGCAACGATTTCGCGGCTATGCTGGCCCGATTCTACGGTTCCCGGGAACATGGAAAGAGCCGGCGTCGCGCTTCTGAAGCGGCCGTTCCTTCTGATAAAGGTGTTTCCCGTAAACTGCTGGATACTTCAGCCATTATTGACGGACGGATCTTCGAGATCCAAAAGACCGGCTTTGTGGAAGGCAAACTGACGGTGCCCCAGTTTGTGGTGGATGAATTGCGCCATGTGGCGGATTCCTCGGATGCCGGCAAGCGTGAACGCGGACGCCGCGGATTGGATCTGCTTCAGGCCGTGAAGGACAGTACGGCCATGGACGAGACCGACTATGCGGATGTAGCGGATGTGGATGTGAAGCTGCTGCGCCTGGCTAAACAGACCGGCGCACAGGTGATCACCTGCGACTATAACCTGAGCAAGGCGGCCGCGGTGAACGAGGTGCGTGTGCTGAATGTGAACGAGCTGGCCAACGCGATGCGGTATACCGTTGTCCAGGGCCAGACGCTGACGGTGAAGATCACCCGTGAAGGCCGTGAAGCCGGACAGGGCCTTGCCTATATGCCCGATGGCACGATGCTGGTCATTGAGAACGGAAAGAATTGGATCGGATTGGAAAAGACCGTGGTGGTCACCAGCGTGCTCCAGACATCCGCCGGGCGGATGATCTTCGCGAAGATGGCGGAGGAAGAAGCATAATCAGTAAGAAAAAAAATCAGACTGTGACGTATCACAGCCTGATTTTTTATGTCAGGGATCAATAGAAGGTGGCTACCGGATCTTCGGGTTCGATGCCACGGTCGGTGACGGTCACGTCGATGACCGGGATCTTGCCGGAGAACATCTTGTTGCGCTGGACACGCACTTTGCCTGTCAGCTTGACCCAGGAACCGGGCGCGGGCTTGGAGGCGGAAAGGCCGGTCACAAAGCAGGCCAAGCCGGCGAACTGGGTGTCGGCGGCACAGCAGTTCATCAGCATCCGGCCGGCGACGAACATGTTGCCGGGGGTGGGCCGGGCACTCTCGGGACAAAGACCGGTGAAGGACACGGTCTTGCCGGTGTACTGTTCCGGGTTTTCCATGATGTCCGCAAAAAAATAGGCATAGTCACGGTCGGCAATCTCTACGATCGGGGCGTTCATGTCAAAGGGCAGGGGATCTTCCTTTGTATCATGGATGCTGCGTCCGTCCGGATACTCATAGAAGATGTTGCAACGGCGGTTGGCCTGACGGACGATCTTATGCAGGGCATCTGTGTCCGTGTTATCGGAGCAACGGTTGAAGACGATCACTTCGCAGGTGGTCAGCTTATCAAAGACCAGATTACGCATGTTCGCGTTGAACACCGGATAGGTCGAAGCTTCCGCAAAGCAGATCTCCTGGGCGATGATCCAGTTATCCGGCAGGGTATCGAAAAGGCTCTGCAGTTTCCACATGCCGTTGTATTCAACAATGACACGGGTGGAGCCGGTCTCTTTCAGCCAGGCGGCGAAAGTGGCCTCGTCCAGGTCTTCTTCGTTTTCCACATCGCGGAGGAACACATTGGGGGCGGCAAAGGAGGAAACATCATATTCCTCTTCGCCTTCTTCACAACGGATCACCAGCGTGAATTCGCCGTCGTTGAAGCGGCTGTCATCCAGACTGGACTGGATGAAGGTCGTCTTTCCGGCTTCCAGGAAACCGGTAAACAGAAACACGGGGATTTGTTTCGGCTCGTTTCTCATGTCGTTCCCTTTCCGGTCATTACACGCCGAAGCACGCGCGCACGGCGTCTTCATTCAGCTTGGAACCGATGACGCAAAGACGGCCGGTCACTTCGGCACCGCCATAGCGGACATCGATTTCGCCGGGAGTGTAGTCAAAGTGGATCCAACGGCCATCTGTGGCGGGAATGATGCCCTTCGCACGCAGAATCACGCCGAAAGCGGCTTCGTCGCCCAGCTTGGCCAGGATACCGCGCAGTTCTTCTTCGGTAAAGGTCTTGGGCGTTTCGGTGCCCCAGCTGGTGAAGACATCGTCGGCATGATGATGGTGATGGTGGTGGTGATGTCCTTCGCCCTCATGGTGATGATGGCACTCGCACTCGGGATCATCGCATTCGCCGTCTTCGTGATGGTGATGATGGTGATGATGCTCTTCCTCTTCTTCGTCGTCATCGTCATCATCATCGTCGTCGTGATGATGGTGATGGTGGTGATGCTCTTCCTCTTTGTCATCATCGTCATCATCGTCGTCATGATGGTGATGATGATGGCATTCGCACTCCTCGTCATCATCATCGTCATGATGGTGGTGGTGGTGATGGCACTCGCAATCGGGATCGTCGCACTCGTCATCGTCATCCAGGTCTTCCTGCATGTGGGCCAATTCTTCGGCAAGGGTATCCTGCTTTTCCATCGCGGCCAGGATCTGCTTACCGTCCAACTGGGCCATGGGAGTGGTGATCACGGTGGCGGTGGTGTTATGCTCACGGATGAGGGCCACACAGTCGTTGATCTTCTGCTGGGAAGCGATATCTGTACGGCTGAGGATAATGGTGGCGGCATGCTCGATCTGATTGAGGAAGAACTCACCAAAGTTCTTGACATACATCTTGCACTTGCCCGCGTCCACCACGGCAACCAGGGAACCGATGACGCAATCATCACTGCAAACGGCGGAGGCCGCACGGACAACGTCGCTCAGTTTGCCCACGCCGCTGGGCTCGATCAGGATCCGGTCGGGCTGATAGGTATCCAGCACTTTCTGCAGCGCTTCACCGAAATCGCCTACCAGAGAGCAGCAGATACAACCGGAGTTCATTTCGGTCACCTGAATGCCGGCTTCTTTCATAAAGCCGCCATCGATGCCGATCTCACCGAATTCATTCTCGATCAGGACCACTTTCTGGCCCGCGTAGGCTTCCTTCAGCAGCTTTTTGATCAGGGTCGTCTTGCCAGCGCCCAGGAAACCGGAAAACACGTCAATTTTTGTCATTGCAGATCATCCTCGTATTCACGTTATCGAAAAAGGTTGGCTTCGGATCTGAAGCCAACCATCAGTATACCATGGATTGATTGAAAATGTGCACTTTTCTTCAAAATAATGTCATTTATCAGTGCTGAAAGGATCAGCGGACGAGGCAACTGTCGTCCAGCTCGTCCAGCGTGTGGAAACCGGTACGGGCCATCAGGGTGGCCAACTCGCCCGTCAGGGCGCAGATACGGTCGGCAACGCCCTCAGCGCCTTTTTCTTTGAGCGGGGGCATCAGGTCACGACCGACACAGACGGCATCCGCGCCGAGCGCTAATGCTTTATAGACATCCGCACCGGAGGCGATGCCGCAATCCAGAAAAACGGGGATCTTGCCGGCAGTGACGCTGAGGATCTCCGGCAAAACAAGGATCGGCGGCACGGAATAGGGCATAATGCCATGATGATGGCTGACGACGATGGCGGAAGCGCCGATCTCCATACATTTTTCCGCGTCAAAGGCGCTCAGCACGCCCTTGATGACGAATGGGACGCCTTCAGCCGCGTCGATATAGGCCTTCAGCTGCGCGGCGGTCTTGGGTTTCATGGGCAGCCCTTCCACCACATCATATCCGCCGCTTCCGTTATAGGCGTGGTCGATATCCATGCCCATCGCGAACACGCCCAGACGTTTGGCTTCCGCCACACGGGAAAGGACATCCTCATCCTTTGCGTGAGGCTTGATGAAGCGGACCGTGGCGGCACCGGCTTCCATCACATCGGCCAGCTCACCGGGGCGGCTTTCCATGCCCATAAAGTTGACGGCGTTTGCTTCCTTCGCACCCAGGGCCAGCTCACGGGTACCATGGGGACGAAGTCCATCCAGATGGGACAGGGCGGCGGTCGCGATGGGGGTCGAGAAAGTATGGCCCCAAAGGCGGAAGGATGTATCCGGCAATTCAGAATCGATATAGCGGGTCTTCATCAGGATGCGGTCAAACGCAGCCCTGGTGATCTCATTGGAATCCGCGGGATTTGTCATCGGGAAAAACCTCCTTGATCTGTGCCGCACGATTCTTTTCGTCGCGGCAACAGAAATGTAATGAGATGTTCACTTACAGGAAAGGATTTGCACTCTCTTGTGTGATATAATACTCCTGCAGACAAACGAAAAGCAATACAATGTTTTGTTTGGACCCTTGGAGTCCGGCTCCGGACGTATTTGCTCGGGTCCGTTTTCCCTGCTTTTCCATGGGAATATCTGCTTTTGATTTGCTTGATCGACCGACTTGTAGCTGGGAGCCTGCTTATGAATTCAGAAAAGATCGAACTTTCCGGACGGATCTGCCGTTTTTTTGACGGGGGCGACACAGGGGTCGTGTTGCGTGGCGTTCCGGAGGCGGATTGGGATGATAAACGCATCGCGCAGCAGAATCGTCTGCTTGCGGACACCGGGGTGAGCACTTTTGTGTATCCGGTAGGGGAATGGAACGATGATTTCTCGCCCTGGCCGGCAGTGACACGGGCCGGTACCTTTGGCGGACAGGCAGAAAAGACGCTTGCTTTCCTCCGTGAAGAAGCCATGCCTTTTTTGCGCGCCCAAAGAGACACCCCGCTGATTCTGGCGGGCTATTCACTGGCGGGCCTGTTTACGCTGTGGTGCATGGGCCGTGGCGCGGGCTTTGACGGATATGTTTCCTGCTCCGGTTCCCTGTGGTATCCGGGATGGGACCGATATATGAAGACTGCCCGCGCGGACAGAAAGTGCTGTGTTTATCTGAGCCTGGGAGACCGGGAGGCTGCTACACGGAATCCGGACCTGCGGCGCGTGGAGGAAATGACGGTGGCCCAAAGCCTGAAACTGGTGGCGGACCGGAATGTGACGGATACCGTGCTGGTTATGGAAAAAGGCGGCCATTTTGCGGAGCCGGACGCTCGCCTGGCACGCGGCATCCGTTGGGCGGCGGAGCATGTGGGTCATGTGAATTCGCCTGAACGGAGGGAAATGGATTCCGGGGATCTTTTACAGGGTCGGGGTCACAGTTGAACGCTCTGGGTTGCTTCCTAATGTTGACAAATTGTTACGAAAATGTTATATTTTCAGTTACGGGATCCCGAAGGGCTTCGGCCTGTATGTGACCGGAGCGATTCGATCAGGGACCCACGCAGAAGGAGGCACCTTCGTCATGAAGAAAAGAACGCTTTGGCTTTTGCTGTTGGTACTGGTGTTTGCCGTCATCTCCATCGCTTCCGCGGAAGTGGTGGTCAACGAGGCGGATCGTAATATTCAGCCTAAAGGACTTCAGAAAGATGGCACTTTTGCCCTCAATCCTGAAATCGAAGGCGTAAGCCCTACGACGGGTCTGCCGTGGGAAGGACGCTATCAGCCGATCCTGGTCCAGTTTGACAACGCGACCGGCGGCGTGGATAAGGTCCGCCATTGGGGCATCGATGCCGCGGATGTGGTCTATGAAACGCCCCTGGCCTCCAACGGAACCACCCGTATTTCCGCCCTGTTCAGCGATCATATGCCTGAGGCGGCAGGCCCCGTGCGTTCGGCCCGACTGGCCCACGCGTGGCTCCGTCAGGAATGGAAGGCCGGCTTCTGCTTCTATGGCGTGCAGACCGCGGAGCATACCAATGTGCGCGATGAATTCAACCGACTGGGCCTTCGCACCAGCATGATGATCCTGTTTGACGGATCCGCCGGTTCCGGAAAAGCCTGGAAAAAATACTACGACCGTGTTGCCGGACTGGTCTCTCCCCATAACGCGGAAGTCAATGTGGCCGCGGTACAGAACCTGATCGATCCCGAAGCCGGATATGGCGCGGTGAATCAACGCCCCTTCCTCTTCCGGGATGACAAGCCCACGGAAGGCGATTACGCTGAGTATATCTGGATCGAGAACAAGGTCAGACAGAGTGTTTCTCCCTCCTATGAATACAACGTGGACGAAAACGTCTACTACCGCTATGTGGGCGGTGAACCTTATTATGACATGGACCTCGGCCCGGAAGAAGGTCATCAGGCTTACGCCAACGTGATCGTGCAGCGGTGCGAGACCTCCTACAAATATGGCGGTTCCTGCCCTGTCACCGAGGTGGCTGTCAGAAACGGTGTGGCGAAGGGCAACGCCGAGATCTTCACGGGCGGTCGCTATATCGCGGGTTATTGGATGCGTACCGGCATGGATGAACGTACCGTGTTCCTGGACGCGGACGGAAACGAAATCGCGCTGCAGCGGGGCAAGACCTTTATCCAGATTACGGATAACGCGGCGGAAGTCACCTATTCCTGCGATGAGGATGTTGTGGAACGGCTTCTGGCGGATGCACAGGCTACCATCGACAGTGAGCGTGCTTCCGGAATCACGGACGAGGGCGACGAGCTGACGGACGAGGATGAATCCGCGGCCACGAACGAAGCCGCTGACGCCAAAACGGAAGAAGCCGTTGATTCCAAGTCGGAAGAAAAAGAGGCCGCAAACAGCGAAGAGACGACCTATGACGAGCCTCTGGAAGGAAAGACAACCACTGCTGTCAAGGTCCGTAAAGGCCCCTCCAAGAAATACTCTGTGCAGGGACAGCTGAAAAAGGGCGCGAAGGTCCAGATCATCGGTGAAGCCGGCGATTGGTATGTGATCAAATATCAGAAAAAACAGGCATATGTGATGAAGGAATATATCAAATTGCAGTAACTTTATGGGGCGTTGACCCTATCAAAAAATGGATCTCCCTTAACCGGAGATCCATTTTTTGATATCACGGAATGACACCGCGCAGACGGACCGCGTCTTCGATCAGCAGGTCCAGGTGGCTGTAGATATCATCGTAGGTAAAGCGTGTGGTGGTAAAGGGCGGATCGTAGCAGGGAACGTAGGTGCAAAGACGCTCCCGCGTGCTGAGCCGGATACCGAAGAAGGGGTTGACGCCTTTCTCGGACGGCAGGGCGGGATCGGGCCTCAAATGGTGGACATGGATTCCCACGATGCCTTTTTTCATTTCGAGCGCGCGGCGGTTCTCATATTCCACCATGGGGCAGCGCGCGGTGGCGGCGGAAATGAGCACCAGCAGACAATCGCACCGGACCAGCTGCTCATCGATCATGGCGTGGACGGTCTCCTCCGGCAGATGGGTGAGCACGGACCAGTTGATATCAAAAAAATCATAGTCTCCGGAAACGCGGACCATGTCCCGGATCATGGAGGCCCGGGCCAGGTCGGACGCGCAGTCGAAGCAGAGAAACACGGGACGCGGGGTTCGGGACACGGACTCACCTCCTTGGCGGAGACTGGATCGTTTTGTATACCGCCTTATTATAAACGCATCGCTCCCGGCGCGCAAATCTTGTTTTCATCGCCGATATGATATATACTGGAATCCAATGCAGAAGGAGGGTTGTCCGGATGAACGATCAGTATTCCCGGCCGGGAAGCCGGAACGCGCAGGAACCCAGAAGCGCGCAGGCTGTCCGATCGAGACAGATCAGGAGCTGGGTCATTCTGGTTTCCATTGTGGTGCTTACGCTTCTGGGCATTCATTTCTTCCGCTCTGTGGGGACCAAACAGGAGATCACGGCAGCGAAGCTGCCCTGCTATGCCGGGCAGAATGTGACTCCCTTTGGGGACAATGTGCTGTATTATGACGGCTCCAATCTGCATTGTCTTACCAGTGGCGGAACCATCCGCTGGTCTTTTCCGCTGGGCGATGGGTTCGAGTTTTCGGTGGGCCCCACGCACGTTGTGGCCTGGAGCGGACGCCAACTGTTTATTGTGGACCGGGATGGCCATCCCAGCTATAACGAGGCGATGGAAGGAAAAGTCCAGTTTGCCCGCATCGGCGACCGCTATTGCGCGGCGGTGATCGGGGACGACGAGATGCAGACCAGCCTGATCGTGAAGGAACTGACCGGTACCCAAAAGGACGTGGAAGCTGACGCTTTCAAGAACGTGATGGTGCTGGATACCGGCTTCTATGGCGACCAGGGCCAGTATCTGTGGACGCTGTCGATGGATGTTTACGGTACCGCGCCCAATACGGTGCTCAACACGTTCCAGATCGGCAAAATGAACACGGGTGAGGTCTCGCTGGGCGAATTTCTGACTTACAAGGTGCTGTTTGAGGATAACCGGCTGCGCGTGTTTACGACGCAACAGATGTATACCTACGACTACAAGTGTGTGCAGGATACCAACGCCACTATGCTGGTGTATGGCTGGAAGGTCATCGATGACGAGATCCCGGAGCGCGGAAGCGCCACCATATTGATGGCTCCGACCACCCAGACCTCCAGCGCGCAGACGATCACAGAGCTTCGTGCCCTTCGCGGAAGCACAGACCTGCGTTATACCCTGCCGTCCACCTGTGTGGGCGCGGCCCTGCACGGGGGCAATATCTTCGCTTTCTCGCGGGAGTATATGTATAAGGCGAATGTCAACGGACAGAAGTTCTACGCCTACTCACTGCCCCTGACGGAGGAAAACGGGGTCACGGGCTTCCATGGCATTACGGCCGACGGCAAAGCCATCGTATCAACAGGGGAGACTGTGTACACGATCAACCTGCCGCAGTAACGGATCACCAGTCAAGAGGGGAGGGACGCCGGATGAAGAAAATGATTTCCTTCATTCTGGCTTCCCTCCTTTTATTTTTCCTGTTGCTTTTTCCGCGCCTCACAGACCGTGGCGGGGTGGACGGAGATGTGACCCGCGTGCTGGTGATCTCCTGCGACTATTTTCTGACTCAGCCGGGCACGGCACCGGTATCGGAAAACAACGCGCGGGCAGTGGCGAAAACGTATGCCACGGGTGCGAAAAAAGCACTCGTGACAAGGAAGATCAACGACATCGGCGATGCGGACGCGTTGAACGCGGCGGTGCGTTCCGCCTTTGGCGGGGCGGGCGCGAACGACCTGAATGTATGCTATATCAGCACCCACGGGGTATTGCCGGAAAATGGAAATCCGGCGGGAGCAACGCTGTTGCTTTCGGACGGAAGACGGGAAGTCCGGATCAGCCCCGCGGAATTGCGGAAGATCCTGGACGCTGTGCCGGGGCGTAAACTGCTGATCCTGGATGCCTGCTACTCCGGCGCGTTCATTGGCAAAGGGGGATCGCCGGATCTGTCCAACGCTTTTGCTTCGCCGGAATATACCGTGATCACTTCGTCGGGCGCGGCGGAGCAGAGCTGGTTCTGGTCCGCCAGTGGCGATACGGAGACCGGGATCGGCTATTTTACCGGCGCTCTGACATCAGCTTTGGACCCGGCGGACGGATGGCCGGCGGATCTGGACCACGACGGACAGGTGACCCTGGCCGAACTGAAGCAGACGATGAACGGGGTGCATGCGGTATCCACCCTGCAGACCTGGCCGGAAAACGGGAACGGGACCGTGCTGGAATATGCCCGGGAGGAGGAACCGGACACCCGCGCGCGCAGCGCGATCACCGGACTGAACTTTGACCGGGCCGCACTGGACCCGAAAAATCCGGAATGTGC
>JAZUFB010000288.1:0-6606 GCA_045640475.1 Clostridia bacterium
CTGAAGAAATCACTGAAGAAGTGCCCACCGAAGAAGCCACTGAAGAACCAGCCGAAGAGAATACCGAAGAAGAACTTCCCGAAGAACCTGCTGAGGAGAATACCGAAGAAGAACATCCCGAAGAACCCGTCGAAGAGAATAACGACGAAGAAGAACTTCCCGAAGAACCCGCAGAAGAGGATACCGAAGACGAAATCATTGAAGAAGAGATCGTGATCGTCGTCATTGAAGATGAACCGCTCAACGGAGAAACCATTGAAGAAGAAATTGTGGTTGTCATCATTGAGGAAAAGACTGTTGAACCGGTCATTGAGGGAGAAATCGCCGAGGTCCTCATTGTCGAAGATGGCGAAGATGAATATTATAATGAAGTGATTATTGAAGAAGAAACTGCAGAAGAAGAAGTCATCGAAGCAGAAGAAGAAATTATCGAAGTAGAAGCACCCGAAGAAGTTATTATTGAAGAATCCGTGAATGCCGCGGAAGAAAAGATCGTGGAACAGGAATCCGATCCGGGTCAGAAGGTCATCACCTCCGAGGGTGAAACGCTGGAAGAAATCCAGGAGAAGGGCATCCTGATGCAGAGCGTTTACGATGTGCTGGATCCCGACCGCTACATCGATCTGTATATGATCTACGGAGCGGAAACGGTTTCCTTTGGTGATACGCTCCGTATCGTGGCTGTACTGTATGGGTACGATCAGGTGGAATACACCCTGCAGTGGCAGGAAACCGCAGATAACGGTGAAACCTGGGTTGATATAGAAAACGCGACCACCAATGAATATGAGTTCATTCTGAGTTACGAAAACTACCAGAATCTCTGGAGAATACGGGTTGACTATCCGGATGTAGTCCCGGTTGAACAGTAACTAAACGACGGATGTTCAGACTGAAGCGAACAGACGGAGAGGAAGAACAGTATGAAGACGAAATTGCGCAAGATCGTTTCCTTATTAATATCTGTTATGATGCTGACCGGAATGATGCCGATCGATGCAATCGCAGGCAGTAATTATTCCGGCGGGATCGGCGTGGATCCGGCAAGGATCAACTCGGTGAACGGATCGAATGTTACGATCGAGACCGGTTCGTATGCTGTTATTACAGATACAGCGTCATCCACGTCCTGGTGGACCGTTGAGAGTGGAAATGATAAAATTGAAATCGTGAATCAGGAATCATACCTGAGCGGTATATCAGGCCGTTCAGTCCGAATTCATGCCAAAGCGGAAGGAACAGCCAAACTGAAGCATGATAATGGCACTACCTATACCGTTACAGTGATACCTGCTTCTTCTATTACACTGTCTGACAGCGAGATTACGCTGAATGTCGGTCAGAGCCATAATATCATCGCGACGATCAGCCCGAAGGATGCCGGTGTATATACCTGGGCAAGTAGCAATCCGTCTGTTGCTACTGTGAACGGGCAGGGAATGGTCATCGCCCTGACGGAAGGTAAAGCAGTCATTACAGCTCTGACAAACACCGGTAAGGAAGCGTCATGCACCGTCAATGTTACCGCAGAGGATCTTGATGTCAAGCTGGACCGGAAGAACGTCAGTGTATTTACCGGCACGGACGTTACCCTGAATGAAACCGAAACGGATGGGGATAATCTGGTCTGGACTGTTGCCGGACTGGAAGGCGCGACTCTTTCTTCCACCAGCGGCAAGTCTGTTAAAGTATCTTCAGAGAAACCCGGAACCGCAATTGTCTCTGTGCGGTCCACGGTTTCCGGCATTCAGGACAGCGCTGCCGTTAACTTCAATGAAACCAGACTGATTGTAGAACCGTCCGAGATCCAGACAGTCAAAGGAAACATTGTGAATGTCTATCCGATCATTGTGGGTGATGCAGGACTGCGCCTGAAAGTCACCTCCAGCGATAATGATGTCGTCGGGATCAAGAAGTGGAATAACGCGGACGGTGAATGCCAGCTGGAAGCGAAGTCCGCCGGGAAGGCAACGATCACCTTCAATTTCGAAGCGACTCCTCTTACCAACGCCCCGTCCATTACAGTCATTGTAACCGAAGACGATGTGAGCAGTGATACTTATGCTCTCAGTGTCTTTGATTATGATGGGACAGAAATCCTGAGCGTTATTCAGAAAGTGGGTAAGGGAGTGACCCTGCCTGCTCCCGGTGATCCGGGTACCGGTTATTCCAAGACCAATATCTGGTACGAAGAGGAAAATGACTCAGCCAAAGTCGCCCCCAACACCACTGTCGGTGCTGACGCGGAGAATGGAGATGTGCTGTTCTACACCGCGCATCGTGAGTTGGAAAGCTATACTGTCAGCTATACTTCTTCTGTCGGAACTCTGAACAAGAAGACCGAAACTGTACAGTACAGCGGATTTGCCACTGAACCGGCATTCGCTGAACTGACCAACGGAAATACCGAGGTCCAGTCGAACGGCAAATATTACCGTTTTATCGGATGGAAAGTCAAAGGAACAGATCAGGATTTCATCTTTAAGAATCCGATCACTGCCGATGTTGAACTGGAAGCCCAGTGGGAAGTCGTTCAATGTACAATAACGCTTGTTTCACATAACGGTATTTATTACAGTGAAACCGTGGATAAGGGGAGCCAAATCACTCCTGTGAATCTGCCACGCTGGGGTTCTTATAACAGTGGTGCTTCTGACCTGCCCCAGCAATATGAAAATGCGTATAAGAACGCCGGAAGCAACGGTGATTTCTCCAACTGGATGTATCAATATATCGATTTTGATACAAGATCTGATACATCCTGTATCCGTAATCTTTACTTCTTCGGATGGGTATTGAACGGAGATAAGCCTTCAAATGACAATTCATTGAGCAAGTCTACATCTTCAAATGTCAAGTTCTATAATGGCGGATCCGGTCAAAACATCAAATACGAGAATGGCCTCATGAATGATGTCGTTTTCAACGCGGTTTATGTGCCCGCCAGTAAGGACAGCAATCTCTGGGGTTATGGTCAGGGTACAAATCTGAACGACTTCTCTTATGACCATCAGCAGAGAAGGTCTGACTATTGGGCGCCAACTCATCAGACGGATGTCGCGGTAGTTGTTTATGTCAATGACGAAAACGGCAACAGAATTGGTGACGCCATCGTGCACACCCATGTCGTTCCGGATCATGGTGTAATCAGTGATACAAACGGTGCCGAATCTTCTGAAGGTACGATCAATCTGGTAGGTTGTACGTTTACTCTGAACGGTGAAATTTACACAATAACCAATAACGGGGATGACGTTACCAATCTGAGAGCCCACTGGTACTGTAACGCCGGTGACAACCACAGATACGGTACTCCTTATTGCGGCGGTGGTGTCTGGTTTGTTAACAGTGTCGCAACCGTAACGGCAAAGAAAAATCTGACCAGTGGCGCGCAGGTCAATGTCAGCTATTATCTGCTGCCTGCCGACGGTGATTACAGCAAGGCTGAACTGTTCGCGTACGATGCTGACAATATCAGCGCTGCTGAAGTCGGTTCCAGAAGCCTGTGCATGGCGGATTATTTCAATAATGCTGCTGTGAACAATCAGTATAACCTGTATGACGGGCAGTGGGTCGGCTGTAACGAAGGCGACGCAATCGTCAACGGAAAGCAGTATGAACTGAATCTCTACTATACTTATAACTCTTATAAACTGACCATCAATTATCTGCTGGACAGTGACAAGACGACTGTTCTTCATGACCCCTACGTCAAGGAAGGCTTAACCTATAATGACGTTTATCATGTTACTTCACCGATCGGAAGTGCATTGAAGAGCGGCTATCAGGATCTGGTTCCGAGCATCGTCCGTGTCAATGGCGTAATGCCTGCCAAAGATGTGACGGTAAATGTCTATTACTCTGAACCGCTGACAGTAAGCTATATTATTAATGAAACGAAAAATCAGTTTACTGAATACGCAAGTCAGGTCACGCTGCCCGCGACAATGACTGTGACCAAAGGAACCACCGGTATTGCCGTGGCGGATATTCCGGAAGTGGAAGGATATACCTTCGTCGGCTGGGATACCGATGACGCTGTGGTAACGAACGGCTTCTTCACCATGCCTGAAAAGAATGTCGTATTTGAAGGGTACTGGACGAAGAACAACTATCCTTATACCGTGAAGTTTATGTGGGGTACAGAGAGTATCCGCGAAGATGAAACCGGAACGATGACTTTCGGTGAAACCTATGGACCGACTTCCACCGATATAGACGGATATACGCTCAAACCGGATCAGAAGCTCTCTGATACGATCAAAGCATGCACCAATGAACTGATTCTCTACTATTATAAAGATGTGACTCTGACCGCTGCTGATGACAGTAAGGTATATGACGGACAGCCCCTGGTCAATGGTGGCTTTGCCGCAAAGGGTGCTGATGAGTCCCTGTTTACTGTCGTGATGACGAACGGCAGTACAATCACTGATGTCGGGAATCCTGTGAGCAATGTCATTGCAACAGTCAACGGAGTCGGTGTCAGTACCGGTGTACCTGCTGTTATTGATGATAACTACGTTGTAACCACCGTCAACGGAACTCTGAGCATCAAGCCCGTGGAAATCGAAATCACCGCGGCGAGCGACAGCAAGGAATACGACGGCACTCCTCTGACGAATGCCGGATGGGCAATTACCAACGGCAAGCTGGTTGGCGATGATGCTATAACCGTGACTGTGACCGGCAGCATTACCGATCCCGGCACCGAAGACAATATCGCGAGCAAAGCGACAGTGACAACCGGCAAGCAGAGCAACTACAGCTTCAGCTATGAAAAGGGTCAGCTGGTCGTGAGAGCGAACACGAACGAAATCGTGATCACCGCGGCGAGTGATAGCAAGGTCTATGACGGAACAGCCCTGACGAACAACGGCTATACCTACACCCAGAATATTCTGGCGGAAGGTGATGTACTGACCGCTGTTGTGGAAGGTACCGTGACGGATGTGGAAGAAGGCAATGTGGCGAACGTTGTGACTTCCTACAAGGTCATGCGCGGAACTACGGATGTCACCGATCGGTATACATTCGGCGACAGCATTGACGGAACCCTGAGCATCAAGCCCGTGGAAATCGAAATCACCGCGGCGAGCGACAGCAAGGAATACGATGGCAATCCTCTGACGAATGACGGATGGGCAATTACCGGCGGCGCTATGGTGGGCAGTGAGAAACTGACCGTGGTGGTAGAAGGTACCATTACCTATGTCGGAACAACCGCTAATGTCATCACCACTGTTGACGGCACTGCCGTTGAAGAAGGAACAGCCATCCTGATTGGTAACTATCTGGTGACTGCGCTGAACGGTAAGCTGACCATTACTGATGACGGTGCCGAGCCCGCTGTGAAGACAGATGATCAAGGCAAACATAACCTGGGCGAAACCATTCAGTACAAGATCACCGTTACCAATATCTATAATGAAAATAAAGATATCACAATCATCGAACAGGATAATGTCCAGCTGGCCGATGCAAATGCAAACGGACAGGTTGTGTTTACTGATGTCGCTCCCGGCAGTGTGGTAGAGGCAGAAGCACAGTACACTGTCACAGAGGAAGACATTCTGGCCGGAAAGGCTCACAACGTTGCAACCGTTACCTTCTCCGACGTCACCAAGACATATGAACCAGGCGACGATCCGGAAGTGCATGATCTGGACACCACGCTGACTGTGACGAAGACTTCCGAACAGGCAAGTGTTGCTCTGGGTGATGAAATCACCTATACGATCACGATCACGAACGACGGTAATGTGACCTATCACAATATCGTCGTGAAGGATACGATGCTGACCGAAAAAAGCGGAAATGAGCTGCGTGAGCTGCAGCTGAAGGACAGCAACGGCAAAGAAGTCACGTTCATCTCTGAACTGCCCGTGGGCAGCACTGTGACCCTGTATGCTTACTACACCGTCACCGAGGATGACATCCTGGCGGGACATGTGTACAACACTGTGACTGCGAAGGGCGATCCGATCGATGATCCCAAGCATCCCGAAGATCCCCAGACGCCCGAAGGCGGAGACGATGAAGACGACGATACTGATGAAGGTAAGGGAAGTATCAAAGTCATCAAGACCACTACGAGCACCGCGTCCACCGATGGCAAGTATGCTCTGGGCGAAACGATCACTTACCAGATCAGTGTACAGAACACCGGTAATGTGACCGTCACGAATATTGGTGTCGAAGACTCCTTCACGGGTGACAGCTGGACCATTGACAGTCTGGCTCCCAAGACTGAGCCTGTAATCTTCACCGCGTCCCATGTGGTCACCGAAGAAGACATCCTGGCGGGAACCGTGATCAACGTGGCGACCGCGAAGGGCAGCGATCCTCTGGGTGACGATGTACCCGATGACGATGACACCGAAGACGAACCTGACGATCTGGACGCCACGCTGACCGTGACAAAGAGCTCTCCCGACAAGAGCATGGCTCTGGGCGAAGAGATCACCTACACGATCACGATCACGAACGACGGTAACGTGACCTATCACAATATCGTTGTGAAGGATACGATGCTGACCGAAGAAAGCGGAAGCAAACTGTGCGATCTGAAACTGCAGGACAGCAATGGCAAAGAAGTCACGTTCA
>JAZUFB010000289.1:0-11428 GCA_045640475.1 Clostridia bacterium
CCCCTTTCGGGGAAACGTTTTTTCTCCCACCTGATTTAAGTCAAGCGCGAAGCGGATCAGCCACGACGGGCAGCAAAGCAATCGCTGCAGTAGACGGGACGATCTTCCTTGGGCACGAAGGGAACCATAGTGGGCTTTCCGCATTCCGCGCAAATAGCTTCGTGCATCTCACGAGGAGCGCCGGCAGCAGGGCGATTGGCCTTGCGAGCCTGACGGCAGGCCTTGCAACGGGTGGGTTCATTCTGGAATCCCTTTTCGGCGTAGAATTCCTGTTCACCAGCGGTGAAAACGAACTCAGCACCACAGTCTTTGCATACCAGCGTTTTGTCTTCGTACATGGTTAGGTAACCCCCTGATAAAATGTATAGGCGATTTCTCCGGCTGACCTGGTTTTTGACCCCACACACGCCGCCTGGAAGGTTGCTCTGCACAGGATGTGCCCTCACTCGCTTCTCTCGGGATCGATGTCCCGGACGGACTTACATCTAGACCGCACCATGCTCCCCGTCACTTTGGACGGATTACGTGGACCGCTTTGCCTGCGACTGGCATCGGCTTGCAACCACAGACCCGAAGGAACCAACCGCGAACATTATATTCCGTGCTTATACAAAACGCAAGAAAAATTTTTTAAAACTTTACAGGTTTGTACAGGATTGATTTCAAACGCTCTCAGCGTTGTCCGTAATAAGCGTTGGGACCGTGTTTGCGCATGAAGTGCTTTTCCTTCACATACTCCGGCAGACATTCTCTGGGTTGCCCGGCGGGCAGGGCTTCCGTATGCCAGGCCATCATGGCCACTTCTTCCATCACCACGGCGTTATGCACCGCTTCCATGGCATCCTTGCCCCAGGCAAAAGGACCGTGATGCCGGGCCAGTACGCAGGGAACATAAGCGGGATTCAGGCCATTATCCTCAAAATGGCTCGCGATCACCTTACCGGTTTCCAGTTCATAGGCGCGTTCCACTTCCTCGCAGGTCAGATCCCGGCAGCAGGGAATGTTCCCGTAGATATAGTCCGCGTGGGTCGTTCCGTACGCGGGGATATCACGGCCCGCCTGTGCCCAGATCGTTGCCCAGCGGCTGTGTGTATGCACCACACCGCCAATGGTGGGAAAGCGGCGGTACAATTCCGCGTGGGTCGGCGTATCGGAGGACGGATTCATGGAGCCTTCCACTTTGTTGCCTTCCAGATCCATTACGACCAGGTCCTCCGGCTTCAGCTGCTCATACGGCACACCGCTGGGCTTGATGACAAACAATCCCTTTTCGCGGTCGATCCCGGATACATTGCCCCAGGTAAAGGTCACAAGATGATACGCCGGCAGAAGCATATTCGCTTCATATACCTGTTGTTTCAGTTCTTCCAGCATGATGTTTTCCTCCGTTTCTTTCGCTTCAGTCTTTTATGTCGCTGTATGTACCCAATTCTCCGCGTTGCCAGTGTTTCCTGCACAGAGAAACGTACGCTTCATTGCCGCCCAGAACGATCTGTTCGCCTTCGCGGGCCACTTTCCCGTCGATCACGCGGGCATTGCAGGTGGCTTTCTTGCCGCACCAACAGATCGTTTTCACTTCTTCGATCGTATCCGCCCAGGCCATCAACCATTGGCTCCCCTCAAAAAAGTTGCCCCGGAAATCCGCCCGAAGGCCATAGGCAATCACAGGAATATTCAGATCATCCACGATGTGGACCAGCAATTCGACCTGTTCCTTGTTCAGAAACTGGGCCTCATCCACGATCACGCAATCGTACCCTTTCAGGTCCGTATTGCCCAGTTCCTCCACAAACACGCACTCGGTTTCCAACCCGCAGCGGCTTTTCACCGTTCGCTCACCGTCCCGGGTATCCAGACGGGGCTTGACCATCAGCACGCGCTGATTACGTTCCGTATAATTGTATTGCACCATAATCGCGTTCGCGGTCTTGCTGGAACCCATCGCGCCATAACGAAAATACAGTTTTGCCATCCGTTTCTCTCCGTTTCATAGGTCATTGTGTTTAGTGTATCACTTCACGGGTCCTTTTTCAATGACGGACAGTTCCTTTCACACGCCCTGTAAAAATAAGGATAAACAGATGAAAAAAGCCCTTCTCTCTTGCGATTGCCCGCAGACTATGTTAAAATTTCTATAAGATTACAAATACATCGTTCTTTCTCCGGAGGTATAGTTATGTTGCGAAGGATTCGTGTGCTCTTGGTTGCCCTGGTTCTTCTTTTGACCGCGATCCTTCCCTGCTTTGCTATGGCCGTCACCATTCCGGTCGTCAAGATTGCCGTTCTGAACTATCCGCGCTACATGTCCCAGAAGTCCGACGGAACCTATTACGGTTTCGGCATCGAATATATGGAGCATCTGGCCCAGTACGGTCAGTTCATCTGCAATTTTGTACCCATGACGCTGGAGGAAGCCCACGCCCGCATCGCCGACGGACGGATCGATCTGATCCCCGGTCACCGCAAGTCTTCCGAACGTGAAGCACAGATGTCGTTCACGGATCTGCCCATGAACATCGATGCCAACGTGTTGTGTTGTCGCGCCGACGATGATCGTTTCGCCTATTCTGACTTTCCTGCCTACGATGGGATCTCCGTCGGCATCATGGCCGGCTCCAGCCTGCTGGACGATCTGGTGGCCGCCGAACAGGAATACGGCATCCAGATGGATATCCGCACCTATCCGGATGACAGAAGCTGCCACAACGCCCTCATGAACAGCGAAGTGGACGCGCTGATGATCGGTGCCTTCCGTCTCACACCGGATGTCAAAGTCCTCGCCCGTCTTTCCGCGAGTCCTCTGTTTATCGCATGCAACACTTCCGATACCGCCCTTCTGGAGCGGATCAACCGCGCCCAGGGCGAGCTTTGGGCTTCCGAGCCCATGTACAGTGCCAGTCTCTGGCAAAAGTATTATGGTGATATCTCAGATTCCGTTTCGCTCAGTACCAACGAACAGGCCTACATGAAGGAACATCCCATCCTCCAGGTCGGCCTGCTGGGGAATGTCCCCGTACTTTCCGATTCCTCAAAGATCAACGCGACAGGCGCTTTCCGGGATTGGTTCGAGCAGACCTACCATCAAACCGGTTTTACTTTTGAATATACTACTGTCCCCACTTTTGAAGACTTGCTTGCGGGTTTGGCGGACAGCACCTTCGATGTCATCTTTCCCGTCAGTGTTCCCCAGGCCAAAGCCGGAGAAACGCCCGGTATTCTGTTGCTGGACGCTGGCTTCCCCGATTCGCTGGTTGCCATCAGCCGTGCCAATTCCAACGTAAACGGTCTGATTGGCGAAAAGCTCGTTCTCTGCCGGAATGACCGCGCCATCTGTTCCTATTATTCCTCTTTCGCGTCCGATGAAAATCTCACGACCGTCACCCATGCCGCCGCGGCGCTCGATAAGGTCCGCTACGGTGAAGCGTCTGTTGCCATTGTGGACAGCGCCGCCGCGCTCTACCTGATGGAAATGCCCCAATACGAGAGCCTGGAGATCATTCCCGGTTACGATACACGCACGTTGCTTTCCGCCGCTGTACGGTCACGGGCCGACCCCCGTCTCCAGTCCGTCATGAACAAGTACACCGTTTCGCTGACATCAGAAGCAACCAACAATATCGTTCTGACCGCGGCCTCCAAGAATCCCTATCAGGATTCCGTATCCGATATCATCTACCGCTACCGTCTCCCCCTGATCATCATCGGCCTGTTATTGCTGGCTGTTTTCATCTTCCTGATCCAGCTCAATGTCCGCCAGCGCACCTACAACCGCATCCAGAAAGAAAATGCTGAAGCTCTGGAATTTGCCCGTAAGGAAAAACAAAAGGCCGAAGCCGAATACACCCGTCTGTCCGTCCAGCAGGAAGCAGATGCCCTGCTCAAACAGCGTCTCCGATTCCAGGCCATGCATGACGAGCTGACCGGCATCTATAATATGAACGGCTTCAAGGAAGCCGTCCCGAATGTACTCGCTGCCAACCCGGAGCGGGACTTCATGATCGTCCGTCTGGATATCACCCGTTTCAAGATCTTTAACGATCTTTTCGGGGTCGACGCCGGAAACCGTCTGCTCCGCGCCATCGGTCAGGAACTGGACATCCGTTGCAGCGCCACATCCGCCGCTTACGCGCGTCTCACAGGGGACCATTTCGTTCTCTGTCTCGCACAGGACAGCATCACTCCCGACGATTTGAGAAAAAAGATCCATGACTGGTTACAATATTATTCACCGGACTACGAGTTGCAGGAGTGCATCGGTATTTACCCCATCACGGACCGTAAGATGGATGTCTCTCTGATGTGCGACCGTGCTTTCCTCGCACAGGAATCCGTCAAAAATGTCTATCCTCCCCGCGTCGGCATCTATGACGAAGGGTTAAGAGACCGTGTACTGGAAGAGCAGTGGATCACAGCAAGCATGCGTACCGCGCTGGCCAGCCATGAATTCCTGCCCTATTTCCAACCGCAGTATCGTATTTCCACAGGCGAACTGATCGGTGCCGAGGTACTTTGCCGTTGGGATAACCGCGACCGCGGCATGATCCGTCCGGATCATTTCATCCCGATCTTTGAAAAGAACGGCTTTATCACAGAGATGGATACCTATATCTGGAATCAGGCCTGCCAGTGGCTGCAGCACCGTATTGCAAGCGGTCTGCCGGTGATCCCGCTTTCCATCAACATCAGCCGGATCGATATCATCAATCTGGATCTTGTCACCTTCCTGCCCGCGTTGGTCAGGCGCTATGGATTGGAGCCAAAACACCTCCGTCTGGAGATCACCGAAAGCGTCTTCATCGAGCAGCGAGAACGAATGATCTCCACACTCTGTGCCCTCCGGGATGAAGGTTTCTACATCGAGCTGGATGACTTCGGAATCGGCTATACCTCCATCAATATTCTCCGTGACCTGCCGCTGGATATGCTGAAGCTGGATATGTCCTTCCTCACCGGCACCGACCGTTTCGCGCGCAGCGGTCAGATCACCGGCGCCGTGATCCGTCTGGCACAGGAGATCTCCATGGATGTCATCGCGGAAGGCGTTGAAACCGGATCCCAGTTGGACTTCCTCACCGGTATGGGATGCGATCTCGCCCAGGGATACTATTATTCACGTCCGCTTCCCGCCGCCGGATTTGAAGCAATCATCACCAGGCCCGCCACCCCGCAGAATGAAGGAAACTGATTTGCCGCAAAATAACAGGGACCCCGGAATCATGGATGATTCCGGGGTCCTTTCCGTTCTGTCTTTTAAGCTTCCGTTTCATCATTTTCCAAAGCAGGTGCCGTTTTTTTCACGGTCCTTCTCTTGGCCGGAGTCCCTCTTTTTCTGGGTTTCTTTTGCGCTGGAGCAACCGCTTCCTCCGGTTCATCCTGCTGCCCGGCATCGTCCGCAGGCGCGGATTCGACACGAGGTACAACGGTGACCTTATCGTCCCGGACCGTCAGGCTGACCGCCCCGCCCAGTGAGATCCTTCCGGAAAGCAGTTCTTCGCTCATGGTGTCTTCCACCGTACGCTGGATCAGTCTGCGCAACGGACGCGCGCCATATTTGGGATCGTATCCGTCACGGGCCAGGCGTTCGACTGCCAAAGCATCCCAGGTGAGCTCCACTCCGCGTTCTTTCAGCCGGTCCGCCACCTGCTTCAGCATCATTTCGGTGATCCGGCGGATCTCTTCCTCCGTCAGCGAGTGGAATACGATCATTTCATCCACACGGTTGATGAATTCAGGCCGGAACAGATCCTTGACCTCCTTCATCACGGATTCCTTCATACTTTCATAATTGCGCACGCTCTCGCCGGCTTCCGCGCCGAAGCCCATGGTCCTGCCGTTGCCGATCACATGCGCGCCGGCATTGCTGGTCATGACTACAATGGTATTCCGGAAGCTAACGGTACGGCCGGTGTTGTCCGTCAGCCGTCCATCCTCCAGGATCTGGAGCAGGATATTGAAAACATCCGGATGCGCCTTTTCCACCTCATCGAGCAGAACAACGCTGTAAGGTTTCCTGCGCACGGCCTCGGTCAGTTGACCGCCTTCCTCAAAGCCGACATATCCGGGAGGCGAACCGACGAGTCTGGACACGGTATGCTTCTCCATATACTCGCTCATATCCAGACGGATCACGGCATCCTCGTCCCCAAACATCGCTTCGCCCAGGGCTCTGCAGAGTTCTGTTTTGCCGACGCCGGTCGGTCCCAGGAAAATGAAACTGCCAATGGGGCGCTTGGGATCCTTGAGTCCGGCTCTCGCCCGCCGGATCGCCCGGCTGACAGCCCTCACAGCCTCATCCTGACCAATCAGGCGGGCATGCAAGGTCTCCTCGAGCCGCAGCAGACGCTGGGCTTCCTGTTCCGTCATCCGGCTGACAGGGATCCCTGTCCATCCGGCCACCACCTGAGCGATATCATCTTCAGTCACTTCATCGCGGGCAGTCGTCTGGTTCCGGGTCCATTCCGCGCGTTTCAGGTCGATCTCCGCGTTCAGATGCAGTTCCTGATCCCGCAGGGAGGCTGCTTTTTCAAAGTCCTGATGACTGATTGCATCTTTCTTTTCAATGATGACGGCTTCCAGTCGTTTTTCCTGCTCGCGGACATCCGGCGGCGTCGTAAAGGCCTGGATCCGAACACGGCTGGCTGCTTCGTCCATCAGGTCCACAGCCTTATCCGGCAGAAAACGGTCTGTGATATACCGGTCGCTGAGTTTGACTGCCGCAGCCAATGCGCCATCCGTAATACGGACTTTATGGTGTGCTTCATACCGGTCACGCAGACCGTACAGGATGGACAGCGTCTCCTCCGGCGTGGGTTCGCCCACCGTTACGGGCTGGAAGCGTCTTTCAAGCGCGGCATCCTTTTCAAAATACTTTCTGTATTCATCCAGCGTAGTCGCGCCGATGCACTGGATCTCACCACGGCTCAGCGCGGGCTTCAGGATGTTTGCCGCGTCCAGACTGCCTTCACTGGCGCCGGTCCCCACAATGGTGTGGATCTCGTCGATAAACAGCAGAATGTTCCCGGCCTTGTGAAGCTCGTCCATCACATTCTTCATCCGTTCCTCAAATTCCCCGCGGAATTTGGTCCCGGCGATCATACTGCCGATATCCAGGCTCAGCAGACGTTTCCCGATCAGCATTTCCGGAACATTGCCCTGCACGATGCGCTGAGCCAGTCCTTCCGCCACCGCGCTCTTGCCAACGCCGGGCTCGCCAATCAGGATGGGATTGTTCTTCGTCCTGCGGATCAGGATCTGAATGATCCGCTGGATCTCGTTTTCCCGTCCGATCACGGGATCCAACTCGTTTTTCTCTGCCGCGGCAGTCAGGTCCCGGCTGAATTTTTCCAGATTCGGATACGGGCTCTCGTTGCCTGTCTGTTTTTCACCTTTGGGCGTAGCGCCGCCAAAAAGCGGTCTCTGGGGCTGAGTCAGGTTTTCGCTGTTGTCGCGCAGTTGTGTCAGCAGTTGCTCACGCGCTTTGGAAAAATCCACGCCCGCGCTGCGCAGGATCGCGGCGGCCATCCCGTCGTCCTCCCCCAGCATCGCCAACCAGAAATGTTCCACCGTCACAAAGGCATGACCCAGTTTGTGAGATTCCAGCACACTGCGTTCCAGTACCTTCTTGGCCCGGGGGCTCAATTCGATCCTCTGGCCGGGCTGCGGACGGTTCGCGTCGGTTTCCGGCGTGTTCTCCGCCAGATTCTTCCGCATGCCTTCCATCACGGTATCATAGTCCAAATGGGACGAAACCGCTTCCGGCACCGTTTCAGGGTCTTTCAGCAAGGCCAGGAGCAGATGCTCCGTGCCCACATAGGCCTGTTGCAGCTCCGCTGTCAGTTTCTGGGAAAGGACCAGCATCCGCTGGACCCGAGGGGACAATCTTCCGAATATCGGCATAGAAAACTCCTTTTTTTCTTTTCCGGTGTTCCCGGAGATCGCGTTCAGCACGGAGGAAAGCAGATCCCGGACATTCCCGCGTACCAGATTCGCGTTCATCCGGCTCATGCAGTCCGCGCAAAGGTGACGCGTTGTCACCTCATCGTCCACCATTACGGACACGGTAAAATTCGCTTCTTTGACGTGGCACTCCTCACAAAGCATCCCCCGCGTCTCCTTTCATGACAGGTCCGGGAATCTTATGCCCCGGTCCGCTGTTACAGTTGTCTGTTCTGTCTGGCTACGGTCAGGAGCATGCTCTTCATGATCCTGGCACGCAACGCGTCCTTCAGGTTCTCCGGCATCGGCAGAGACAGCGCCTGCGTACGCAGGGCGCTCATCATGATCTCCGCCTCGGCGTCCGTAATAACACGTTGTTCCTTAAGCCGTAAAAGCAACCGCGCGGCTTCCGTTTCCGTCAATGCCTCGCCGATCCGCTCGTTGATCAGGTACAGCAGATCCTGTTCCCCGCCGCGGGTGATCCGGACAATGCGGATATATCCGCCGCCACCGCGGCGGCTCTCGGTCATATACCCGTGATCGGGCGAAAAACGGGTCGCCAGCACATAGTTGATCTGGCTTGGCGCGCAGCCGAAATATTCGGCCAGCTCGTTCCGCTTCAATTCCACTTCGGATTCTTCCTGCTCGAGCATTTCTTTGATAAACCGCTCGATTGAATCACTCAGCCGCATGTGCATCCCCCATTTCGTTCGTCTGACTTTCTTTGACCAACCAAGTATAGCATAAACCTGTTCGCCCGTCAATGCGCCCGAGAGTTTCTCGCAAAGCGAAAACTCGGCAAAAAGGCTGGGAATGTTTCAAAACATTCCCAGCCTTTTTATAGGGTCTGCAGCACCGCGCCGACCGCGGTATGCAGGTGTTCATCTTTCTGGTGTACATAATTGACCGAGGACGGGATCACCCGGCCATCTTCCCACAGGAAGGCCCCCGTCCCGTCATCGTTCAGTCCGTAATCGCGAAAAGCTTTTCCATCCTCCGGGATCAGCACCGTCAACCGGTCATAAACACGGTTACCCAGCATGATCACAAAGACCCCGGTTTCCGGATCCATGGAAACATGGTTCCCGGTAAAGCCGCCGATCCCAAACGCCCGATCGGATTCATACACCGGGATCTCCGAAAAATACTGGTCCGGATGGCGCACATAACACTGGATCCCCAGAAACTGGGACCAGCTTCCGTCTTCCAACCGCCGTCCGGTCCTGTTCACGGCCATCTCGCGCAGAGAAGCTTCCCTCAGGATACGCCCCTCCAGCACGGCACGGCAGAACCGTTCCAGATCCGCCGCGGTGGAAAACAAGCCCGCGTGACCGCACAGGTTTTCCCCGTGGGGGCTGATCTTTCGCGCTTTCGGATCATGCGGCATGCCTGGCAGGATGCCCGTATTCACCTTCCGCCGATTCTTCTCGATCCGATGCTCCAGATCATAACATACACAGTCCGCGATCCGGTCCTCCGGCACCGCTGCAAAGGTTTCCGTCATTCCGGCGGGCAGAAGGATCTGCTCCCGCACGATCTCGTAAAACGGTTTCCCCGTAACCCCTTCCGCCACATATTTCAGCACCATGGCAGGGATATCCGAGTACGGTCTGCGTCCCGGCAAGCCTTCGTTCGTTGCCTCAAACAGACAGGCTTCAGCATCCAGGGCATCCTTCTGTTCATCCACCCGGCCCGGCGTTTTCAGATTGACTCCGAAGGTCATCAGCGACGCGACCGAAACATCGCGCAGGTGGCAAAAGCGTGGCGCATAGTCCGTCACCGGGCGGTCCACATCCAGCTTCCCGTCCTCCTTAAGGCGCATCAGCGTCATTCCGGTAAACAGTTTCGTCACACTGGCCAGGTCATACAGCGTCCGTTCGTCCGCTTTCCGGCCGGGTGTTCGGTCCCCATCCGTCGCGTAGGCGGATCCGCACCCCCGTTTGCCGCAGGTCACATGCAGGGACGCCATGATCTGCTTTTCCCGGGTAAAGAAGCGGATCGCTTCCAGCAGGTCCGGATTCACAGCTTCACTCCGATCCGCGTGCAGGGCACTTTTCCGTCCTTCAGTTCGCTCAGGCGGTGTCTGGCGTGTCCGATCACGACGGTAGTCCCGTTCTTCACACATCCCAGCGCATATTCCAGTTTGGCCCGCGCCCCGTTGGCGCCGCTCCGGCTGGCGCCGACGCAACCTTCCTGCAATTTTCGCACTTTCTGCTCCACTTCTTCATAAGTATCGCCGGTCACCTCGCGCACCAGCGTAGAGGGATCGCCCGGCACCTGATAGATGCCCTCGGTAGAAGTCATCAGCACCAGCGTTTTAGCCCGCACCAGATTGGCGATCACTGCAGCGGTCTCGTCGTTATCCACGCACTCATGCACTTCCCCGCCCATTTTTCTGCGGACGGAAAGTTCCATTTTCCGGTTTTCCTCGTCGCTCACAGGGTCATTGTAATTCACGATCGGAATCGTCTTCTGCTGGGCGGCACGGATCAGCAGTTTCCGGATATGCTCGCTCTTTTCAGGATCGTTGAAGTGGGTATGCTCCACCAGGATCTGGCGGACACCGTATTCCGGCGGGATAAACTGCCGGTAATTCTGCATCAGGATGCTCTGTCCCTGGGAAGCGTAGTCGGCTTTGTCCTGATCCGGATCGCCGCTCAGCTCGATGCCGGTCCGCTTGATATAGTCCAGGCGGCCGATCTCGGTCGCGCCACTGGTCACCCAGATCATGCCCGGCTTCAATTCCGAGCCCAGACGGCTGAAAATATTATAGTCGATATCGTGATCCTCTTTCCGGATCAAAGCCATGGAGCCAATCTTGCCCACCAGGTCAAACTGATAATCCATCCGTATTTCCTCCGCTTTTTGATCAATAGTATCCGTTCGCGACGCGGATCATCATGTTCAGAGCCGCGTGATAGCCCTGACTGTTATCCAGTATCACATCCGCGAGACTCCTGTACACAGGCATTCTTTCCTGATATAACCGTTCCAGTTCGCCAAGCCCTTTTTCCTGCAGGTTAGGTCGCCGGTCCAGTTTGATGTCGCTCATGATATCCTCCAGCGGACGGTCGATCAGCACGATCAGTCCCCAGTTCTTCATGATGAGACGGTTGGTTTCATTCATTGCCGTTCCGCCGCCGGTGGAAATGATCGATGGCCGTACACGGGTCAGGATGGACAGGCTGTTGGTTTCCGCCGTACGGAATGCCGCTTCGCCATATTGCTCAAAAAACTCGTTCACCGTACATCCCGCTGCCTGCGCGATCAGTCCGTCCGTGTCCGCAAAGGGCATACCGGTCTCCTTTGCGGTCCGTTTGCCCAGACTGCTTTTTCCGCATCCCGGCATGCCAATGATAAACAAGTGCCTCTCAAGCATGATCCTCCGCCTCCTGTAACTGCTTGCTCGCGGTGAAGATCGCCTCATAGACGGTTTTGATCGCTTCTGTGATCCCCGGATCAGGGACCCTGTCACTGATTCGCCGCAGGATCT
>JAZUFB010000290.1:0-50805 GCA_045640475.1 Clostridia bacterium
GCAGAACGCACAGAAGCAATATCTTCTCCAATCTGATCCGGATCATCCGCCGGTACAGCCCATTGTTCGCCACGTTTCTTCATCAACTTGGTTCCATTGGAAGAAATGTCAGAAGTATATTGCAGAATTGCTACTTTCAGATTACCGGCCTCCTGAATCGCTGATGTTCGATCTTCCTCCTGTTCGTCATTCACTCCATGGACTTCCATTCCATACTCACGCAGTGAAGTCATGGTTGCACCAAGTCCGTCAGAATCTTTATCGTATACTTTGGGAAATCCAAGGCAGACATGATTGAAGCCTGCCATTTTCAATGCTTCCGCAGCATTGGATGGAACAACGAGATTGCTCACTTTTTGATTGTCAAGCAGCAGATTCTCAAAAAAAGCGCAGTTAATGTCTGAATCCATATAAGGTGAAATCAAACGGAGGACTTCAGAAAAGTCATACTGTCTTGTATCGCTGAGATATGCAGATTTACGTATCGCATCCTCTAGTGCGATAATGCCGCCAAAGGTCATGGTGACACTGCCGCCTGTTTTCTGCTCCGGTACATCGTCTTCAGGCTCGATTGTTGATGTTGCTTGCGGTACAGGGGGATCAGGGGTGATGTTCTGTTCATTCGGAACGGATAACGATTCAATCATGGGAGCTTGCGTGTGGATATCCAATACATCGTCAAGATCCAATCTGGTTATGTCGATTCTTTGACCTCCGGTCAGCTTTGGAAAAACATATGCAAATCCGGCGACAACCAAAATGGATATGAAAATCATCAGGAAAGAACCGAAAGATAAGTGTTTCTTTTCTTTTGCCCGCATTCTTTGATCCTCTCAGCCAATACGTTCCCCGTTACGAATCACCTGTTCAGTGTACAAGGACTTCAAGCAAAACAAGTACTACCATTACTGCAGCTACGGCAAGAGCGATAATTCGTACAACCTGTTTCTTGATATCCTGTTTGTTTTTCTTTGTCATTACTTTCATCCCCTATCTTCATTTTCTGCTAAATATTGACCACTGATCGTCACTTGGGTAACCCTTCGTTTCTCCATACCGGTAACTGTACAGTTCAAGCCATTATAGCTAAAGCTATCCCCTTCTTCAGGAATCTTTTCAAGCATTTCCGCAGCCCATCCGCCAACTGTATCCGCATCGAACTGATCTGAAATACCATACTGTTCAAGCAGATCATCCAAACGGATACTTCCATCAAAACTGCAGCTACCATCTTCCTTGGGTGAAATCAGTTCATCCACATCATCGTGTTCATCATAGATTTCGCCAACAAGTTGTTCCAGAACATCCTCCATCGTAACAATACCTTCGGTTCCACCATATTCATCCACCAGAACAACAAGATGGGTCTTTGTTTCCTGGAATAGTTTCAGCAGTTTGGAAACTTGAAGCGTTGCGGGCGCAAAAACCGGTGCTTTCATGATTTTCGTAATATCAGTTTCACCAAGATACGTCATCTTATGGAAGTCTTTTTCATTCAATACGCCAACAATGTGGTCCAGATCCTCATGAAACACTGGTAACCTGGAATAATCGGTCAAACGTAACGTTTCGGCAGCCTCTTCATACGTTGCGGTATCTTCCAACCCCGTCACATCCACACGAGGCGTCATAATATCAAGTGCATCCTGATCATTGAACTCAATTGCAGAACGGATCAGTTCGCTTTCACCAATATCCATGTCTCCTTCATCGGTAGCCTCGTCAACCATGGTTATCAGCTCAGCCTCGATAATGCTTTCATCATCATGTGGACGGAACAATTTACGCAGTACTTTTTTCCATATTCTGAAGAAATAGCCTAAAGGGACCAAGATCTTCCCGATGATCATTAGTGGACGCGCTGCGAACATCGCCACAGATTCGGCGTTCTCTTTTGCCAGACTTTTGGGGCTGATCTCGCCAAAGAGCAAAATCACGATCGTCATTACGATTGTTGATATCGTCGCTCCGGCACTTTCGTTGATCAGGTTTGTAAACATCACGGTTGAAATTGCGGTACCCGCAATATTGACGATGTTATTCCCCACAAGGATCGTCATCAGAAGATTGTCGTAATCTTCCCCCAATTTCAATGCCAGTTGTGCTTTTGCCCTCTGGCGGCCTTCAATGGTTTTTAGTCTGACTTTATTCATGGATGAAAATGCCGTCTCACTTGCTGAGAAGAAAGCCGACATACATACACACGCGAGTAAAGCTATCGCCGAAAGCCACATAAAGAATCCTCCATTCATCTGACAAACCAACTTATATTATATCATGTCGATAAATCAAATGCAACGAGACCGCATAGCGATCCCGTTGCATATAGGATTATTCAATTAGCTTATTCATCTTCTCCGGAATGGTTGTAAGCATCCGTTCTTCTTCTGCGCGTCGGTTGCTGGGGCGTATTGTTTTGCCATGCGTCCTGTGCCTCTTTAGTCTCCAGGGGTTCAGCACGACGCGGCTCAAAATCAAAATGCTCAGCTTTTAATTCATCCTGTTTGGGCGTAGTATATCTTCCATAGGGATTATACATGGTATTTCCGGTATTTCCGAGCGGTTTTTCTGCCTTTCTCGTGTTGGTTTCAATAGGTACAGCACTTGGCACTGAAGTCCCCGCGGTGTTGGTATACGTACCGGTACGGACTCTGTTTGCTCTTGCGGCTTCCTGTGCGGTAATATTCCTGTTTTCGGGTTTCATTGCGTTGCTGTTCAGTTTTGCTGCTTTGGCTCTTCGTTCAGCTTCACGCTGTGCCGCTTTCTTTTTGTTCTGATAGACCATGAATGCAGCATAACCGCCTCCACCCAATAGCAGAACTGCCGCGGCAACAAGGAGGAAAGTTCCAGCTGAAGAGCCTTCACTATTATCATTACCGGGTTCAGTCGTCGCGAGCGGACTGTAGGTTTCCGATTCTTCCATTCCCTCTTCGGTCAGTTCAATCACCTGTTCGTATGCATCAGTTTCAACAGGTACAGGTGTTTCTGTAGGAAGGGGCGCCGCAGTTGCGAATGGATCAAAAGGTGCATAACTGACATTGATGCCTGATTCCGGATTTGTCCAAACCCGTACCGTTTGATCCTCAGCAGAAACAAAGGTACTGGCATCTGTCGTTTCGGTTCCGTTTTTCTTATTGTCTTCGATTCCCTGAAGATACTGTTTGCTCTGACGGAATGTATTCATTTCATCCACTGTCAGTTGCTTGAAGTAATCACCGGAAACATAGCCGGTTTGTCCATTATACCAAACCTTATACCATGTTTGGTTTTCATTGTTTTCAATACCAAGAATGAGGCAGAAAGCATATTGTTTCAATGTGCCGATCTTGGCCGAGTTTGTTGTGGGTCTTTCACGGAAATTCACAGACCGTGATTCTACATAACCGTAACTGCTCCAGTCTTCTCCGGAATAAGGTTCCGGTGTGATGTCAGGCGTCGGTTCCGGTGTATTGTTGATGTTGTTGATATAGGCTTCCACTTCTGATTCGGACATTATTCTCAGCATATCCGCGCGAATATAGCCCCATTCACCGTTATTGACCACTTCGTGCCATGCAACTTCATCCTGATAGGTCTGTCCGATCACATATACGACCTTATTTGCCGGAAGCTCATTGAGAATCATACTTGTTGCATCCGGATAGCTGCGGACATACACACCGTCACCGATTGTAATTGCGTATCCCTGACGCTGATACGGTTCGGGCGTCGGCTGAACATAAGGAATAACATTATCTGTGTTATGAACATCATTCCATTCATTCATCAGCCAATCTTCGGCATCCATGATGTAATTGCTCAGATCTGTGTTTTCGTCTGCTTTGTTCGCGTTGATTCCTTCCTGGTATTCTGGGCTATTCAGAAATTGAGTAAGTTCATCAGCGGTAAGTTGCTTGAAATAGTTGCTCGAAACATAACCTTCATTACCGTTGATCCATACTTTATACCAAACTTGAGTACCATCGTTTGTCATACTCTGGATCAGACAGAAAGCATATTGTTTCAGAGAAGCAATAACTGAAGCATCTGCGGACGCATTGCTGCAGAGGCTTGCAGTAGCGGCTGTAACATAACCGTAACTGCTCATGCTTTCACCGGTAAACGGTGCCGGTGTTTCAATGATGACCGGTTCCGCGGTGACAATCAATTTTTCATTATAGGCTTTCACTTCGGCTTCGTTCATCATCCGAAGCATATCCGCACGAACGTACCCCCATACCCCTTCGTCATATACCTGATGCCAAATGGTCCCGTTTTCATAGAATTGTCCGGTAACATACAGGACTCTTCCGGCATTCAGTTCACTGCGGATCATACCTGCAGAAGCGGGATAGTCTCTCAGATACACACCATCGCCAAGCGTTACAGCATAACCGGCGACCTGCTGCGGTTCAACTGTTGGAGCCGCTGTAGGCACGGGTGTAGGTGTTGCGTGCAGAATACTCCACTGGTCGATCAAAGTTTTCGCATTGTCATCTGAGATAGGACTCAGAAGAGAATCCGGAACGAATCCCGACTGGTTCTCCAAAGTACATATAGAGCTCCACACATTGCCATCCGTGCCATATTCCTGATCAAGCACTTCCACCAATGTCGTCGGAGGCAGTTCGCCCTTGGTTTCGCCATTTGGCGCAGACATCAACGAAGTCTTCTGACGTACCAACGCGTAACCTTTGTAAACATCTATTAATGTATTTGGTGTCTCGACCGGCGCCTGAGTAGGTGTTTCGGTCGGTGCCTGAGTAGGCGTTTCAGTTGGTACCTGTGTAGGTGTTTCAGTTGGTACCTGTGTAGGTGTTTCGGTTGGTACCGGAGTAGGTGTTTCGATCGGCGTCTGGGTAGGTGTTTCGACAGGAGGCTCAGTAATCAGAGGTGTCAGCGAAGATTCTTGTTTTTCTTCTTCATCAGACGTCACCTGCTCCGGAACTTCTGTTTCCGTCCCTTGTTCAGGATTTTCCGTATACCCTGTTTCTCCAGACTTACCTTCTGCTTCATTTTCAGCTTCGTCTGTATGGCTTGTCCGTTCATCCGTTTCCACATCGGTTTTTTCTTCTGTGGAAATATCAGGCTGTTCAAAAGGTCCTTCTGTTACACCAGGCGCAACATAACGCGGAACGGGAGTTTCACATTCCTTTTCTGTCACTTCGTCACTTTCAAGTTGTGTCATAACTTCCACAAACTTTTTCATGACATAACCGTCACGACCGTCTATTTCGATCAGATACCACTGATCGCCCGCATCGTTCGTTTCTTCACGAAGAAGATAGACATAGTCCCCTTTTGCCAGTCGGCTGATTGGCGCCTTTTCTGTGTTCATTGCCTCACGGAAAGCAACTTGTTTTGCATTGATAATACCAAAGCGGTTGATCATCGTTCCGGCAGGGATAACCGTCTCAACAGGGGTAGGTGCCGGTGTATACAGAACTTTCTGGGGTTCCGGTTCCGTTGTTTCCTTTTCAGCAGGCAGATCCGGTATGGACTCCGGTTCCGTGTTCTCCACCTCAGCAGGGACATCCGGCGTAATCTCCGGCTCCGTGTTCTCTTCCTCAGCGGGAACATCCGGCGTAAATTCCGGCTCCGTGTTCACTTTCTCAGCGGGAACATCCGGCATAAACTCCGGTTCCGTGTTTTCAACTTCAACAGGTACATCCGGTGTAAGCTCCGGTTCCTTTTCTGTGGTTCCATCCGGCATTTCCGGCATTAATTCCTGTATCGTGTGGCCGTCCGGTGTCGTCAAAGGCTCAGGGGTCACTTCAGGCACGGGACTGGCGCAAAGGCCCAGCATGATTGAATCACTGTCATAAGCAGTCAACACTTCGACAAACTTGCTCATGATATAGCCAAACTGGCCGTTATCCTCAACATAATACCAGTTTTCACCCGCATCGTTGACCTTTTCAACGATGACATAGACATAGCTTCCCTTTGCAAAACGTTTGATAAGCGTGGAAGAAGCGCTCATATCCATTCGGAATCCAACCTGTTTATCGGTGATCATTCCGAAGCGGTTAATATATGCACCGGTAGGAATCGGCGTCTCAACAGCAAAAGGTGTAATAGCAGGTTCTACGGTTTCAAGGAGCGGTTCATTTTCCCCTTCAATTGCGGGGACTTCATCTTCTTCCGTTCTTCCCTCATTAGCGCCTATGATATCATCATGCATATCATAAGTGATCTCATTGTTTCCATCATCCATCAGGGAATCAGGCGTTTCATACGGGTCCTGACTGATGTCAAAATCGTTCGAATGATCATTGAGAACATCTTTCTGTTCAGGAATGATTTCCGGAACCGTTGGAACATCGTTCTCCATCGGCTCTGTTTGTTCAAAGTCGTTCGCCTGTTCAGTAATCTGGTCAGGTAATGTATCAGCCGATATCTCTTTTTCGTCGTCCGAGGGTTGTACTTCCTGTTCAGACGGTTGTTCATTCACAATAGCCGCAGATATAGAATAAAGGTAGGCCTCGTTTTCTTCCGGAGTAAGGATGTCAATAAAGTCACCTTTGACATAGCCCGTTACAGAATCAACAGTTATATTCAGCCAATGTTCACCATTGTCTGTCAAGGTATCGCTGATGACAAAAACATATGTACTTGGATCGGAGATTTGTCCGATAGCAGATGTAGATGTAGACATTCCCTTACGGATATTAACTTTCTTCGCATTCGTCAGGCCATAACGTTCAACCATGACGGTCCCCGTCATGGTATTTTCATCATGCATGGAATCCGCAGAAGGATTCGTTATTGATTCGTCTGACAGATTTTCCATAGAAGGAATATCCGCAACAACAAACTCAGGTATCGGTTCTGCGGTCGGCTCAATAGTCGGTTCTGCTGTCGGTTCCGGAGTAGGTTCCGCAGTCGGTTCTTCCGTCGGTTCTGCGGTCGCCTCCACAGTCATTTCAACAGTCGGTTCCTCTGTCGGTTCTACAATAGGTTCTGCAGTAGGTTCTACAGTCGGTTCTGCAGTGGGTTCCGGAGTCGGTTCTTCCGTCGGCTCAGCAGTAGGCTCCTCAGTCGGTTCAGCTGTAGGTTCTGTAGTAGGTTCTGCGGTCGGTTCTGCAGTAGGTTCCGGAGTCGGTTCTTCTGTCGGTTCTTCTGTCGGTTCTGCAGTCGGTTCTGCAGTCGGTTCCTCAGTTGGTTCAGCAGTCGGTTCCGGAGTCGGTTCTTCTGTCGGTTCAACTGTAACTTCAACCATAGGAACAGGAGTCACAGTAGAAATATACAGGTAGAATGTTTCGATACCACCATTTTCGTCGTATGCCGTAATTGTTATAAAACTGTTTCCATCAACATACTCGCCCGCCGGAATTACGTTCTCCAACACGCTGCCGGAAATCGGGTCAAATTGAAAAGACCTTGTTGGATGATACATATCAATGATCAAACTGTTCAACGCGTTGGCATCCACGCAGGCCCAAAAAGTATTTTTGACCGTTTCGACAGGAACAGCAGCAGAACTCAGTTCACTGTCACCCAAATTCCAACGGAGCGTGATTACAAGATCCGTCCAATCTTCTGATGCAACAGCCGGTATGACGATCATGCAACATACCATGATCATTGCCATCATAAAGGATAGAATTCTTCCAGTTTGTTTTTTCATTTTTTGTTTCATCACCCGTATGGCCTCCTTGATCTGCAGGTAAACAAAATAATTTTACCCCTGCAATAATCCTATTGTCAACAACGGTCTTTTAGCAGGAATCACGATCATACTGTCGAATTTTTCGTACGATTGAGTTCCTGTACATGCAATTAACGAATGACCGCTGACTTTTCTTCCGGTCATTTTTGTGAGGCGACATTTTGTGCTGCATATGAAAGATCTGTTTTTATCTTCTACCTTTGACACATCCAGACCAGTATCCCGGCCAGATTATTTTGCTCGTTTACCCGTCATCGAAACAGATCGGCTGATTCTGCGGCCCTTCAAAATGCGTGATTGTCAGGATGTATATCTATATTCATCAGATACAGAAGTCGCCAGATATGTTCTTTGGGACGCTCATCGGTCACTTTCAGATACGCGAAATTATCTTCGATATATGCTTCGCCTCTACCGTGACGGCCAGCCTTGCAGTTGGGCCATTGTGCTGAAAGAAACAGGTAAAGTGATCGGTTCCATTGGATTTATGTGGCTTGATCAGGTCAATGATTCCGCCGAAGTTGGTTATTCCATATCCAGAACCTGGTGGAATCACGGTTTGACAACAGAAGCACTGGAATGCGTTTTACACGAAGGATTTACTGCCCTTCGTCTGAATAGAATCGAAGCCCAGCATGATGTCCGAAATCCCGCCAGCGGCAGAGTGATGCAAAAATGCGGCATGTGTCAGGAAGGGATCCTGCATAGCCGCATGAAAAACAAAAAAGAATTCATCGATGTTGCATTATACGCCATTTTGCAAAAGGATTATACTCAAAGAGCGATTCCTCAGCGGTAAGCTTTCATTCTTTTTTGAAATACATCTTTTCTCGCAACAGAATAACCAAAGAAGCCCATCACATCCCCCAGCTTTTGATACAGGCCATGATTGTAACAGATCAGGCCTGCTTTTTCGAGATGCAAAGAACCGTTCTCGTCCAGATTGTCTTCACGAACCAAAACAGATTTGATTTCACCGATCAACAGATCATGGCTTCCCAAAGGGATATCCTGCTTAACCTTACAACAAAGACAAACGGGCGCTTCCGCAATATAGGGTGCATATTTCATTTGCTGATCTTTTAAATAATGCAACCCGGTTTCAGCCGCTTTGTCCGTATTTTTACCACTCTTTACGCCACAAAGATCGACTGCCTTACACATTTTCTCATCCGTAAGGTTTACAACGAACTCTCCACTTTCCAAGATGATATGATGCGAATACCGTTCGGGTCGAATACTGATTGAAACCATGGGAGGTTCTGAATTCACTGTTCCCGTCCAGGCAACGGTGATCATATTCATTTCTCCTTTGGCATTTCCACATGAGACCAGTACAACCGGTGTCGGGTTTAACATCGTACACGGATTCAACTCCCGATGTTCCATCTTTTGATGCTCCTCTTCTTGAAGTGGGTTATGGTTTAGTGTATAATAATAAAGTTATATTTGTCAATGCTTCAACGTACCGTTAGGAGGTAAAGAAATGGAGCCTTACCGCGGAAAGCACTCCAAGCCTCAGGGACCAAGCTCAATGATGCAGATCCGGCAACCCATGACCGAGCCTTCTGCTGTTGTCCCCAAGAAGAAAGCCAAAGGGCGAGCATTCGCGCTGATTATCGTTGTTCTGCTGTTCATCTGTATTTTGTTCGGCTTCTTTGCTCCCTTTTTTCCTACGATCGAACATACAGTCTGGGCTTGCGACAGTCTTTCGTCCGATGTAGGAAATATCCGCATCGTATTTGTATCCGATATCCATTACGGTTTTTTCTATAACGAAAACCGTCTTCATAAGCTCGTAAGTCAAATCAATAGTCTGTATCCCGATATTCTCATCTTCGGCGGCGATTATGGTAACGATATTGATTCTTCTGTGGAGTTCTTCAACAAATTATCCGAACATACATTACATGTCCGTTATAAGATCCTTGGTGTTTTCGGAGATAAGGACACAGATCATTCCGAAGCCCAAAATAAACGTCTTTCCGATGCAATGAAAAATGCCTCTGTCACGCCACTGTATAACAGTGTCGATCAGGTCCTGATCAATAATGGCTCAATTTGGATCGCCGGCGTAGACGATCCTACCTTTGGTTCTCCAAATATCAAGTCTGTTGCTTCCGCGACCCGTCAGGATGATTTCGTTGTTTTTGTTGCACATAATCCCTCAATTCTGCAGGAAGCACAGCAAACCACCGATAAAAACGGAAAACTGAATTGGTTCGATTTGGCTTTGTTTGGACATACACACGGTGGGCAAATTCCTTTCCTCGGAGATTCTTTCGGACTTACTTACGGGATTGATGAGCATTATCAAACCGGATGGCTTGATGAAAACCGCGTTCCGATCCTGATCTCCAATGGTCTCGGAACCGTTCGTATTCCTTTCCGCTATCTTGCACCCGCGCAAATTCACCAAATCGACTTGAATATCAAATAATCCAGGAGGTGTCTTTTTTGTCACAGGATCCTATTGTGATTCATGCTGACGGGGTTTCCTATACATATGAAGATGCCCCGTCTTCCGCTCTTACAGGCATTTCCTGCGAGATCAAAGCCGGAGAATTTGTTGCTGTTTTAGGGCATAACGGATCCGGTAAATCGACTCTTGCTAAATTATTGAATGCTCTTTATATTCCCACAGAAGGTTCGATCACTGTTTGCGGATTTGATACAGCAGATGACGACAAAGTATGGGATATTCGTCGTCGTGCCGGCATGATTTTTCAGAATCCGGATAACCAGATCGTTGCGACAGTTGTCCGGGAAGATGTTGCCTTCGGACTGGAGAACCTTGCAATTCCACCCGAAGAAATGATCCCGAGGATCGACAGTGCTCTCAAATCAGTCAGAATGAGTCAATTCGCCGACTCGGCCCCTCATTTGCTCTCCGGTGGGCAAAAGCAGCGTGTAGCCATTGCCGGTATTCTTGCCATGGAACCTTCGGTAATCATTGCTGATGAGGCAACAGCCATGCTCGATCCGTCCGGCCGTAAAGAGGTTCTTGAAACGATCCGTACATTGAATAAGACAAAGGGGATCACCATCATCTGGATCACACATTTCATGGAAGAAGCCGCAATGGCTGACCGTGTGGTTGTCGTGTCCGACGGAACCGTTTCCACATCCGGTACCCCTGCCGAAATCTTTTCTCAGATCGATCTGATGCGTGAACTTCATCTTGATGTACCGCACATGACGGATTTAGCGCACCAGTTGCGTGAAAGCGGAATGCCGCTTCGTTCCGGCATTCTAACTGTCGATGATATGGAACAGGAGGTGGTCAGATTATGTCCATTGAAGTCCGCCACCTGACACACTGTTACTCCAAGGATAATGCATTCAGAGCGATTGCGCTGAACGATGTTTCTTTTAGAATCGAAAATGGAGAGTTTATCGGGATCGTTGGACATACCGGTTCCGGAAAATCAACGTTGATCCAACATCTGAACGGCCTTCTGAAACCAACATCCGGTGAGATTCTGATTGACGGTGTTGACTTAAACGATGACAAAACAGATCGCCGTAAGATCCGCCAAAAGATCGGTCTTGTTTTTCAATACCCTGAATATCAGCTTTTTGAAGAAACAGTCCGTAAAGATATCGCCTTTGGACCTAAAAATCAGGGTCTTTCGGAAGAAGAAGCGGACCAACGGGTACGTCATGCCATGGAATGTGTCCATTTGGACTATGACACCTATGCCGAAAGGAGTCCATTCGAACTTTCAGGCGGTCAAATGCGTCGGGTTGCCATTGCCGGTGTTTTGGCAATGGCTCCGGAGGTTCTGATTCTCGATGAGCCTACTGCCGGTCTTGATCCGCGTGGGCGTGACAGCATCCTCACAATGTTGCAGGATCTTCACGCGAATGAGAATGTAACCGTCATTATGGTTTCCCATAGTATGGATGATATGGCACGCCTTGCTACAAGGCTGCTTGTCATGTCCGAAGGGAAACTGGTTGCAACCGGTTCACCGCGTGAGATCTTTCAGCAAGCTGAAATGATGAATTCCATCGGGCTGGGTGTTCCCGAAGCCACTCAACTGGCTGATCGTCTTCGTGCCAGAGGATATTCCGTCCCAGAGGGGATTTATACCCAGCAGGAACTGCAGGATTATCTTCTTAAACTTTGGAAGGAGGGAGGATCATGCTGAACGATATCACCATGGGACAGTATTATCCTGTGGATAGTCCTGTTCACAGGCTTGATCCTCGAACCAAACTACTGGTCACCATCGGCCTGATCGTCTGCACCTTTTTGATTCATACCTTAGCCGGATACGTTCTCCTGCTTGGGTTCGTTTTTCTGATGGCAAAGGCAGCAAAGGTCCCATTCAGCATGCTGATCCGTGGATTGCGACCTCTTCGTCTGATTATTATCCTTACTTTTGTCCTGAATCTTTTTTTTACATCAGGCGGTACGACTCTTCTCCAATGGAGTTTCATACGTATTACAAAAGAAGGCCTTTTTCAGGCGATTCATTATTCCCTCCGTTTGGTTTTTCTTGTACTCTGCACATCTATGCTAACGCTGACGACTTCCCCCGTCGCCCTTGCAGATGGAATCGAGATTCTGCTTGGTCCATTGAAAAAAATCCATTTCCCGGTCCATGAGTTGGCAATGATGATGACCATCGCGCTTCGTTTTATCCCTACCCTGCTGGAAGAAACAGACAAAATCATGAAAGCACAGATGGCCCGAGGTGCTGATTTTGAGAGCGGAAATCTGATCAGTCGTGCAAAAGCGATGGTTCCCCTGCTCGTGCCGTTGTTTGTCAGTGCATTCCGTAGAGCTGGGGATCTGGCCATGGCGATGGAAAGCCGTTGTTATCGGGGCGGTGAAAACCGTACTCGCCTTCGTGTTCTCAAAATGACGCGTAACGATCTTTACGCCTTTTTGATCCTTCTGGTTCTGATTGGTCTCATTGTTCTTGAAGGTATATTTCTGAAAGGAATCATTCCATGAAAAGGATCCTTCTTACGGTCGAATATGATGGAACCGCGTATGCCGGATGGCAAAGGCAAACAAATGGCCTGGCTGTACAGCAAGTGCTTGAAGAAGCCCTTACTTCCGCCTGCGGTCATACCGTCATTATCACCGGAGCCAGCCGAACCGATGCCGGTGTCCATGCTACAGGCCAGTCTTTTCATTTTGATACTGGATGCACGATTCCAGCTGACAAATTCCCATTTGTCCTGAATAATATTCTACCGCCGGACATTCGGATCCATACCGGACGTGAAGTGCCTTCCGGATTTCATGCGCGATTTATGACAGCCGGAAAGACTTACACTTACAGGATTCTGAACAGCCGTCACGGTACGGCGATCCGCAGGAACAATACTGTTCATATTCCAGTTCCTTTGGATTTGGATCCTATGCGTAAAGCAGTCCTCACTCTTTTGGGTACACATGATTTTTCCGCTTTTCAGGCTGCCGGTGGTACCGCAAAAACAACAATACGAACGATATACGATGCGGCACTCAGCCAAAGTGGAGATGACTTTACCTTCACAATCAGCGGGAACGCGTTCCTGTATAATATGGTACGGATTATTGTCGGTACCCTGATCGAAATCGGCCAGTACAAACGATCTCCGGATGCATTCGTTAAGGCCTTTGCCTCCGGAGACCGTTTGGATCTTGGAGTCACTGCTCCGCCACACGGTTTGGAACTAACACAGGTCAGATATCCCGATTCTGCATTTACTTCGCCCGACGACATACGTTGGCATGAGGAAACATTATGCTCAGAATAACCAATCTTTCTGTCCCACTGGATTATGATGAACTCTCCCTTCGAAATCTTTTGATCCGTAAAATTGGATTATCTTCCAGACAATTATTGAACGTGACCGTTGCCCGCCGTTCTGTGGACGCGCGCGATAAAGGTGACGTTCATTTTGTGATGACAGTCGATTTCGAGGTAACCGATGAGAAATCTTTATTACAAACAAATCGTCAGATTTCTGTTGTTCCTTCTCAAGCCTGTTTCACACCTCCACCCTCTGGCTTTACCACCTCGCCTGTGGTTGTAGGTGCCGGACCTGCCGGTCTTTTCGCGGCATTGATTCTGGCACGTGCCGGGGCAAACCCGATTCTGATCGAGCGAGGTCGTCCCGTTGATCTACGCACAAATGATGTTAGCAGAATGACTGAAAGGGGCCTACTGGATCCGGAGAGTAATGTTCAATTTGGCGAAGGCGGTGCAGGAGCATTTTCTGACGGGAAACTGACGTGTGGTATCAAGTCTCCTTATACGAAAGATGTCCTCAGGATTTTTGTGGATCATGGAGCACCGGAAGAGATCCTGTTTCTGCAAAAACCTCATATTGGCACCGATAAGCTGAAAAATACTGTTGCTTCTATCCGTCAGGAAATCATATCACTTGGTGGAACCGTCTATTTCTCAACACGTATGGAATCCCTGATCATCCGTAATCAGTCAGTTCAGGGGATTACTGTCGTACACGGTGGAGTGCAACGGGAAATACTGACAAATACAGTTCTTCTGGCAATCGGTCATAGCGCACGTGACACTGTGCACACACTTTATGATCAGGGCATTGTCATGGAACAAAAGCCTTTTGCAATCGGCGTCCGTATTGAACACCCCCAAAGTATGATCAACAAAACACAATACGGAAAGTTTGCTTCTCATCCCGCGCTTGGCGCTGCGGATTATAAGCTTTGTGTTCACACCCCCGATGGACGTGGAGTATACACCTTTTGCATGTGTCCCGGCGGTGAAGTGATTGCCGCAGCATCTGAAGCGGGTATGGTCGCCGTCAATGGCATGAGTTATCATGCCCGTTCCGGTTTCAACGCAAATTCAGCCTTGCTTGTTGGCGTGCGTCCTGAAGATTTCGGGGATATCCATCCTCTTTCGGGCTTCGATTTTCAACGCAAAATAGAAGAAAAAGCTTTCCGTGCAGGTGGTGGCAACTTCCATGCGCCTGCCCAACGAGTCGGGGATTTCCTTGCACGCCAGGCTACCGTATGCTTTGGGGACGTACAGCCAACATATAAACCGGGCGTTACGCCTTCCGACCTGCACGCGATTCTTCCATCCTTCGTTGCAGAAGACCTGCATCAGGGTATACTTGGGATGGACCGTCAGCTTCATGGTTTTGCGATGCCGGATGCTGTGATGACCGCGCCTGAGACCCGTTCTTCCTCACCCGTCCGCATGGTCAGAACTGCATCTTATCAGGCGGAGGGGATCAACGGTCTTTATCCGGTTGGTGAAGGTGCCGGATACGCGGGAGGAATCGTAAGTGCCGCTATAGATGGCATTTCGGCTGCAAAAGCAGCGATCGAAAATTCAATTAAGTAACAGGAGGTACCGTATGAGTATTGTCGACCGATTTCTGCGTTATGTATCTGTTGAAACCACATCCAATGAATCCTGCGAGCATTGTCCTTCAACGGAAGGACAGATGATTCTTGCCACTATGCTGCGTGATGAGCTTCAGTCCATGGGAATATCTGATGCCCGTGTTGACATGAATGGTTATGTTTACGCTACGATCCCGTCCAAGGGAAATGTTCCCGGTTCAATCGGCCTTATCGCGCACATGGATACCTCTGATGGCGTTCTGGGCCCAACTAAACCTGACATTATTTACAACTACAACGGACAACCCATTTATCTAAAGAACGGTACAGTCATTGACGGGTTTGATTTCCTTCCTTCACTTGTCGGACAGGATCTCATCGTAACGGATGGCACTTCCGTTTTGGGGGCAGATGATAAAGCAGGAGTTGCAGAGATCATGACTCTTGCCGAGCGACTGATGTCTCCGGACGCCCCGGATCATTGCCGGGTTTGTATAGGCTTTACCCCGGACGAAGAGATTGGCCGTGGTGCTGACCTGTTTGATATTCCCGGCTTTGGGGCGGATTATGCTTACACGGTTGACGGCGGAGCACTTGGCGAACTTGAATATGAATGCTTCAATGCCGCATCCTGTTGTGTCACAGTTAAGGGAGTCAACATTCATCCTGGCAGTGCAAAGAATCAAATGAAGAACGCTGCTCTGATTGCCATGGAGTTCAACCGTATGCTTCCGCCTTGGGAAACTCCTGCACATACAGAAGGTTACGAAGGTTTTTATCATCTGCTTTCCATCCGCGGAAACGAAGAAGAAGCCGTGCTGGACTATATTCTGCGAGATCATGACGCAGGTAAGCTTGAAGAAAAAAAAGAACAGTGCCGCCGGGTGGCTTCCTATCTTAATCAGGTATGGGGCGAAGATACCGTATCTCTTTCCATCCATGACAGTTATCGGAATATGAAAGAAAAGATCGCCGAGCACCCGGAAATTATCGAGAAAGCAAAAGAAGCGTTCGTTTCCTGCGATGTGCAACCGATCGTTCAACCGATCCGGGGTGGAACAGACGGCGCCAGACTTTCTTACGAAGGGCTTCCCTGCCCGAACCTTTCCACAGGCGGTTACAATTTCCATGGCCGTAAGGAACTTATCAGTATTCAGGCAATGGAAAAAATGGTCGATGTTCTTGAAGCAATCGTTTGCAAAGGGTAACTCAAAAACAGTAAAAATCATATAAAAATGGTGTACCGTTTCAGATACGGTACACCATTTTTTATGGTAATGATTATTCTTCTTCGTCGTCTTCGACTTTGGCGTTTTCAATGATCTTCTGGGCAACGTCTCTCGGTACTTCTTCATAACGTTCGAATTTCATGGAGAAGGAGCCACGGGCCTGAGTCATGGAACGCAGGTCAGTTGCGTACTTGAACATTTCAGCCAGAGGCGCTTCAGCGTCCAGAACCTGCATTCCGCCAACCTGGTTCATACCGTTGATACGGCCACGACGCTTATTCATGTCGCCCATGATATCACCCATGTATTCATTGGGTACGGTCACTTCGACGTGCATGATCGGTTCGAGCAGCACGGGGCCGGCATCCATACAACCCTTCTTATAGGCGATACGGGCAGCAGTCTTGAACGCCATTTCAGAAGAGTCAACGGGGTGATAAGAACCATCGTACAGTTTGGCATGGAGGTGGACCATGGGATAACCAGCCAAAACGCCCTTTACGATATTCTCGCGCAGTCCCTTTTCAACGCTGGGGATGAAGTTGCGGGGCACAACGCCGCCAACAACAGCATCTTCAAATTCGAATTCCACATCGTCCACAGTGGGGCTGAATTCGATCCAAACATCACCGAACTGTCCATGGCCACCGGTCTGCTTCTTGTGACGGCCCTGAACCTTAACAGTCTTACGGATCGTCTCACGATAGGGGATCTTGGGATCCTGAAGGACGGCGTTAGCACCGAACTTGGAAGCCAGTTTGTTCCGGATGACATCCAGATGCATTTCGCCGGCACCGCTAAGTTGAGTTTCGGTGGTTTCAACGTTCTTTTCGATCTTGATAGAAGGATCTTCTTCTGCCAGACGGGCCAAGCCGCTGAAGACCTTGTCTTCTTCACCCTGCTTGGCAGCAAACACTGCCTTGCTGATGCAGGGAGCCGGGAAGACGATTTCAGGATAAAGGATGGGGTTCGCAGGATCACACAGAGTATCACCGGTAGAAGTGAACTGCAGTTTGGCCAGAGCACCCAAATCACCGGCATGCAACGTGGTCACAGCACTCTGCTTATTGCCACGGAGGCTGAAGACACCGGCTGCCTTTTCAGTCTTTTCTTTGTTGGCATTGTACAGCGTGGTGGCGCTATTGATCTTACCGCTGAAAACACGGAAAAGGCTCAGCTTACCAACGAAGGGGTCAGCGATGGTCTTGAAAATCAAAGCGGAGAAAGGTTCTTCATCCTTGCAGACGCGGGTGATTTCTTCACCAGTCTTGGGATTGGTACCAGTCTGGCTCAGTCCCTCATGGGCGGGAGAAGGCAGGTATTTAGCAATCAGATCCATCGTACGGGCAATACCGACACCAGTCAGAGCGGAGCAAGCAACCACGGGAACGATTTCACCGTTCTTCATGCCCTTAGCAAAACCGGTCATGATTTCATCGTAAGTCAATTCTTCGCCTTCGAGATACTTCATCATCAGTTCGTCATCGGCGGCAGCAGCCTGTTCGGTCAGATTCTCGAAAGCAGCGTTGACTTCACTTTCAAATTCGGCGGGCATGGGAACTTCCGTGCTATTTTTGTAGGCACCCTGATAGGCTTTCTTTTCGAGGACATTGATCACGCCCTTGAAGTTGGCGCCTTCGCCCAAAGGCAGCAGGATCGGAACAACACAGGAGCCATATTTTTCACGAAGCTGAGCAGTCACTTTTTCGAAGTTGGCATGTTCACGGTCCATCTGATTGACCACAAACATACGACCAAGCTTGTGTTCACCAGCAGCATCCCAAGCCTTTTCGGCACCAACGCTCAAACCGTTGACACCGCCAACGACGATCACAGCAGTCTCAACAACACGCAGCGGGCCCATCATTTCACCGGCAAAATCAAAATAGCCGGGAACATCGATCACATTGATGACTTTATCGCCCCAAGCAATAGGCGCATAGCAGGCGCTGATGGAAAAACCGCGTTTCTTTTCTTCCGGATCAAAGTCGGAAACAGTAGAGCCGTCTTCCACTTTGCCCTGACGGTCGATCAGTCCGGCAGCAAAGAGCATTGCCTCCGTCAAAGTGGTTTTGCCCTCGCTGCCGTGCCCCATGAGGGCAATGTTGCGAATATGGGTAGTTGCGAATTCAGCCATGGTACATTCCTCCTGAAAACGATTTGATATGTCATCCCCTGCGTACTATTAACATTCCACAGGAACCACATTCATAATTATTAATAATATAACATAAAGAACGACAAAAGAAAAGTCTTTTTTGGTAGTTCCTTGACCACACAAGCCAAATCAAGTCGTATCATTTCAATATGTTTTCGTTCATAAAGAATTCCTTCATAACAGAAAGCTGTTCCTTTGTTCCGCTGGTCATGAATTCAACCGTTCCGTTCCCATTCTCCCGTTCAAGTTCATTGGCCTGCAGGACGCGTTGCAGTTGCTTAGCAGTTCCTTCATTTCCATCTGTGATCATCACGTGTTCAGGTAACATTTGGCGAAGCATCGGCCTGAGGAAAACATAATGCGTACATCCCAAGACTACTGCATCAAGATCCTTTGGATCATAGCGGGAGAAGATGTCTTCAAGGTATTTTCTGCACCCAATCGTGTCTTTTTTTTCAATCAGTTCCATCAATCCGGGGCACGGAGAGGGGATTGCCCATTCCCCATAGAGAGACATGAGCTGTCCGAACTTGGGTAATGAAAGTGTGACTGGTGTTGCCAGCACAAGGATATGACCATTCTTCCTGGCCAAAGCGGCTGGCTTTAAAGCCGGTTCTATCCCTATGACCGGAATCTTTAGTTCTTCCCGCAGTTTCGCAGCCGCTACACTAGTCGCGGTGTTGCACGCAATGACTAAGGCTTTTATATTCCGTTCGTTTAGTTTTTCTAATATTTGATAGACACATTGCATGACTTCATCAGTCGATTTGGTTCCATAAGGCGCGTTTGCCGTATCTCCATAATAGATGATATCTTCGCACGGCAGGAGGCGAACGATTTCCTTCAGCGTACTGATACCGCCGGTACCGCTGTCAAAAACACCGATGGGATTTTCAGCCATATTCACAGCGTTTTTCTCCTTTCCGTTTTCAGGCGTATTATACACTCATGCTCGAAACATTTGCAAGTTGACCGTATTTTGATATAATGTTTACATCCTAATAAGCAGTGAATCGAGGCGTTCCTTCATGGCTGTACCGGAGATCCGTCTTGGCGATGTCATACGTACCCGTAAACCTCACCCCTGTGGAGGAGATGAATGGACCGTCATCCGTACAGGCGCAGATATCAAGATCCGTTGTAACCTTTGTTCTCATGTCGTGATGATGGATGTAGAAACATTCCTCAAACGCCGAAAAGTCACACTTCGTCCCGGTGATGAACAGTCGTGAACTTGCCACGCAGTCTATCCTGTGCTAAAATGAATAGAATTTTAAGTTTCTATGTTTCCGAAAGGTTGTGTATATGATGCGTAAGATCATTGTTTTTGTTTTGATTTTGGCACTGACGCTCTTTGGTGCCATAGCGGTAGCGGATACCCCCTTCAATTTTGAACCGATCTGGGCTACGGCCTCCTTTCCGGAAGGGTATATCCTTCTTACCCCCACAAATCTTTCCGGTCATCAGGAATGGCTGGCTGCCAACAGCAAAGATCAGGACACACTTCTGAAGGATTGGGAGGATCGCGGTGTTCTTGTTCAGGCGTGGAGTCCCGATGCTGATGTCTGTATCGAAGTATCAGCCATCATGGACGAAGAAGCAAAGCGTTGGTTCAATATTGACGAGCAATCAACCGCGACGCGTGCTTCTTACCGTAAAAATCAGTCTACCGGTGATGCAAACAAAGCGCTTGGCTATACAATGGTCAATGCTGAATGGAAGAAATATACTTCCGGTCGTTTCCTGCTTATGCAATACAAAAAGGTCGTCAATGGCGTTGAAACAGCCGGTTACCTTCGCAGAACGATTCGAAACGGTTATACAGTGACTGTTGATTACCAGGTTTTTGATCGTGCTCTTAAGAAAAGCAAGGATCTGACCGCAATCAATAACTTTATGAATTCGTTTGCCTTTACGCAAACTAAACCGGTTCCCGCCACCACAGTAGGCAAATTGGAATTTACCAGCGCCCCTCCTGAAGAAACGAATACCGGAAAGTTTACCGTTACCGGCGTTACGACGGCAGGTGTCGAGCTGACCGGAACCCTGATGCGTATGGCGGATCCGTCACCTATCCACGTAACTGATGTCGCCACCAAGAATGGCAAATTCAGCTTAAGCGTCCAGCTTCCGACAGAAGGGATCTGGCTGATGACCGTTACGGTTGAGCGTGATGGAACCACGATTGCGGAGCAGGTATTTGATCCTACCACATACCAGAAAGATCTTCTCCCCGTCAATCTGGATAATCCGATTCCCGAACAGTTTACCGAAGATGAAACCGTGATTTCCGGAAAAACGATCAAGAACGTCACTGTACAGTGTATCGTGACAACGCCTACCTCAACATTTGACAAGCTGGTCAAAACTAATAATTCCGGCGTTTTCAAATTCAAAGTGCCGACTGCCGAAGAAGCAGAGTACAACATTACGCTTGTATTCCAGAAGAAACAATACTCTACGCGCCGTTTTACCTATACCGCAATCCGCGAGTTGACAGAAAACGACATTCGTAATCAAGTCCGCAAAGACGCCGTTAAGCCTGCATACAGTACTCTTACAAAGAAAATCGCCGGTTATACAGGAAAGAATATGGTCTATAATGTCTGGATCACAGATATCCAGCAAGCCGGTGATCAATGGGTCATTTTCGCTGCCATGAACAAATCAGGCAAAGGAACCTACAAAAACAAGATCATCATCCTTTCTGATGAAGATCCGCAGCTTTCACTCGATACCCAAGTCAAGTTCTACGGAACATGCACCGGAACACATCAGATTCAGAGTGAAGAAGGAACCGAAGCCCTTCCCTGTTTTGATCTGTTATTTACTGAGAATTGATTATACGCAAAATGAAAAGCCGGTTCATTCCGGCTTTTTCTTTTGCGCTTGACAGTATTCGCAATATTCCTTTATTGTGCAAGTCTCACAGCTCGGTCTTTGTGCTTTACATACGCGTCTTCCATGCAGAATCAGCCAATGGTGAGCCGTGATCCATAGCTCACGGGGAATTGCCTTTTTCAGTTGTTCTTCTGTTTTCTCCACATTATCTGCTTTTGCCAGGCCCAATCGGTTGCTGACACGAAATACATGGGTATCGACAGCAAGCGCTGGGATCCCATAAGCGGATGCCATAACAACGTTAGCCGTCTTTCTTCCCACGCCAGGTAAGGAAACAAGTTCTTCCATATTATGAGGAACGATACCGCCATACCGTTCCATAATGATTTTACAGGAACAGATGATATTACCGGCTTTACTTTTGAATCCGCAGCTTTTGACCAATAAAAACAATTCGTCAGGATCCGCCAAAGCCATACTTTGGATATCCGGGTACTTTTCAAAAACCTGTGGTGTAACTTTATTGACTTGCCGATCAGTGCATTGCGCAGAAAGCATAACTGCGACAAGTGTTTCATAGGGGTTGGAAAAATTGAGTTCCGGTCCTGCATTAGGATAAAGTCTGTCAAGTTCCTTCAAAATGAATGATCTTTGATCGTGCTTTGTCATCTGTTTTCCCTCTGTTGTTCTGGATCAGACAATCCTTCTTAAAGCTTTTACAACAGGCGGAAGAATCACTGCCATAACGACTGCTGTTCCAATACCGGTCAAAAGCCTGACCACAAAATCTCCGAATACATAAACGAACGAATAATAATGATAAATCACACTATCCAACCAAGTAATACCGGTATTTGCCAAGGTTGTCATAATCGCCGCAAAAATCAATAAAAATCCGAACCAAATCGGCTTGGTCTCCCATGGTTCACCAACTTTTTTCTTCATCCAGCGATAACCAAATGAAACGATCAAAGCCCGGATTACAGGTGGCAAAAGCCAAAGTGGCGTTGTTAAGGTAATGCCATAGTTTAAAACCTGATATATAAACTCACCTAAAATTGCAGCGCCACAACTTTCCACCGGACCATACATCAGAGCAAGAACAAGAATCGGCAACGATGCGATACTGATACGCAAATTACCGAGTCGAATCGTCAACCATGAAGTCAACACAAAATATAGCGCCGCAAAAATAGCGGTCACACACAACCGTAGCGTAGTATTCCTTTGTGATTTTTCCATAAAAAAAGCCCCCTGTTCATCTCTTCTGATTCGCAGAGGCTTAATCGCATAAAGATCAGCGGGATGCGCGTTCTCTACCGCACGCTGAGCGTTTCGTTTCATGGCAACTCCCCGTCCATGAACACTTAACGCAGAGAACACTACTCTGCCTTTACGAATCTCTCATTTTTCTTGCGCTTAGGATATAGTAACCAGAATCATTGTTTGCTTATCAGCACAGTGATCTAAAGTCCCTAAGCACAGCAAAGTTATAGCATGTGATTCTTCCGGGTGTCAATGTAAAGACAAGGAAAGAACAGGCTCTCAATGCCTTACATATTGTTTCTGATCTGCAGTTGTTTATCATGGTCTTGTATTTCAGAATACCTTGACATCATTTTCCATCCTTCGTATAATAACGGTAGATGCTCCTGGGGTGTGCGACAGTGTTTCGATTTTCCCCACATTTCATAAAATGGAACCCGAGTCTACAGTACTGCTATGTCAGGCCTTCGCCGAAAGGTGCAGAGGAAGACAAACGCAGTCGGCAGGGTACCAGCCTGCTTAACAGAGCGGGTGAAAAAACGAAGCGCATCGGCTCCCTGGGGCTTATAAAAAACCGCCATTTCGGCGGTTTTTATTTAGTTTGAATAGGTTGTTCGAATGAAAAACGGGATTCCCCAAAGATAGTAAGAAATCGTTAATTCATGAGTCGTCTTTGCATCCTTGTCTGTCAGAAGAACAGCGTTCACGGTACCTGTGGTTCCCGGCGCAAGGTCGGTCGGTATAGCTTCACCTACCTGAAGATAATCACCGGGAATCGGCGTAATACGGATCTCAGCCAGTTCCGCTTTCAGAAAAGTGTTATTCTTCAGTTTGACAGAATACTGCAGAAAAACGCATTGTTCTGGCGTTTGAGGAATTGCTTCAGAATAAACTGTCGCAGCTGCCGAACCACTCTCGACCTGCATTTTCAGTTCATTAAAAAGTGCAGTCTGCGCATTCGCTTCACATATTGTCATTTCCACATCCATGACAGTCACTGATGATGTCATATAAAGATATCCAAGTCCGACAAAAGCTGCCAGACAGACCAGTACCAAAATGATGGCTGTTGCTTTCACTCTCATTTTCCTCTCGTGAAATGACTGTTATTTCTTATTCTTCAGAAACAGGACCGAATACGTTCATGTCCGTCGCTTGATCTTGCGTTTGCAGGATCCTGTTCATTTCATTGATCATATCCGCATCGCGCAGGCTGAATTTGAATTCGACACGTCTGGAGGCCTCTTTGTCTTCATTACCATTGGCATCATATTTCAGATCCGAATAGCTTTTGCCTTTTGCCGTCAGGATCGTTTTCAGTTTATCTTTCTGCGCTTGCGAGAGTCCCGGAAGATCGATACAATACATCGCCACCTGCAATGCACGGTCCTGGCTCAATTTGAGGTTAGTATTGTATCCGCCGCTGGAGTCTGTATGTCCTTCAATAATAATTTCTCCCAGATAATCTTCATATTCAGGGCTTAGCAAAACGTTCAGATAAACAGGGATAAATGCTTCCAGTAATGCCTGTCCTTCCGGCTTGATTCCAGCACTTCCGCTTTCAAAGAAAACTGTACTTTCAAGGACAATATCACCCGTATTCGGGTCAACGGTCGCTTTCATATTGGATTGACTCATGGCTGAAGACAAGCTTCGAACGATTTTGCTTCTGACGCCAACAAGATCATCGATTTTTCTGGTTTGTTGGTCCAAAGCGAGTTGCTGTAGGGTTACCCGTTCTGTTGCTTCATCCAATTCCTTTTGTTTCACAATAAGCGCCGCATTAGCGAGATCAAGATCGATCTGTCTCTGATCCAGTTTTGTCTTCGTGTCATCCAATTCGGCTTGTATGATGATCAAAGCAGCCTGATTGTTTTCCAGTTCATTTTGTGCAAGAAGCAAAGCGGCTGTTTTTTCATCCAGTTCGACCGTTTTTTCATTTAATTCGAGATCTTTCAGGTCCAGTTCTTCCTGTTTGCCTATTAAAATGATTCTTTGCTGTTCCAGTTCTCCTGATTTTTCTTCCAATTCCAGAGTCTTCTGTTCAAGCATGGAAAAGTACTGATAGAGACTGACACACAAGATCAAAACAAACAGTAACAGGAGGGCAGCCATCATATCAGAGTAACTGATCCAGCTGGCTCCGCCACCGGCGTTTCCTCTTCCGGCACGACGATTGTGTATGCCCTGTCTGGCCATATTCAGTCCTCCTTCGCGTGACGCGCAAGATCGTCCGCGATGGTCTTCATATCACGTTCCATTCCTGAGAGCATACGTTGGATCTCGCCCAGTGAAGAAACAAGAGAAGTGTTTTCTTCTCCAGTGCCGATTCGATCGACTTTCCCGCTGATTTCTGCCGTCATCTCTTTTATGACATTGCTCAGTTCAAGCAAAGAAGCATTAAAAAATTCACTGGTATCAGAAGCGAATTTTTCGCATCCCTGTGTAAAATCCTGACTTGCTTTGCTGATTGTCTTCGAGACCGCGTCCAGATTTTTACTCTGAACTTCAGATGCATGATGCATGATTTGGATGCTCTCGGTATTCTTGTCCCGGAAATAGTTCAGCGACCGGGTCAGTTCTTCCTGATACTGGCGGATCATGGTCATGGATCCTGCCTGTTCCATGCTGATGCGGTGCATCTGATCCAACAAGGCAGCAGAATTTGTTTCGAAGTGTTCATCTCTTTGACGGTGGTTCTGGATCTCTGATACGTATGCATTAAAATGAGACAGAATATTGTCTACCAATCCTTGCAGAGACTCCGCATTGGATACGATTCCTTCAACGGAGCGCAGAGAACTGTCCAGCTGATCAGCCATAGCAATCTGGTTCTGATTGATCGAACTGATTACTTTTGCCAATTGCAGGAACTGACCGTCCAGAGAAGCGTTCATATCCTTCACGAAGCAATTGACGATATGCGTCACACCGTCGATCTGTTGACGTGTAGTACCAAGAAGGAAACGGTCCATGGATTCAGCTACAGGGTTCAGCGCAGTGCTCACAGCTGCCCCGACATTTTCAGCCAACCGATCTGTAAGTGTATTGTTCACTTCGGAAAGCATATGATTGCGGTCTTGATTCTGGCAGATAAGCTGAACATCGTTGTCGAGCGGTCTGGACATAGCCAGTTGTGTAAAAGAGGAAACGAATTCATCAATCGTATGGTAGCTGGACCCTTGTGAAATTCTGTTGATCATATTGAAAACAAGAGAACAACTGATACCGGCTACAGAAGTTCCAAATGCAAATTTCATCCCACTCAAGAGATTCGGAATTCCTTCAATCAATGCCGAGGCATCTGAAATGTTCAGACTGGACAGACCTGTAGACAGTCCGATAAAAGTACCCAAAATTCCTAATGAAGTCAACAAATTCGGGATCAACTCCGCAAGCGTTGCATTTCCCGGACCATGGGTGACGGTATCATCATTGATATAATCTTCCACATTGGTCGGAAGTCCTCGACGGTCGAGTTGTTCAGCGTTCTGCAAAAAGCGAAGCCATACACCTTTCAGACGCCTTCCAACAAATCCGGATTCCTGCCACACAGGTTTTCCTGTATTCCCTGCGTCTTCACGTAATTCACGGATTGCGTGTTTCAGAGCACGTGTCGTTCTCCATAAGGGAATAAGGCATTTGAAGAAGCCGGTCAACGTAACGATTGCTATCGCGGCATATACAATATAGTCTGTTACATCGGGAAGAATCGCGGTCACCTTGCTCAGATCAGGCAGCATATGGACACCTCCTGTCATTCGAATTTTATTATAACATTCATATTTTGAAATGTAAATGAAACATTAATTAACACATCCGCAAATCTTATAGGATTCATCGTCTTATGCTTCTATGTACTTCCTGTAAAATGAGTATTCTTTCTGCACCTAATCTTTGCCACTCTTGACTTGTAAGCGTTTTCATGATAATATAAACCGATTTTTGCAGATCAGATTGTATCCTGTTGATCAATCTGCAAAACAATCTGACTATTTCTGGCTTCCCTTGCATTACGCAACATTAACGCTATTTCAGTAAGGAGATGCTTGCATGGAGTTTCTTGAAAAACTTTCCCTGGCCGGTCTCGTTCCCGTGATTGCAATCGATGATGCAAATGACGCGGTTCCGCTTTGCAAAGCCCTCGCCGATGGTGGTCTTCCGGTTGCGGAAATCACTTTCAGAACCGCGGCTGCGGAGGAAGCGATCCGCAGAGTGCATGAAGCTCTTCCTGACATTCTGCTCTGCGCCGGCACCGTGCTCACGACAGATCAGGTTGACCGTGCGATCAATGCCGGTGCGTCCGCTATTGTCTCCCCCGGTCTGAATCCCGAGGTCGTACGTTATTGCATTTCGCGTAATATTCCCGTCTGCCCCGGCACTGCAAATCCTTCCGATCTTGAAGTGGCCCTTTCTCTTGGTTTGAAGGCCGTAAAGGTTTTCCCTGCAGAGGCGATCGGTGGCATTAAGCTGATCAAGTCTATGTCCGCTCCCTACGGTGATCTACGCTTTATGCCAACGGGTGGCATCAACGAAAACAATATGTTGGATTATCTTGCTTTTGACAAGATCCTGTGCTGTGGCGGAAGTTGGATGGTCCCGAAAGATGCGATTGCCGCCCACGATTGGGATAGAATCACTTCCCTCACCCGTTCCGCGGTAGATAAGATGCTGGGTCTTGAGTTACGCCACATCGGTATCAACAGCGGTAATCCCGAGCAGGCCATGAAAGATGCAAAACTTCTGTCTTCTCTTCTTGGTTGGGAAATCAAGGATGGCAACAGTTCCACGTTCTGCGGTACCGGTTTCGAAATGATGAAGAAGCCCTTCCGCGGTACGCATGGTCATATCGCCATCGGTACCACAAGCGTAGCCCGTGCAAAATGGCATCTTGAACAGCGTGGTTTCGAATTCGAAGATGAATCCACTGCTTCCGTCAAAAACGGTAAGATGATTGCGATCTATCTCAAAGATGAGATTGCCGGTTTTGCTGTCCATCTTGTACAGAAATAAAATCAGGAGGTTCGATAACAATGTCCAGAGTGATTACTTTCGGTGAAATCATGCTCCGTCTCAAGTCTCCCGGATACGAGCGTTTCTTCCAGTCTCCCAGCCTTGAAGCCACCTTTGGCGGCGGTGAAGCCAATGTTGCGGTTTCTCTTGCAAACTACGGAATGGATACGGCTTTTGTTACTGTTCTCCCCAAAAACGATATTGGTGAAGCCTGCAAGCGCGAACTGCGCGGTTTCGGTGTTGATACCAGCAAAATCGTTCGCAAAGACGGACGTATGGGTATCTACTATCTGGAAACAGGGGCTGTTCAGCGTCCCTCTAAAGTCATTTATGATCGTGCAGGTTCAACCATTGCAGAAGCCAAGCCCGGTGATATCGATTGGGAATCTGTTTTCGAAGGTGCTACCTGGTTCCATCTGACCGGCATCACCCCCGCCATTTCTCAAGGTGCCGCCGATCTGTCTCTGGAAGCTGTCAAAGCCGCCAAGAAATTGGGGGTCCACGTTTCCTGTGACCTCAACTACCGCAAGAATCTTTGGAAATATGGCAAGCGTGCTGATGAAGTGATGACTGAGCTTGTGCGCTATGTGGATACCGTGATTGCAAACGAAGAAGACTTCCAAAAGTCTCTGGGCCTTTCCGCCGAATCCTCTTCCGCTGTGGAAGAAGGTCAGATCGATGTTGAGCTCTACAAGAAAATTGCTTCTTCCGCCATGGAAAAGTATCCTAACATCAAGCGGGTCGCAATCACCCTGCGTGAAAGCCGTTCCGCCAACCACAACGATTGGAGCGCCTGTCTCTATAACGGAAAAGACTTCTTCCTGTCCCGCAAATACTCCATCACTGATATCGTGGACCGCGTCGGTGGCGGTGACAGTTTCGGCGGTGGCTTGATCTACGGTCTGAATACCTATGAAGATGAAAAGACCGCATTGGAGTTTGCCGTAGCAGCCTCCTGCCTCAAGCATACCATTCCCGGCGACTATAACCGTGTGTCTGCTTCCGAAGTCGAATCCCTGATGAAAGGTTCCGGTACCGGACGCGTACAGCGCTGATTCATCCATTTATGCCTCCCTTCGGGGAGGCTTTTTGTATTGTCGCTTCCTCTTGAACACTGTCGTCTCTTTTGGTAGAATAATCTTGTCGTAATGACAATCGTGTATGCAGATAAGGGTGAGTATATGGGTAAACTTGTCATGGGATATTGGGATTGTCCTTATTGTAAGAACCAGGGGATCCCCGGTTCTCAACAATCCTGTCCCGCCTGCGGCCGTGCCCGCGGGGATGTAAAGTTCTATATGAAAGATAACGCCCAGGATTCCACACGTGAAGAAGATGAGCGTTCTGATATCGAGTATGTTGACGAGGAAAAAGCTGCCGAAATCAACCGTAATCCCGATTGGTACTGTTCCTTCTGTAACAGTCTCAATCACGACGATGCTGAATTCTGCACGACCTGCGGTGCCAGTCGTAAAGATTCCGAAATGAACTATTTCGATATGCGTCGTAAAGAAGAAGAAAAAGCGGCATCCATGGCAAAACCCGTTGTGTCCGAGCCAAACGCTTCCCAGCAATCAACAAGGAAGCTGTCCTCAAAAAAACCGCTTATAATCCTCCTTGTCGTCATATTAGCCATCATCGCGCTAACTTCCTATCTGAACGGCAATGTCACCGGCGATTGGAAAGTAACCGACATGACCTGGGAACGTGCCATTCAAATCGAAGAACTCAAACAATTTTCCGAGTCCGGATGGACATTGCCCGCAGGTGCTGAACAAACCGGTGCACGACGTGAGATCTATACATATCAAAGTATTCTTGACCATTATGAAAATCGCGAAGTACAAAGATCGCGTGAAGTATTGGATCACTATGAAACCTACTACACCTACAGTGATAGTGGAAACGGATACTTTGAAGAAGTTCCTCATCAACGGCCTGTATATAAAACCGAGTATTACACCGAAACCGTACGCGAACCCGTATATCGCCAGCAACCTGTATACCAAACCAAGTATTACTACAACATCAAGCGATGGACACCCTCAAGGGCGGTCGATTCATCCGGTAAGGATCACGAACCATACTGGCCTGAATTTACACTTTCCGCCAACGAACGTGAAGGTCAGCATGCAGAAAGATATCGCATTTATGTCACCCAGGAAGGGAAAAATGGCAAGACGGTCAACAAAGTCTGGTGTATGAATGAGTCCGACTGGTCCAGGATCAATCCTAACGACGCGATCTACATTACCGCGAACCGCACAGGTCAGGATGCATATATTTCCGACAAAGACGGAAACAAACTGGCTGATCTGTATTATAACAAGTAAAGTTCATAAGAAAGGGCGTTTCGTCATGCAAACGAAACGCCCTTTTGTTAGTTACTTCTGATATAGCTTTTCATGATATAGCCAACCTTGTTGCCTATCTTAACCTGATCCCAGATCGTGTCCTCCTTAAGGATCGTGACCAACGTACCAGGGGCAATTGAACCCTGAATGGACCAATTTGTTCCGGGACCAGTACGAAAGTTTACATTCAGACCGTTCGGACTGTAGACCATAGAAGTACCCGCTGGAGGAATGACCGGGACAGGCTCTTTCGAAGTCAGGAACTTTGTCATCATATATCCGGTTAAGTTAGCAACCGAAATCGTGCTCCAGGAATTGCCCCATTGATGAACCGTTACTTTTTGACCCACCGGGAAAGCCGCAAGAACCTTATACCCGGTTCCGGGACCATTTCTCAACTGAACATTCAAACCGTTAGTACTGGTTACATATGCCGTTGAGGGCTTTATAGGAGGAGCTTTCTTCGTCAGGTACTTCGTCATCATGAAGCCTGTTTTTCCACCGATCGAAATATAGCTCCAATTGACACCGGCACTCCGGACCACTGCTTGCGTACCTACAGAATAGGAACCAAATGTGGCATAATTGGTTCCCGGGCCGGTACGGAGATTGACGCCCTTACCGTTTGAACTCGTCACATAAACGGTATCTCCGTCGCTGATCGAACCGCCCGGGTCTGGATTAGTGGAGATTTTGAGGTACTGAGAGTACATATAACCCGTTTTCCCATCCGGTCCTTTGCAGGAATACCAAAGCGGATTATCGCGGTCGAGTACAGTGACCTTTGTGCCGTTATTATACACTGCCTCGATATCGTATTCAAACCCAGGGCCTTTTCTCATATAAAGACGCCCACCTTTAACCGTAGCCTTGGTCTCTGCCACAGCAGATGCCATCAGGCATACTGCCAGTACAAGAACCAACACACAGATCAACGTCTTCGGCTTTTTCATGTCGCATCCTCCATCAGTATACAGTGAATTGTTTTCTTCGCCATTTACCTTACGCAAATATAAACGATAGATTGTGCGTTGTTCTTCCCTGCATGCGCTATGAAAAACTTATATTATTTCGTCGTATCGCAAAAACTCCTCTCCGTCTGTACGGAAAGGAGTTTTATTCACACGCGAAGCGTCGCTGCTTACACGGTGGCCTTGCTCAACTGCTTGGCGAGACGCGCCTTTTTACGGTTAGCGGCATTCTTCGGGATGACGCCCTTGGCCGCAGCCTTGTCGATAGCAGCAGAAGTCGCGGACAACTGCACGTTAGCATTCTGAGGATCAGCCTGCAGAGCAGCTTCGAACTTCTTCACAGAAGTATGCACGCCGCTTTTAACCATACGGTTGCGCAGATTCTTCTTTTCGCTGACCTTCACGCGTTTTATGGCGGACTTAATGTTAGGCAATTGGGTTCACCTCCTTAGGTTCCTTAAGACCATCGGCTGATAGTCTACCATGATTCGTCTTAAATTGCAAGAGTTTCACAAGATTTTTTCTCTCTTTTTAACCATTTTTTACGTTTCCGTGTATCATGTCGTATTCCTTCGAATGCAAAGGGTTTCAGCATATATTATGCTTTCCCGAACATTCCTGAAGATAAATAACGTTCACCTGTATCAGGAAGGATCACTACAATGTTTCGTCCAATAAATTCATCCCGTTTTGCTACAGAGATGGCGGCGTGCAAAGCAGCTCCTGCAGAGATCCCTGCCAATAACCCTTCAGTGATACCCAGGTCCTGTCCCATGGCATAGGCTTCTTCATCCTTTACGGCTAACACTTCATCGTAAACCTTTGTATCCAGTACGTCCGGTACAAAACCGGCACCGATTCCCTGGATCGCATGAGATCCAGGCTTTCCTCCCGAAAGCACAGCTGATCCGGCAGGTTCGACCGCGAAAACTTTACATTGCGGAATCATCTCTTTCAAATAGTGTCCCGTGCCAGTAATCGTCCCGCCGGTTCCGACTGCACAAACCAGAGCATCTACTTGACCCTCCAGATCACGATAGATCTCGGGACCAGTTGTTTTGTAATGCGCTTCCGCGTTAGCCGGGTTGGTAAACTGCGAAGGAATAAAGCTGCCCGGCATCGAAGCTGATAATTCTTCTGCTTTCCGAATGGCTTCTTTCATACCGAGTTTACCATCCGTCAGTACCAGTTCTGCACCCAGAGCAGACATCAGCATTTTTCTTTCGGCTGACATATTGTCAGGCATGACGATGATGACTTTATATCCTCTGCTCGTACCGACGGCCGCCAAGCCAATACCGGTATTTCCGCTCGTAGGTTCAATGATCACGCTTTTCGGACCGATCAACCCACGTTTTTCGGCGTCATCCAACATAGACACAGCAACTCTGTCTTTTGCAGATCCGCCCGGATTAAAAGCTTCCAATTTTGCAAACAGCTTTGCCTTCAAACCATATTTCTGTTCAATCCTGCTTAATTCGAGTAGCGGCGTGTTCCCAATCAGTTGTTCGATCGATGTTTTGTAACCAGCCATACTGTTTTCCTCCTGTAATCTGTTATTTAGCCTGGATCAATCTGACACCGCGTTTGGCCACATAATCAAGATCCAGATAGTAGATCAATCCGCCATACTGATCCGTTTCAAAGTAGTAACGCGTACCAGGAACTTCCGCCAGATCTTTAATTGCCTGATACTCTCCGTCCTCATTCTTATAGTACATCGTTCCGTTTTGAATACGTTCAAGCGTGCATGAGGGAGCAGAATCCACAATCATCACTTTATCAGCTTTCTCGTCAAAACCAGCTGCGAGTGCGATATGCCCTTTAACGATTGCAAAAGTAAAAACTGCTCCGCTGGTAAATTTCTCAATGATCTTTTTTGTGTTTTTAAGCAAATCCTCCTGCGTTTTGTAGCCAAATTCCCGCGCAGATCTTCCGATCAGCGTCTGGTTCAGCGTTCCGCCATCTACCAGACAAAAAGCATATTTCTTCGCCAGATTTTCCGGTCGGATCTGTTCACCTTTGCAATTCAAGTATTGCAAAGCATGGGCTAACGTGAAGATTGCACATCCGGAAGCATCCAAGTTACTGATACTATACTTCTGATCGATCCACCAGCCGTCTTTCTGGCTATAAAGGATAAACTCATCCTGTTTCTCTTGTTCTTCTGTTGCTTCTGTGACTGTAAAAAAAACTTCAGTGGTGGCATCCTTTCCAGACTCATCCTTTACGTTCACTTCAACGCAATGCATTCCTGTTTTTCTGGGTCTGTAATAAGTGTCAAAATGTTCGTTCTCCTTGCCTTTGATCACGTTTTTTCCTTCATAGACTGTAAAACGGCAAGTTGCTTTATAATCAGCGTTAACGGTTATATGTACATTGTCACCAACATGAATGTTCTCCGGCTCAATTTGAATATTGATCCCGCTTCCGTCATCAACTGAAGCCAATTTAAGATACTTGGTCATCACCCAGCCTGATTTGCCGTTATAGGTTATGTGACACCATTCTTCACCCACATCATCCGCTTCGATAATAGAACGATTGGGGATCTCACAGACCAGTTTCCCTTTGGGCGAATCGCTTTTTCTCATTTTGACGGGTCCGCCCGGAGTTACGACTCTGCCATATTCTGCGGAAGCGAATATCGTCATCAGCGTCATCATGATCGTAAGCAGCCAGAGAGCCCACTTTTTTATATTCCTGCTGTGCATGATGCATCGCCTCCGCTTCATTGATTCTACAACGTACATCATACACCAACGAACCAATCATTTACAAGAAAAAGCAAGGCCATTTCTTGCATTTATCAGATTTCTGTCATATAACAATAGTAAACACATTCAATACGGAGGCCCCAAGTATGTTGATTCGAAACGCTTTAGCTTTCTGCGACAAATCATTCTGTCCTGATACGGATATAAGAACCGAAAACGGAGTCATAACCGAGATCGGCACCGCTCTTTCGTCCCTTCAGGATGAATTGATTTACGACGCGAAAGGACTGTATGTTCTTCCCGGCTTTGTCGATGTCCATATTCACGGTTGTCACGGATACGATGTCATGAAAGGAGCCTCTGATGTTCAGGCAATGGCATCCTCATTGATTCATGAAGGTGTCGCCGCTTTTCTGCCTACCACAATGACTGCTTCATTGACGGAAACACGAAATGCCGTTTATGGCGTCCATAAAGCCATGTCCGTTCAGACGAATGTACGCTCCCATATTTTAGGAATCCATATGGAGGGACCGTTCCTTTCTCCTGACAAATGCGGAGCACAGGACCCTGCTTTACTTTGTGCTCCCACAACGGAAAACTTTCTGTCCTGTACAGGCGGACTGGAAAGGATCGTCCGTGTTGTCACACTAGCGCCTGAACTTTCCGGTGCGGATGAACTGACAGCATTTCTTTCCCGAAAAGGGATTTTTGTTTCTGCAGGGCACACGAACGCCACAGCTGAACAGACTCATTCCTTCGCAGATCTCGGCTTAAGCCGGGCGACCCATCTGTTCAATGCAGGTCCCACTCTGCACCATAGGCAACCCGGTGTAGTCGGCGCCGCACTTACAGATTCCCGCATCCGTTGTGAGATGATCTGCGATGGGATCCACCTGCATCCGGATACAGTTCGTTTGATTTGTACTGCAAAAGGATCCAATGGCGCCATCGCTATCACCGATTCCATGGAGGCTGCCGGTATGCCGGACGGTCAATACACGTTGGGCGGTCAACCGGTCACCGTGTCGAATGGGCAAGCCCGTCTGTATGACGGAACACTTGCCGGCTCTGTCCTGCAGATGAAGACCGCTTTTCGCAATCTGCTATCATGGGGCATTTCTCCGGAAGACGCCATACAGATATGCACATCGTCTCCGGCCGATTCGATCGGCGTCACTGACTATGGCCGCATCCGTCCGGGAAACAAAGGTTGTCTGACCGTTTGGGACCGTGAATGGAATATGGTCAATGTCATCATACCGGACAGCAACGCAGAATAAGTTTTTTACCGTTTCTTCCTTTGGCGCATGAATGATTTAGTGGTATAATAGATCGTTATTTTATCTATATCAGCAATCGAGGTCTTAGCGCAATGTTTCAGAATGAAAACACTTTGGAAGCCAAACGTGTCCGTATGACAACACTCCCGATTCCCGCTCTTGTATGCCGTTTATCCATCCCCACCGTGATCAGTATGCTGGTCACCGCGCTCTATAACATTGCAGATACTTTTTTTGTCGGACAGGTCGGTACCTGTGCCACAGCCGGTGTTGGTCTGATTTTCCCTGTTATGACGATCATTCAGGCTTTCGGCTTTTTCTTTGGTCAGGGCAGTGGCAACTATATCAGTCGTTCACTGGGTGCAAAAGAGAATAACAAAGCCGAAGAAATGGCAACCACCGGAAACTTGTGCGCATTGATTTTTGGTGCCATCATTGCAGCGTTCGGTCTTTTGCTGAAGGGACCGCTTCTTAATCTGCTTGGGGCTTCTGAAGGCAAAGTCGCCGCAGATACGGTCCGTTACGCCGATGATTACATGAGCATCATCCTTTTGGGTGCACCGTTTATGTGCATGAGCTGTGTGCTCAATAATCAGCTCCGTTTTCAGGGAAACGCTTTTTTCAGTATGATCGGTCTTGTTACCGGCGCTGTACTGAATGTCGGTCTGGATCCTCTGTTTATTCTCGTCTTTGGTATGGAAGTCCGCGGGGCAGCATTGGCGACCATTATCAGCCAGACGCTCAGTTGCGCTCTTCTGTATGTTGGTACTCTCCGCAGTGACAGTTTGAAGATCAAGCTCCATAATTTCCGTCCTACACTCTATTATCTGAAGAACATCTTTATTGGCGGTGCTCCTTCCTTGTTTCGTCAGGGATTGGGCAGCGTAGCAACGCTTTGTCTGAATTCGGCAGCCGCATCGGCAGTCATTCCAGCCCAATCTGATGCGGCTATAGCAGCTTTTTCCGTTGTCAGCAAGATCATGATGTTCGGGTTTTCCGCCCTACTCGGTTTCGGTCAGGGGTTCCAGCCGATCTGCGGATATAATTATGGAGCCAAACGTTACGACCGTGTCAGAGAATCTTACCTTTTCTGCCTCAAGATTGGCATATGTTTTCTCTTCTGTATGTCCATGCTTGGCTTTTTTTTTGCAGAACCGATCGTACGTGTTTTCCGTGATGATCCAGAAGTCGTTGCGTTCGGTCATGTAGCCATGCGCTATCAATGTGTCACCTTTACTCTGATGGCCGTTGTTACCATGACGAATATGCTTTATCAGAACATTGGCCGCGTTGTCGGTGCCACCCTATTGGCGGTTGCCCGTCAGGGCTTGATGTTCATCCCTGTTGTGCTCATTCTTCCGCATCTTTTCCCGGAAGCCATCACCGGTGTTTATCTGGCCCAGCCCATGGCTGATCTCTTTGCTTTCATTCTTGCAGTTCCGCTCGCAATCCGTATGATGAAGGAACTGAAAGAGTTGCAACAAAAGCAACCGAAAGAAATTGAGTAAATGCTCATAAAGCAAATCGGGGCCACTCACATGTATATTCATGAGTGGCCCCGATTTGCTTTACTGTCTTTTTTAACCGTTGATTTCCTTCCAGGCGGACTGCAGTCCTTCAATGATGCTCAGGTGCTGCGGGCAGGCGGTTTCGCACGCACCGCATCCAATACACTGATCAGGCGTATGATTTTCACGGATCATCGCCTGTAAATGCCAGTTTTGCTTTGGATCTCCTCCAAAAAGAGAAGTGTCGTTCCAGACTGCGAAAGTTCCGGGAATATCAACTCCGTTCGGGCAGGGCATGCAATAACGGCAACCGGTACATCCAATTTTTGTTCTGCTGATATAGGCCTTTTGTACATCCTTCATCAGCTGAAGTTCATCGTCCGTCATCACACCGGTCTCCACGGTATCAAAGATACGAAGGTTGTCGTCGATCTGTTCCGGTTCATTGCATCCGCTCAGCACCGTCGCAACTTCCGGATGGTTACAGAGCCAGCGGAAAGCCCACTCCACCGCGCTTCTCTTTACAGGGAAAGCGTCATAAAGTGCCTGCACATTATCAGGTGCGTTGGCCAGACGTCCACCCAGCAGTCCTTCCATGATCACAACAGGGATCCCCAACTTACCGGCAAGCTCAAGGCCGCGGGTCCCAGCCTGATTTTCTTCATCCATAAAGTTGTACTGGATCTGGCACATATCCCAGTCATAGTCTTTGATGATGTATTCAAAGTCTTCATAGGGACCGTGGAAAGAGAAGCACTTGAAACGGATCTTCCCTTCCGCCTTTTTCCTGTCAAAGAATTCTTTCGCGCCAATGGCTTTAAATTTTTCCCATTTATCCTTGTTGATCCCATGCATCAAATAGAAATCGATATGGTCTGTCTGCAGTTTGCCCAGTTCTTCGTTCAGCAGGTTTTCCATGTCCTCCTGATTCTTAACTGCTTCGAGAGGCATCTTGGTAGCAATGGTCACCTTTTCACGGTATCCGTCCTTCAGTGCCTTACCGAGAGCAATCTCTGAGGTCTTTCCAAGATAGACATATGCCGTATCCAGATAGGTCACACCGCCGTCAATTGCGCGGCGGATCAAAGAAATGGCTTTCTCTTCATCAATCGTGCAGTCTCCGGACGCCGCACCATTAAAGCGCATACAACCCAGTCCAAACGCAGAACCCATAATTCCCAGTTTTCCAAAAGTACGGTACTTCATGTTCATTCCCCCTTATTATTGCAAGCCATATAGTTTCATGGCATTTTCATAAGTTTGCGCAGCGATCGTTTCATAGGGCACATTACGGATCTCTGCCAATTTCATGGCTACAAAGCGCACATTGGCAGGTTCGTTTCGTCTCCCTCTCATAGGTTCAGGTGCCAGATACGGGCTGTCTGTTTCAATCAACAGTCTGTCATCCGGTATCATAAGCGCTGCTTCCTGTAGCTTAGGGGCTTTCTTAAAGGTTACAGGACCAGCGAAACTAATCATATATCCCAGCTTCAGGTATTCCTTTGCGATTTCTGCGCTTCCGGAAAAGCAGTGAATGATTCCCGGTGTCAGCCGTTTTTTCATATCTTTCATCAGATCCAGCATATCCTGATGCGCGTCACGGACATGAAAGATCACAGGCGATCCAAGTTCAAAGGCAAGTTCCATCTGTTTGCGGCATACCGCGATCTGGACATCCCGCGGGCTCAAATCGTAGTAGTAGTCCAATCCGATCTCACCAATTGCACGAGCCTGTTTCTTATGATACCACTCAGCCAGTTGATCTGCACTTTCGTCCGTCCATCCTTTCGCTTCATGCGGATGTACCCCGACAACAGCAACCGCCTCGGGATGTTCGGCAGAAAAGCGTACGCTTCCAGCAGATGTAGCCAGATCAGATCCCACAACAGCATACCGTGTCACGCCGTTGTTTGCCATATTAAGCAGTACCGCGTCACGGTCCTCATCAAACTTTTCTTCGTCCACATGGCAATGTGAATCAAACAACTGGATCATGATCGTCATGACACCGTCCTTGTTTTCGCTTTCCATTAACCATTTATCATGATAGGAGAGAATCATGACGATGTCAAGCGAAACAGGGCTTTCGCCAATTGAAATCAAGCTAAAGGACATTTTATCATAATAGGATCAGTCAATCGATTTTCTTGCAAAATAATCCTGTTGTTGTTATAATTTTTATGAATTATCCCGTGAAGGAGGAATTTTCCATGTGGTCTATTATCTGTACTGTCGCTGTCGGTGCTCTGGCCGGCTGGATTGCCGACAAGATTGTCAACTCCGACAAGGGCGGTCTCCTTTTTTACACTCTTTTTGGCATCGCTGGCGCTATTGTCGGTAATCTTCTGGGCAATTTGATCGGCATCCACACCAGTTTCCTGAAGCTTAGCCTTGGCAGTATCGCGAGTGCCGTAGTTGGTGCCTGTGTTATTTCTTTCCTGGTACGAAAGCTTCGCAAGTAAGCTTCCCGCACCGGAATCCCATGCGGATTCCGGTTTTTATTCATATACGTTTATTCAAAATAGCGATTTCTGTTTGTCCATAGGAGGTCCCTTATGACTGTCACCTCTGAACTGCTCAGTTCTGTCATCCAGAACATACGCGTTGCAGGGGATCTGATCCTTGAACGCCCTTCCTTCACAGTCACGCAAAAAGAAGGCCATGCGAATTTCGTCACAGATATTGATCGTGCAGTCGAAGCCTTTTTGATCCGTGAGCTTACATCCTTATTACCGTCTTCGTGTGTGATTGGGGAGGAAAAAGAGAATCTCGTTCTTTCTTCAACACCGACCTGGATCATTGATCCTGTTGACGGAACGACCAATATGATCCACGATCTTCACAGTTCAGCCATTTCTGTCGCGCTCGCGGTTGATTGTGTTCCGATACTGGGCGTTGTTTATCAGCCATACACCAATGAGTTGTTCTCCGCAGTATCCGGTAAAGGAGCAACTTTGAACGGTCATCCCATTCATGTGTCTGAAACTCCGTTTGAACAAGCACTGGTTGCCTTTGGGACATGTCCTTATCATCCCGATTTGGCTGAAAAGAGCATGAATGACGCACTCACATTCCTACGCTGTTGTGCCGACATACGCCGGAGCGGTTCCGCGGCGATCGATCTTGCCAACCTTGCCTGTGGCAGGACAGATATTTATTATGAATGGACGCTCAAACCATGGGATTTTGCTGCGGGTATGCTTCTTGTTACGGAAGCCGGAGGCCACATCTGCGTACCGCCCACGGAGAACATGCCGAATTGCGGGATTTCATCCGCTATTCTGGCCGCCTGTCCCCCATGTTTCTTTCCCGCCCTCGAGATTCTGAAGCAGTCATAACGCTTGACCTGAAAGGATGATCTTTGTGCTGATCGTTCAAATTCTGCTGATCTTGTTCTTTGGCTCTGTTGATTCGTTTCAGATCTTCCTTGAAACATGCTTGATCATCGGACTGACCAGATTGTTCACCCAGTGTGGCACCAAATGGTGGTTTGCTTTGATCCCCTGCTATCGTATCTATATACTTGGCAAATGCGTCGCGCACGAAACAGACGGAAAGATCTTTTTCTATCTGGATTCTTTATCAATGTTACTGTCCATCGTAATATTGATTTTGGATCATGTTACCGAATCTCCGATCTATATCGAGCTGCTCCGTGATGTCCTGGCGCTCACATCTGTCATCTATTTGTTGCGTATTGCTTCCGGAATACGCGAATTGTATGGTATCCGTCACAGAATCTGGAGTATTTTATTCCTGTTTCTTGCAGGACCGTTGCTTATCCTTGTTTGCTTTAATAAAAAAAGAAAGCCTGCCTGGCAGTTGAGTGATCTTGAAGGCGAAGCGAATCGCTTTTTCTCCGGTTCCACTGCAGAAGTGCTGGAGCATGGGCTGACCGTAAACCTGGAATCAAGGTCCGTTCCGGATTTTTTCAGCCGTAAGTACCTTCTTCGTGATGTCCATATGTACATCAAGCCCGGACACATGGTATTGATGCTTGGCGGGTCCGGTGCCGGAAAAACAACGCTTCTCAATGCCATTACCGGATATGAAAAAGCAAAAGCCGATATCATGCTCAACGGGCATAGTGTATATGGCGAATATCGTAAAATGCTTTATGACATCGGTTTTGTCCCACAACAGGATCTGATGCGCGAGAATGATACTGTTGAAAACACTTTACTTGACGCAGCTCGATTGAGGTTGCCCCAGAATTTCACATCTTCTGACAGGCAGGACCGTGTTCAGGATGTAATGGACATCTTTGGATTAACACCTGTCCGTAATTCTCTCCTTGGAAAGCTCTCCGGCGGCCAGCGTAAACGTGCTTCCATCGCGCTTGAATTTGTGGCTAACCCATCCCTTTTCATTCTTGACGAACCGGATTCCGGCCTGGACGGTGTCATGGCACGTGAGTTGATGCAACAATTACGTACCATTGCGGATCAGGGAAAGATTGTTATCGTAATCACACATACGCCGGACCGCGTGATTGATTTCTTTGATGACGTGATCGTCCTTGCCAAAGACTCCCAGCGTACCGGTCGACTGGCATTCTGGGGTTCCATTGATGAAGCACGTTCCTTCTTTGGGCGCGAAAAAATGGAGGATATCGTTTTGAGTATCAATCGTAAAGAAGAAGGCGGCGAAGGCCGAGCGGATGAGTTTATTATGAAGTACGCGGAGGTGCAGCATGGCTAAAGCTTCAGCAGAAATCCGAAGTGCAAAACGGAAAATGCGTCATCGTGGCCGCTTAAGTCAGGTTCCGATCTACCTTTCCAAACTTCTGCGCAGCTTTATCTATCAGAATGACTGGAAACTGTTGCCCATGGCAGCCATTATTGCCGGTCTTGTTTCCATGGTGATCCGCAGGGATTGCTTCATCACCATGGAGGGCACTCTGAAAGGATCCTTTGCGCTCACCTGTGTTGCGATTTGGAACGGTTGTTTCAACTCGATCCAGTCCATCTGCCGTGAAAGAAATATCGTCAAACGCGAGCACCGGTCCGGCATGCATATCTCAGCTTATATTGCTTCACACATGCTCTATCAGGCGCTTTTATGCATAGCCCAGTCCATTGTAACCGTCGTTGTATGTATCAATGTGGGAGTCAGATTTCCTTCTTTGGGCGTCTTTGGCTATTATTCTGCCTTCGATATTGGCTTGACCATCTTTTTTATCTCCTACGCGTCCGATATGCTTTCACTGCTGGTTTCCAGTCTGGTCCATTCCACAACAGCCGCAATGACGGTCATGCCATTTTTACTGATTTTTCAGCTGATCTTCTCGGGCGGATTCTTTTCCCTTCCCGCGTGGACTGAAGGAATCACCAAGTTTACCATTTCCAACTACGGTCTGAAATGTGTCGCGGCACAGGCGGATTATAACCATTTGCCAACAGTTACTGCATGGAACACATTGATGAAAGTTCAGGATCAGAAAGTACACGGCGAAATTGCACTCGGCCAAATACTGGAAACAGCGCAGGATCCGGATAACCCTATGGCTCAGAAATACCGTAATATCGACCTTTATGAAGGCCTTACCGTAGGTGATTTTGTGGACATGGTCGCCATGCATCCGGACATCGTTGCCCGCAAGGATGAAAAGATCGATATCTCTTTCAAAATTGGGGATGCGATTGATCTGATCGGCGAGGAAAAAGTCAAGAACGCCCTGCAGAATCAGATGGGAGCCGTAAGCAACAATCCTGACTATGATCATGATCCGGTAAAGGTCCTGTCTTACTGGATACGTCTTTTCGCTTTCGCTTTATTCTACAGTCTGATTGCAACAGTTGCGTTGGAATTTATTGACAAAGACCATCGTTGAGCAGTTGTCTTTGTTGATTGGCTCTGGGAGGTAGATCCATTATGAGAAAAACATTCTGTTTTGTTCTGGCATGTTTTTTGAGTTTATCCTGCATTTTGCCCTGCGAAGCCGCAAAATCAAAACCGACCGCGACGCCTCCTCCCATTGAGATTCCGGTTGAATTGTGCGAACCGCCCGAAATGATCCAACAGGTACTCGACCTCGCATACAGTGAATGGTCCAACTTAAACGGGAAAACACTCAAAAAAGCAAACAAATATACCAAATGGCGTACCAGCAGTGCCAACGGCTTTGGCTGGTGTGGCGGTTTCATTACGTGGTGTATGCTCGAAGTCGGGGTCCCAATGGATGTTCTTGACACTGTCAAAAAAAAAGGTGAAGGACCGGTAGAAGGTATTTACCATGTCAAGGAAGCCAGCGTTGGCAAGTTGCTTCGTGGTTATCAGATCGTGCAAAGAACCGGCATTACGCCACAAAAAGGATATCTGGTCGTATACGGAGACGGCAGCGGTTCCAACAAAACCATTCATGTCGGCCTGCTTTACGATGTGGAATCACTTGGAGACGGCAAATACCGTCTGACCACCATCGAAGGAAATATGTCCAACCGTGTCAAAATGTATATTCACGATTACGATATGAATGCCGAGCGCAAAAAGAATCTTTCAGAAGTACCGAAGGAAGAACGTTTGGAAGAAGAATCGGCTTGTTTCAGTTATAAGCTGGGTGGAAAGAAATGGTACATCAACCGTTTTCTCATGCCCTGGCTTCCAGAAGAAACCAACGAATCTGCAACAGAAGAATGATTGCATCATATGAAATCGACGGATCCACGCAAACGGATCCGCCGATTTTGTTTGTTCTTCTCCTGTCTGTTCAATTATTATGCTGGCTGTCTTTTGTTCGAGGATTATTTATCTTTTGGATCCATCCAATGATCTGTCCGGATAGAACTACTGTCACCAGTGACCATACGATCCTGCCCAGCGGGATATAAGTCAGAGATAGTGCCAGCACTGTCAAGTCCGTGATCAAGTATAACCACTGGATTCCAACATGCGTGATCTTAGCAAGGGACATGGCAAGCGCATCATCCCCCCCGGTTGCTCCTCCCGCACGTACGCTGATTCCCACGCCAACCCCCACAAAAACCGCACCAAGAAGTGCTGCCGCATAAGGGTACATATACAATTCCGGCCATAAAGGCGGGAACTGCTCCAGAATTCGGTAGGTCACCGAAAACACAAAACTGGCAACGACCGAATAGCCCAGAAAGTCCTTTCCCAATACTTTCAGTCCAATGGCAAAACAGATCAGATCCAACACAAATCCGGTATAGGCCGGCGATATGTTCAGCCAATGCTTCAATAGCAGCGTCATACCGAGAACGCCGCCCTCTGTCACATGGGTCTGAGCATGGATCTGATAAAGCCCGAAGGCAAGGATCACATTTCCCAGTGCGATTACAAGGCAGTTTTTCAGTGTAAGGTGTGGTAACCATTTTCTAAGTTTGTCGTTTTTGTTTTCATTCTTTTCACGTGTCATATTGATCTCTTCTTATGCTCATTTCCGAGCACAACGTGGTTCGTGTCCGGATCGTTTGTGGATCCTTTACTGTTCATCCTCATAGTGGAATGTAATCACCTGTGCGAGTGTATCAACCGTTGCGGGTACGCCAAGTGGAATGATGCATCTTGGCGTCGCGTGGCCAACGTTGATATTCCATACCACCGGTAATTCCGGATTTCCGATTTCTTCCGGCAGGATCTTTTTGTATTCATCGCTATACTTTTCATCCATCGGTTTCCCGCAGATCACGCCGCTGACAACATCAAAGAGGCCGTAATGCTTAAGAGAGCGGACCATTTTGCGGTAATATTCCGGATCAGGCTGTTCCTGGCTGGTTTCAAGCAGCAGGATCCTATCCTTCCAGTCATCCAGTGACGGGAACAGTTCATACTTTCTGTTGAGCTCCTCCGCCTTTTGATACTTTGGTTTTTCCGGATCCAGAAGATCGCACATACTCTCAATACATCCGCCAAGGATCTTGCCGGAGAAAACAGGCTTTCCCTGCAACAGTTCAAAGCCATGATCTGGATGTCGGACACGTTCCGTCCCGACTGCTTCCGGTCCAAAGTCTTCCCGTTCCTCATACCAGAACGCACTCGGTCTGATCTCACTGATACGACCTGTACGGGTCAGTTCTTCAAAATAATGCCGTGTATAAGGGAGCATCTCATTCGACAGTTCACACACATCCGGCAGGAAAGCTTGGCCGTAGTAGGATCTCATTCCCAACTTATGCAGTATCAGATGATTGACAGTCGTATCTGAAAACCCAAGAAAGATCTTATCAGACAACACTTCCTTCAGTTCATTGTGATCAAACAGATACGGCAATAGCCGGTATGTATCGTCTCCGCCAATTGCACAAAGGATCATGTCAGTCTGAGGATCTCTGTACGCTTCAAGCCAATCCTGTGCCCGTTTTTCCGGATGTTCATCCAGATAACGCTCCCCCTTCATGGCATTCGGGGTGCATTGTACTTCATAGCCATATTCCTTCAGGCGCTTCATTCCCTGTTCGAATTCGTGCGTCACAAAACTTTCACCCATCAAACCGGAAGATAGACTGATCAGAGAGATTTTTTTAACCATGCGACTTTTCCTTTTCAGTTTCTTTTGATTTCACGGATCATCAAATATTCGTTCAGCAAAGTACCGTCCTTCAGACAGATCCCATTTGGATGAACTCCCACGATTCTGAATCCCATCTTTTCATAAAGATGTCTCGCACGGGTATTGCCTTCAACAAACTCCAGTTCGATCTGCGTGACCTCCGGTCTTTCGGTCGCAATGCGGATCATTTCCTCAAACATCCGCGTCCCGATTCCCTGGTTCCAGTACGTCTTCATCAGAGCAATCGCGACAGATGCAATATGGCGTTTCTTGATCTTGCCATTAAACGCGATTTGGCAATTACCCGCAATTTTCCCATCGACCTCACAAACCAGCATAGCATCATAGGGAGAAGCATTGATGCGTTCAAACAGTTCTTTTTCCTTTTCCGGAGTATATTTGCCGCATTCCTCCGGATAACGCAGAATAAACTCTGTTTCTCCGGCTGAAACCCGAAGGTACTCGAGCATTCCGGGAATATCTGCCTCGCAGGCATTCCGGAGGACAGCCGTTCGACCGTCTTTCAGGGTGAAATGGATATCTGGTACGATCATTTTCTTTTCTCCCCTTTCTTGGTAAACAAAAACCGCCTGCCTTTTCAGGGTAAGCGGTTCAACATACTGTAACAGAAATACTGCTTCAGTGAAGAAGCACGAACGGATGTTGATTCCGCTTGTTTACGCGAATTTCAGCCTTATGCAGTTCTCGACGGATAACGGAAACCTTTGCTCCAGCAAGCTTCTTCATTCGCGTCGTGCCTCCTTTCTGAATAATGAACATAGTATAGTCATTCTCTTTAGCATTTGTCAAGCCTGTGCCGTGACCTTCCCGCTTGTATTCCGTGACAATCCCCATAGAAAAGTGTATAATAAATAATGTATTTGTTTCAGAAACGGAGGCCAGCATATTGGGGCGTATTGTAGTGATTGCTGAAAAGCCGAGTGTCGGCCGGGATATCGCCAGAGTTCTCGGTTGCCGAACTTCGGGCGATGGTTGTCTGATCGGAGATCGCTATACGGTCACTTGGGCTGTTGGTCATCTTGTTACGTTGGCTGAGCCGGACGAGCTGGACGAGAAACTGAAAAGATGGTCTTTCGACACGTTGCCGATCCTTCCACAAACTATACCGCTGAAAGTGATTCCTGCCACAAAGACCCAATTTACCAAAGTCAAGAAACTGATGAATGATAAAGAGACGGATAGTCTGATCTGCGCGACCGATGCCGGCCGTGAAGGAGAATTGATTTTTCGTTATATATACGAGATGAGTGGATGCAAGAAGCCTTTTGAGCGGCTTTGGATCTCCTCCATGACCGACGAGGCGATTTCCGAAGGTTTCAAGAAGATCCGTCCCGGAGCAGAATATGACGGTCTTTACCGCAGCGCTCTGTGCCGTTCGCACGCGGATTGGCTGGTAGGCATGAATGCCTCCCGTGCTTTTACACTGCGGTATGGAGTACTTCTTTCCGTCGGGCGTGTTCAAACGCCTACACTGGCGATTCTTGTCAAGCGTTTCAAAGAGATCCGCGATTTCAAACCCGAATCTTATTGCACATTGACCGCTGACTTCGGGGATTATAAAGGAATCCTTTTCTCCGAGAAATACGATCCTGATACCCATATCCCCGAAAAAGAAGAAGCGGACCGTATATCCACCGCGGTCAACAGGAAAACCGCCATTGTCGTGAGTGCAGAAACCCAGCGGAAACGGGAACTGCCTCCCCAGCTTTATGATCTGACTTCCCTCCAGCGGGATGCCAACCGACTTTTGGGTTTCACCGCGGACAAAACCTTGAAAATTGCCCAAAGCCTGTACGAAACCCGCAAAGCCTTAACTTATCCCCGCACAGACAGCCGTTATCTTCCTCCCGATATGATCCCACGTGTCGTACAGACTATGAAACTGTTGCCTGCAGCATATCAGGCTTATGTTCCCGGAGCGCTTCCGAACGGTAAGTTACCCGTGTCCAAGCGAACCATCGATGAAACCAAGGTCACGGATCACCATGCAATCATCCCAACCAACCGTAAGGTCGACCCGGCCACATTTTCGGAAGATGAACGCAAGTTGTGGGACCTTGTAGCCCGCAGAATGATCAGCGCGTTCTGGCCTGCCTGCGACTATGACGCGACAAAAATCATCACTGAAGCAGAAGGATATCAATTCCGTTCCAACGGCAGAACGATCATCAATAACGGGTGGCACGATGTTCCGGCCATGGAGAACCCACCCAAGCCCAAAAAGAAAACAGCTGCCGACCAGGAAGAGGAAACCGTTCTTCCTCCGCTCAGCAAAGGGGACCAGCGAACCGTCGTTTCATCCAAAGTAAAAGTAGATGCCACCAAACCACCGGCCCCGCATACGGACGCTTCTTTGTTGGCTTCTATGGAAACCGCCGGCAAAGAGTTGAGCGATGAAGAAATCGCCAAATTGATGAAAGGCAGCGGAATCGGTACGCCTGCCACGAGGGCAGCTATTATTGAGCGACTAATCCAAGTCGGTTATGCCGAGCGTAAAGGCAAAACCATCAACGCAACGCCCAAGGGTGTCAGCTTGATTGAGATCATGCCCGGTGAAATCGCCTCTCCGGAGCTTACAGGACGATGGGAGCTTGCTCTTCACGAAATCACTGACGGTAAACAGGATGCAGATCGCTTTATGCAGGGCATCCGTGACATGTCCTCCTTCCTCGTCCGTTATGCACGGCAGGACAGCAAGCAGGTCACATTCCCTGAAGATGAACATCGTAGAGGCCGGTCCGCTTCCGCCAGAGCCACTTTCAAAAGCGAGGTGGTCAATGGGGCCGTTTGTCCCCTGTGCGGTCAAGGAAATATCACTGAAGGGAAGCTGGCTTTCGGCTGTGACAATAACGCCTGCCACTTCACCCTCTGGAAAGATTGTCTTGTCAAGGGCGGTGGACCTCAGTTGAACGCAAAGCTGATTACGCTCCTGTTGGAAAAGAAGCAATTGACCGGTTCTACCGGAGGCATCCTGCTCCACGAAGGCAAGATCCTGTTTTACCCCAAAGGAAAAGAGTTCCCTTCCGTCATTCGCGATCTTGTATATCAAAAAACGCAAACAAAATCATAAATATAAAAGGAGTTGTTCATCTTATGGCAGAAAAGATCCGTTCCCGCGCAGAAATCCCCGAAAAATACAAATGGAATCTGAGCCACATCTATCCTTCGGACGAAGCTTGGGAGCAGGCGCTGGCCGCCATTTCTTCCGATATTCAAATTTTGTCCGCTTACGACGGTAAAGTTGCCGATGATCCCAAAGCCGCTGTACGTGCCTATTTCACTGTCATGGAAAAAGTGGTCCATGTGTACGAATACGCTTTTCTGCGCAAAGAGACCGACAACAGTGATCCTGTAGCCCAAGGACTCAAAGACAAGGCCATGCGTATGTACGTTCAGTGTATGACCGCCGGCGCTTTTCTGGAACCCGAACTGCTGTCCATGGATGAAGCCGCACTTCATGCTCTGATTTCTGACCCGGAAATGGCGGATTACGATTCCTATCTTACCCATCTTCTGCGTATGAAGCCGCATACCCTCTCCAAAGATCAGGAACGGCTTATCGCGATGGCAGGAGAGATCATGGATGCTCCGGACAATATCTTCACTTCTTTGACCACTGCCGATATGAAGCTTCCTCCCGTTAAAATGTCCGATGGGTCTGAGGTTGAACTCACAGAAGGAAATTACTCCTCCTTCATTCACAGTACAGACCGTGAAGTGCGCCGTCAAGCCTTCCAACAATTGATGAACGCTTATGGAAATCTGGGCAACACCATCGCCGGCACTTACGGAGCCAGCGTAAAGAAGGACCAGTTTATGGCGGATGCTCACCATTATCCTTCCGCCGTAGAGGCTTCCCTCTTTGTAAACGATATACCGCTGTCTGTCTACGACAATCTGATCAGCGTGATTCATGAATACATTCCTGTTCTGCAGGATTATCTGCGTTTGCGTAAGTCCCTTCTGAAGCTGGATGAGCTTCACCTTTATGACCTCTATGTGCCCATGATTTCCGGCTTTACCATGGATCTCCCGTATGATCAGGCTTTTGACCTCGTGCTGGAAGGATTGAAACCGCTCGGTGAAGATTATCTGGATAAATTAAGAGAAGCCCGCGATCATGGCTGGATCGATGTCTATCCTTCTGCCGGAAAGTCCAGCGGAGCATTCTCTTCCGGTTCTCTGGCCGATGTTCATCCCTACGTGTTGTTGAATCACAACGACAATTTGGATTCCGCGTTTACGATTGCCCATGAGCTGGGTCACAGTATGCACAGTTTCTACAGCAACGAAACACAACCTTTCGCCAAGGCCGATTACAGTCTTTTTGTTGCGGAGGTCGCTTCCACCTGCAATGAAGCGATCATGATGCGTCATCTTTTGAAAACACTGGACAGCAAAGATGCACAGGCTTTCCTGCTGAACCATTTCCTGGAACAGTTCCGCACGACATGCTTCCGTCAAACGATGTTTGCCGAGTTTGAGCGGATCAGCCATGATATGGCGCAGAACGGTATCCCGCTTACAAAGCAGTCGCTGAGCGATGCCTATTTTGAACTGAACAAAACTTATTACGGCGAAACCTGCTTCATGGATGAAGAGATTGCGAACGAATGGATGCGGATTCCGCATTTCTATCGTGCGTTCTATGTCTATGTTTACGCGACCGGTCTTTGCGCTGCGGTTTCCCTGTCCGAGCGGATTCTGAACGAAGGCGAAAGCGCTGTTCGTGATTACAGGAAATTTCTTTCCGCCGGTTCTTCCGTTCCTCCCATTGAGGCACTGAAGCTTGCGGGAATTGATATGTCCTCTCCCGAACCTGTTCGTAAAGCGATGGAAGTGTTCCGTGAGACCGTACAAAAAATGCATGAGGTGACTGGTGTATGATGAAGGGGTACGATAAAGAAGAAGCTTTAGCATTTATCCAGAAGAAGATCAAACCAAAGGATCACCCGGAACTTTCGGACTTGATTCCGGAGATCATTTCCCGGGCGATCGACGCCGATATGGCATATATGCATGAAAACAATGTGATTGACGAGGAAGGATGTGCCGGTACCGAGTATTATGAGGACGATGACGCGTTCGAATATATGGTCGAGCATGTTGCCGCCGACATGAAACTCAGTCCGGAAAAAGCGGTCAAAGTCGCCTCCCTGATCGATGATTACATGGATTATCAGCAGGAGTATCTCGAGTCCAAGGGACTTGTCGAATGGAACTGATTCTGGACACAACAGGAGGGGATCTCTCTTGGCACATACCGACGAAAACGCATATGAATTTTCCGCTGTGTCAGGAAAATTGCTCACGCTCCCGGGTACGCTGAACGGTTATGAAGCTTTTCACGCCATGAATGAAAATGTCACTTCACAGGCGTACCACTGTCACGACTATTACGAACTGTATATCCATGTACAGGGCGGTCAGTATTTTGGGTTGGATAATGATCTGTACCTTTTGGAACCCAATGAAATGATCATTCTTCCGCCTTTCAGCATGCACGGAATCATCTTTGAAAAGCCGGCGGCAACCTATGAACGTGCTTACCTGAACCTGTCTCCGGAAACGCTTCAGATCCTCGGTTGTGATCAGATCGACCTGAACAGTTATTTTCAATCCTATGCCGCTGAAGGGCGTATCATGATCCACCTGACGCAGGATGAAGCAGACCGTTGTCTTTCTGTACTGGACCAGCTGCAGAACTATGTTGGTTCTGACGATCCCGTCGAGCGCTACGCGCACTACGCTTTGATCCTTAATTTTCTCTCCACCGTGTGTTACGCGTTACGCCGGACCGCAGCAACCGCCTCCCCCATCACTTCCAACAACGTTATTCAGGACGTCCTCAGCTATATCAATCACCACTATACTGAGTCACTTAAGATCAGTGATCTCGCGAAGCGATTCAACATCAGCGATTCTTTCCTGGCGCATCGTTT
>JAZUFB010000291.1:0-15880 GCA_045640475.1 Clostridia bacterium
AGGAGCCTCCGATTCCTCAGGCTCGGTCACTTCTTCGCCGGTCTCCCCGGAATTTTCTTCGGTGGTCTCCTCTTTTTCCTCTTCAGGGACCTCCTCGGGTTCCTCGGGCTCAGTCACTTCTTTGCCGGTCTCCCCGGACGGCTCTTCGGTGGTCTCTTCTGTTTCTTCTTTAGGAACCTCCTCCAGCTCCTCGGGTTCGGTCACTTCTTCGCCGGTCGTTTCCTCCGTTTCGGTTCCAGCTGTTTCATTGGTCTCTTCCGTTGTTTCTTCCGCGATTTCTCCTGTCGGTTCTTCTGTTATTTCTTCTGTGGGTTCAATCTCCTCCGGTTCTTCGGTGTTCTCCGCAGCAACAACTTCAGGGATCAGTTCATTTTCGTTCGCAGTTTCCGGATCCGGCGTTTCACCGTTCGGCAGTTCTTCATTCAAAGGCTCTTCATTCAGAGACTCTTCATTCAAAGCCGCTTCAATCAAGGACTCTTCCGACGGCACTTCCGTTTCCGCAACGGGCGTCTCCGCGTTGTCATTCGCGGTGTCCGTCTCTGCATCCGCGGCAGGCAGTTCTGTTTCCGCCTCCCCGACGGATTCCGCCTCCGTACCCGTTTCTTCCGGTATCAACACACCCTCTTCCGCCGACGCGTAGGCATAAAAAGGCATATAGCCCCTGTTCGCCGGTGTGTTGCTTACAGACATCACCGTTACACACAGTATCATCACTGCATATACGAGAACAAAGCCCCTCTTTTTATTCGTGTGCTTCTTATTAACCCTACGCATATTTCATTCCTCCAGGGAAGAAGTTGATGATATCCGAAAAGAGCATGCCGTGCAAAACGGCTCCCGGGATCAGTTCGCGAGAGAAGCTTCGAGATCCGCGGTCTGCAGTTCGATCTCTCCCATGGCTCCGTAGATCGCGGAGCGCTGATAGTAGCTTTGTGCGAGTTCGTAGCCGTTGTCGATACAATAGGTGAAATCCTTCAGGGCAGCTTCATTGTTGCCGACAGACACATAGCAGCACGCGCGGTAGAACGCGACCGCGGGATCCAGCGCGATATCTTCTTTTTCCAGTTTCATAAACGCTTCGATCGCGCCTTCATAGTCTTCACGGCTCATTTTGCAAATGCCGATATTCTGATTGGATTCATCCGGATACTCGTTCTTTTCCACGGATGCAGTAAAGTTTTCTTCCGCCTTTTCATAATCGCCGTTCAACATGTAGCACAGGCCCACATTGTAATAGGTGCCTTCGTATTTGTCAGCCCAGCCATTGTCCTGGATCCCGGCGATGAAGATCTCCGCCGCGGCTTCATTTTCGCCCTTGTTCATCAGGCAGACAGCGATGTTGTACTGCGCAGCTTCGCCATAGGTCTCGTCTTCTTTCAACGTTTCAAAAGCCGCGAGTGCTTCATCGTTGAGACCGATCTGCATCTTGTACACGGCTTCGGTATAAACCGCTTCGTTTTCCGTGATGTCGCGCGATTTGATATATTTAGTGTAACTGTCCGCGGCCTTGTCCGCTTCCCCGTTGAGCTCATAAAGCTCAGACAGGGTCGCATAAAGGTCATTGTCTCCCGTGAGATCGATATACTTCTGCAGATTTTCCGTGGCCTGCGCGAAATCCAAACTGTCTGTATAGATCTCGGTTTTGATCAGATACGCATCCGCCAGTTCGGCATTGTTTTCGAGGGCCTTGTCCAGATCGGCCAGCGCCGCTTCGGTGTCTCCGTGGAGCGTCTCGATACAGCCGCGTTTGAGATACAGGTCCGCCATCAGATCCTTACCGGTGTTCTCGTTACAGTATTCAAAGCATTTATCCACATATTCGGCTGCCTTATCGTAATCCGCCATGCTGATATAGTTTGTGGCAAGCGTGTAATAGGTATCAAGCAACCGCAGATCCTCTGTGTTCAATTCCGCGAAAGCGCTGATCCCGGTCAGCATCAGGGTCACAGTAAGGATAAACGCCACTGCTTTTTTCATCGTTTTCATCATTTTTGTTGTTCTCCTTTGTCATTGATCCTTTGTATCTCTGTCAGCAATGTTTTTGCATTTCTGATCAGTGCTTCGTCACTGCCGCCAAACGCGACTTCCCTGAGGCATTCCTCCGCCCCGGCCAGGTCTCCTGTCGAATACAGGCATACGCCTTTGCTGTACAGGCATCCGTAACGTTCTGTTCCGTCCGCGATCGCCTGATCCAGATCCCTGATCGCCTGGCTGAACTTCCCGAGCGCCATTTCACATACCGCTCTCAGATACAGCAGGTTCCCTTCTTCCGCGCTTCCGGATTCCATCTCTTTCAAACACAGGGTGAAGTTCTTCTCCGCCTGCTCATATTCACCCGTATGCGTTTCCGATACCGCGGTGATCCGGTAAAGATCGGTCATTTCGCCGGCGTCCGCATGGATCTCCAGCGTTCCGCTGCTGTCCAGCCCGAGTTGCGCGTTACTCAGTCCGCCCACGCCCTTCCGGATGGCTTTTTCGCCGTATTCGGCAGCCGCGGCGTAATCCTCCGAAACAAAAGCGGTCATCGCCGCGCAATACAGGTCCGATTCCCCGGCGTCATCATTCTCCGCGGCAACATTGGCGAAATGCCCGGCCGCGGCGGCGTTGTCTCCCAAACGCATATACCCGATGCCCAGCAGCTCCTCCGCGGTCTTCCGGTCAGTTCCGCCCGCGGCCAAATAGGCATCGCAATCCTCCTCGGCGCCTTTCATATTGCCCATTTCCATCCGGCAGTGGGCCCGGTTCAGATAATAGCCCGGGTCAGGCGTTTCAGCCGTCAATGCCAGATCGTAATACGCTTCCGCGGTCTCATACTGTCCGGCCTTTTCATAGATCCCAGCCGGATAGGCCGCATATTCCGGTGTCTTTCCGTTTCTGGCTTCAAAGCGCCGTACATCCGCCATCGCGTCTTCATATTCGCCCCGGTTGGCCAGCAGCTGTGCCCGCAGCAGATAGCTCTCCGCTCCGGGACGGCTTTCCAGTCCTTTGTTCAGCCATTCCAGCGCTTTATCGTCTTCCCCTGTCAGGACATAAAGGTAAGAGATCCGGTAATACAGCGGTTCAGGCGCCCGGTTTTCTTCCTGGCATTTCTCCAGGGCCTTTTCCAGGCAGGCAACCGCGTCTGTATAATTCCCGCGGGAGATCGCGATGGAAGCCCCCAGTTCGTAATCCTCATAATCTTTGGCAAGCGTCAGGAAGTATTTCATATAGCTGGTCATACGTCCCGCGCGGCTCATCGACATATATTCGTCACTTTGCAGCAGCTGTGCCCCGGCCAGCAGTTGTGCCCGATCACTCCATCCGCCGGGATACCGTACCGAAGTCTCTGCATACAGGATCGTTGAGATCCCAATGATCACAGCCAGGAAGCCCGCCAATATTCGTTTCAGGATGGTACTGAAGCTCGTTTTTTTCCGGGATTCCATCCGTTGCCACCTCAATTTGCATATATAAGGATACCATTCTATATCATTATATCAGAAATCAAGCCTTAAAACAATTGAAATATCAAGGAAAAGGGCCATTTTAGTTACACAAAATTCGTTTTGTTCGAACGGTACCCGTATCCGAAACGGATCCTCCCTGCAGCATCAAAAAAACCGCAACCACGCGGACTGCGGTTCACTGTATGATCATTTTCCGGTCTGTTTTCCGTAAACCAAAGCTTTCCCCCGGCTTACAATGTATTGATATCGCTCAGTTTGAAACCCCTTACCCGTCTCATCGCGATCCCGCAGGAGATCCCGGACAAAAGGGCGGTAAATGCCGCGCACGCAAGGCACGCCGGGAGGCTGACCTTCCGCATGATCGTGACGCACTCCGATGACAGCAGCTTCAGCGTCAGGAATCCCACTGTAACCCCCAGCACGGTGCCAAGCACGATCCCGATCACTGTCAGAAAAGCCGTATCGCAGGTGATATATCTCCGGGCTTCTTTCCGGCTGAAACCGTTGATCATCATGACGATCAGCTCTTTTTTCTTTTCGGATACAAACATAAACAGCAGATTCAACAGGACCATAAACGCGAGTGCCACCGAAAGCACGAAGAATGTGGCCACGACCATCATCATCGACCCGTTCAGCGCGTCAAAAAGCTGATCGGCCTCTTCTTTGCAGTCCGTCACGGAAAGAAAGCCTTTCGTTCCCTCCAGCAGGGTATGGATCTCCTCCGCGGAACGCGCGCCACGATTCAGGATGATCGTGTTGGTCGTATACGCCTGACCGAAAAGATTCCCGTAAGTTTCCCTGTCCGCCAGCAGATAAGCCCGACTCAGATAGAAGTCAAAAACGCCTCCCGTTTCCGCCCGGACTGTATTCCCCGTCCCGTCGATCAGTTCAAAAGGCACGCCTGCCGACAGTTTCTGATCATCCGCGTATGCCTTGCAGACCCAGAGCCCGCCGGTCGGCAGGGTTTCCAGCCCGTCAGTCATTACGTGAAAGAATTCGCGGAACGCGTCATCCTCAAAGGAAAACAGCGCTGCCGATGTATAGCCGTCATCTGTCCGGAGATAGACTGTGGTAAAGTACGTATTGGCATAAGGGATCCCGTTTTCTTCCAGCACCTTTCCCACGTTCTGCGCCGCTTTTTTTCTGCCCGTGTCGAGGCAGATCATCGTATCATAAGTGCAGATCTCCTCTTCCTGACATTTCCGCGAAGCGTTGAGATTGGCGAACATGGTCAGCGAACACGCGATCAGCGAGCAGCACCCGATGATCCCAACCAGGGTTGCGAATACCCGGCGTTTATCGTTCAGGCAGTTATTGACAATGGTCTTGCCCAGCAAGGAAAGCTTCTGCCACAAAACACTTTTTTCAATGGCATGCCGTTTGGCGCGCGTTTCCTCGTCTCCGGCCAGAAGCGCGGATGTCCCGCGGTTCAGGGTCCGATTGCAGGCCAGAAAAGCAAACAGCAGGGTCACAATCATCTCAAAAGCAAAGAAAACCAGTGCCTCTCCGGCATCATAACGGAACACCGTGCTGGTTATATTGATATTATCCGCCAGGATCTTCAGGATCACAGGCTCGATCAGGAATCTGGCGACAAAGTTTCCCAGAATGCTTCCCACAAGCACTGCCGCGAAAACATAGGCGATGTAGAACAGCCGCACCTCTCTTTTCCGGAATCCCAAAGCTTTTTTGGTCCCGATCAGCACGGACTGTTCATATACGATCCTGGATATCGCCGAATAGCAGACAAAGATCCCAATCAGTACAAAAAGCACCGACAGGGTATATTTGATCTTGGTCATGATGGCACCGGGGACCAATGAAGCCGTAACGCCGGCATTATTGTCCCTCCCGAGGACGGACCCGTCATAGGATTCCAGATGCGCAAAGGGATACATCTGCTGGAGCTCCCGGTTTCTTTGTTCGGAATAAGCGGCCAAGCGTTCCTCAAGCCGCTTGGTCCTTTGGCCGGATTCCGTTTTGTAATCCTCCGAAAAAGTCGGATAAGCCCTCAGCGAATCAAACCGGATGACCGCGGAAGGATAGCCCGGAAACTCATCTTTCACGAATGTCCCGTCCGGCACAAACATGATCGCGTCATACGGCGTGCCGGTATTCACGGAAACTCCGTATGTATCGCGGTACTGGCTCAGATAGAGTGGGGAATAAACCAGGCCGGTGACCTTGAAGGTCTCCGTTTGCAGGTCATCCGTATCTCCCCGTTCAAAGCGGATCTCTTCACCGGGGCGGATGCCGTTCGTATCAGCCCAGGATTTTTCCACCGCAATCTCGTCTTCTGCTTCCGGCAGTCTGCCCTCACAGCTTGACGGGAGATCGATCTCACCGTTCAAAGATTCGATCCTTACCCGGAAAGACATCCGATCCTGTTTGAGGATCCTTTCCGTGAAATAGCGGCCGGCAACCGTACTGACGCCGTCTTCGGCGCGGATCTCATCCAGGAACGCGTCGGTCAGCCCATAGGGATGGGTGATCTCCGCGTCATGCATCTGTCCGGCTTCCATCGTCGCTCCGACCGTATCCTTAAAGCCCTTTGCCGACCAGTCGATCCCGAGGAAGATCGCTGTGGCCAGCATCACAAAGATCATGACCGACAAAAAGGACACCCGGGTCCTTCCGATATTGCTGATCAGATCCTTCCACCCTGTCTTTTTCATGTCACCAGACCAACTCCCTTGCATCCACAGGGTGTTTATTCACCTTTACCTCGTATACTTTTCCGTTGCGGAACCGGATGACCCGGTCGGACATCCGTGTGATCTCTTCGTTATGCGTGATCATGATCAGGGTCGTCCCACCTTTGGCGACCTCCTGAAGCGTCTCCAGGATCAGGATGCCGGTCTCGTAATCCAGGGCAGCCGTAGGCTCGTCCGCCATGATGATCTTCGGTTTTTTGACCAGTGCGCGGGCAATGGAGATCCGCTGCTGCTGTCCGCCGGAAAGCTGAGACGGATAGTAGTCACGTCTTTCTTCCATGTTCACCCTTCGCAGTGCCTCCAGGGAATCCATCGGATCCTCCGCGAGTTCGGCGATCAGGTCGATATTCTGTTTGGCGTTCAGATTGGGCATCAGATTGTAATTCTGAAAAACAAAACCGATGTTGTTCCTGCGATAAAGCGTCAGTTCATCTTCCGTCGCGTGGGTCATGTCTCTGCCCATGAACGCGAACGAGCCTTCCGTCGCCCGGTCCAGCCCGCCAATGATGTTCAGCAGGGTCGATTTTCCGCAGCCCGATTCTCCCAGCAGGGTGACAAATTCCCCTTCATAGATCCTGAGATTAACGCCTTTCAGCACTCTGCTGACCGAATCTCCATTCTTGTATTCCTTGGCCAGATCCCGGATGTCCAGTAATACCCTGCGGTCCTCATAATCCGCGGTCAACTGCAGACTGTCCCTGACCCGTATCGCGAGGAGCATCGCGAAGATCTCAAAAATATCACTGTCTTCTTCCGTAAAGTGCGGTTTGTCCGACGGGCTGATAAACTGAATGCAACCCAACTGTTCCTGCTGATCGGACAAGGGCAAACAGATCATGGATCCGATCCCGATCCCTGTGAAATCCCGATCGGTCTCCGGATCGTCCTTTTGATAATCGAAAAAATGTTCGCTTGTCTGGCGCTCAAATACGCGGCCGACGGTTCCCGTCCCCGCGCGGCGGGTCTTGCCGGTAAAATCAACAGGGCAGACCCAGTAATACGGATGCAGGATGCTTTCATCCCGGTCATCCCGGATCCATACCAGCACATAGCCCGAGCCGCGTTCCTTCAGGAGGATACCGATTCCGTCATTCAAAGCCTGATCCAGCGTGCCCTCTTTTGTAATGGCAGTCTGGATCAGTCCCACCGTCCGGTAATAACGGAGCATATTCTCAGTCATCTGCTATTCCTCTTCCGTCGTATTCATTCACGCATTTTTTCTTTTGCGGGTCACTTCACGGATCTGTATGTATCATACATCAAATCAGGCCAACCGGACAATAGGCATTGCAGTTATCCGGTCAGTCCTTTGCAAAGGGGAGGCCGTATGATAAAATAAGTCAAGATGATCCAGGCCACTATCATAAAGAATGGATTCCTCATATGGAGGTGTTGATATGGAACACGCAAATGAAACATCCCAGGCTTTCTGGCCGTCTCTCATGACTTTCGCGGACGGAAAGCCGGTACAGACAGCCGCAGACTGGAATGCGCGACGGGAAGAGATCCTGGAATTGTACCGGGAGAAAGTCTACGGGCGCCTTCCTGACCCGAAGCGGGAAAGTGTACAATGGGCGTTGGAACCGCATGCTTCGCTTCCGGCACAGAAATTGACAGTCACCGTCAAAGCAGGGGAAAGGGAAGCCTCTTTCACCGTGCTGGTCAGCCTGCCGGAGAATAAACCAAACGGAGCATGGCCCTGCTATCTTGAGTATGGCTTCGCATGGGGACAAACGGAATTTGTGTCCCCAAACTGTGTTGCCGCGGCAGTGCGCGAGTACGCAGGGATCACCTATTTCCCGACACAAGTCGCCGCGGACAACGACAGTCATGCCGGCGCATTCTATACGTTGTATCCCTTTGACAAGACAGACGGAAGCTTCCCCGGTGTTCTGGCTGCGTGGGCATGGGGCGTATCAAAGATCATCGACGCGCTGGAAAACGGGGCAGGGAAGTCGTTGGGGATCGACCCGCAGGCCTGTATCGTAGCCGGGGTCTCCCGCTACGGCAAGAGCGCCGCGGTCGCGGGCGCGTATGACCCGAGGATCCGCGTCACAGTGCCTTCCTGCTCGGGCGCCGGCGGGGTCGCCGTCTTCCGGACGGACAACCACGGCAAAGAATATGATCTGACAAGCCTCGGTGGTCCTGACGCGTGGGTCAATGAATCGATCAACGAACCGCTCAGCAATTTGCAGGGTGGAGAAGGTTACTGGTTCTGCGAAAATTTCCGCGTGCTTCCGGACGCTTTCGCGATCCCGGTGGAGCAATATATGCTCTGCGCGCTGGCGGCAGGCAAGGATCGCCACCTGATCGTGGTCACGGGGATCGTCTCCGAGGGCTGGAACAACACGGAAGGGCAGTGTCTGGCCTGGCAGGTTTCCCGGCGCGTATGGAAGCTGTTGGGGCAGGAGAGCCACACCCGTATGATCGTCCATCTGGATGGCCATGCGATCCTGCCTGAAGACCTGAGGATGATTCTGGATTATTGCGACGCGGCCCTGCGCGGAGAACCGCTGCCCGTTGGGATGCAGGGCGAGTTCTTCCTGCAGGCCAACCGGGACCGGTTGGATCCCGCGTTCGATCTTCTGTGAGCAACTTTTTTGATAACCGAAAGAAGAGAACATGATATGGACGAGATCAGAAAGATCATTGGTCAAAAGCTGTGTATCGGATTTGACGGACCGGAGATCACGCCGGAATTCCGGGAGTTGGTCAAAACTTACGGAATAGGAAATGTGATCCTCTTCCGGCGGAATGTGATCTCAAAAGAGCAGATCCGTCATCTTACGCGGGAGCTGAAGGATCTGATCCTGCGGGAGACCGGGATCCCCGCCATGATCGCCATCGATGAGGAATGCGGTCAGCTTTCCCGGCTGGATCATATCGGAATCAGGACGCCGGACGCTATGGACATCGGCGCGACCGGTGACCCGCAGAAGGCTTTTGAAGTCGGTGCGGCGATCGGCGCGGAGCTGAAGGATTTCGGCATTGATATGAATCTGGCCCCAGTGTTGGATGTCAACAGCAATCCCCGGAATCCCATCATCGGGGTGCGAAGTTTCGGGACCGATCCGCAAACCGTTTGCGAGTTCAGTACCGCCTATATGAAGGGACTGCAAAGTCAGGGGATCCTGTGCTGCGGAAAGCATTTCCCCGGCCACGGGGACACCGATACGGATTCCCACATTGCCTTCCCGGTGGTAAACAAGACCCGCGAAGAGACCGAAAAAATGGAGTTGATCCCCTTCCGCCGCGCCATCGGAGAAGGGATCGAAGCCATCATGTCCGCCCACGTGGTCTTTCCCGCGCTGGAGCCGGACCGGGTCCCGTCCACCGTTTCCCGGCGCGTGATCACCGGTCTCCTGCGCGAGGAAATGAACTTCAGAGGCGTGATCATCTCCGACTGCATGGAAATGGAAGCAGTCCAGGGACTTTACGGTACGCCGGTTTCGGTACTGAAGGGCATGCAGGCGGGCATCGATATCGCGCTGGTCTGCCATACACCAAAGCGGCAGGCGGATTCCGCCGCGCTGATGGAAAGATCCTGTCTGGACGGGACCCTGTCGCTGGATGAAGCCCGCGCGTCTTTTGACCGGATCCTCCGGATGAAAGCACGGTTGGCGCAGTCATAAATATCGCGGAGCACGCATGCGCCGTGTAAAGGATTGCGGTCGTGCACGCAGAATAATACCCTGAAGAAGATTTCATTTTTCCCAGACCGGATAAGGAGGCAACACTATGCGGACCATTACTCTTGGAAGCACCGGCATCACCGTGCCAGCCAACGCCTTTGGCGCCCTGCCCGTACAACGTGCCGATACCGAAACAGCGATCAACTTGCTGCGCAAGGCCTATCATGGCGGCATGACTTTTTTTGATACCGCGCGGGCCTATTCCGACAGCGAATATAAACTGGGGCTGGCCTTCCGGGATTTCGACCGGGATACCTACTATCTGGCGACCAAGACCCAGGCCACGGATCCGGCCACTTTCCGTCAGGATCTGGAGGAATCCCTGCGTCTGTTGGGCACAGACCATGTGGATATCTACCAGTTTCACTGCGCCGCGACCTGTTTCCGCCCCGGGGACGGGACCGGCATGTATGAAGAAATGATCAAGGCCAAAGCCGAGGGCAAGATCCGACACATCGGCATCACCACCCACAAGATCGGCGTCGCCGAGGAAGCCGTTGAAAGCGGTCTGTATGAGACCCTCCAATTCCCCTTCAGTTATCTGGCCTCGGAGCGGGAGATCGCCCTGGTCCGGAAATGTGAAGCCGCGGGGATGGGCTTTATCGCCATGAAGGGCCTGTGCGGCGGCATCCTGACGGACAGCCGCGCTTGCATGGCCTTTATGTCCCACTATCCTGTGCTGCCGATCTGGGGCATCCAGCGGGAATCTGAGCTGGACGAATGGCTGCGCTTCTTTACAGAGGAACCCGCGGACACCCCGGAGACCGACGCCGTGATCGCCGCCGACCGAAAGGAACTGGCGACCGATTTCTGCCGCGGCTGCGGATATTGCGAACCCTGCACCGCGGGCATCATCATCCACGACTGTGCCCGCATGTCCCCCATGATCCGCCGCAGTCCCTCCGCCCGTTTCCTCTCGGAATACTGGCAAAAGGAAATGGAACGCATCGATGACTGCGTGGGCTGCGGCCTGTGCGAAAGCCGCTGCCCCTACGGGCTGGATACCCCGCAGCTGCTGAGGCGAAATCTGGAAGACTACCGCCGCATCGTCAGCGGGGAAACCGTACTCAAATAATATAGAATCCGTTTCCGCGAACACAAGGTAAACACAACAGAATATCGGGCAGGCGAAAGCCTGCTCTTTTTATGTCGGGCTATATCTGCAAGATGCCTGTTTTCAACAACAGGCTTGCCGACATCCGGATAAATCCGTATACTGGTCTGGACCCCGGCGTAAAATCAGAAAGGCGGACTGCACCGTGTTTGAAGTGATCCTTTGGGATGTGGACGGGACCCTGCTGGACTTTATTGCTTCCCAGCGGGATTCCCTTTTCAACTGTTTTGAACTTTTCGGCTTCGGAAAATGCACGGAGGAAATGCATCTGCGCTATTCCGCCATCAACATCAGCCTGTGGGAGATGCTGGAGCGCGGGGAAAGAACAAAAGCCCAAATCCTGACGGAGCGTTTTCGCCGTTTTTTCGCGGAAGTCGGCCTGCCGGTGGACCAGGCCGAAGCCTTCAACGCGGAGTATGAAAAACGCCTGCCGGACACGATCCGCTTTTTCCCCCACGCGATCGAGACACTGGAAGCCCTGAAGGGGAAAGTGATCCAGTGCTCCGTGACCAACGGCACAAAGTCCGTTCAGGAGCGGAAAATGAACGAGACCCCGCTCGGTATCCTGTTCGACCGCCTGTTCATTTCTGAAGCCGTCGGCGCGGAAAAACCGGATCCCCGCTTTTTTGACATCGTTTTCCAAACTCTCGGCAATATCCCGAAAGACCGGATCCTCATTGTCGGTGATTCGCTGACGAGCGATATCCTCGGCGGACTCCGCGCCGGCATCCACACCTGCTGGTATAACCCGGACGCGAAAAAAGGCCGGAAGGATATCCGACCTGAATACGAGATCCGCGATCTGGCGGAAGTCCTGTCCCTCGCGGGCGTGTAAACCCGCGGCATCCCTTTTCAACAATCAAGGAGGAACGACCATGAAAAAACTGACCCTGAAGAAAACCGTATCTGTCCTGCTGGCCCTCTGCGTCATGCTGGGCCTGAGCGCCGCGCTTGCCGCCGAGAATGATGTATTTACGCTGGAAGCCGACCGGCTGACCGTCCGTCTGCCGGAAGGAACGGAGCCGGAAATCGGTTGCTTCAGCGGTAACTACGCGCTGGTTCCCGCCGCGGAAAGCGTGACGGTGGACGGGGTGACCGAGACAGTATATGTGCTGACGGAAGAAGCCAAAAAGGAAGCCCAGCTGTTCCAGATCGCGGCCGATCTTTCCGGCGGTGAGGGCACAGAGGTCCATGGCATGATGTTCGCCTCCGAGGTTGGCGGGAATATGTACAGGATGGGACATTCCCTCTGGACGCCTGAGTATTATGTCGATATCAGCGAAGGATATGAGTACAGCAACGGCCAGACTCTGCTGATCCAACTGCCCGGCGGGGAATACACCGGCTATGTCTGGACCCTGATCCCGGATAACAGCGGCGTATTGGAGCTTGTGGATTCCTACGAGATCGACATGCGCGATCATGAGGAAGACCCGCTGGTGACCGCCACCGGTTTCTTCTTCCTGCCCACGGAAGCCCCCCTCGGCACAGTAGCCCATGTCCGTTTCACGCTGGACGAAGCGCCGGAAGGAGTCGAGACCGGGATCGCACTGGAATTTGAGGTCACTCTGGACGCAGACGGACAGATTGCCGAAGCTATTCGCGTAGAATGATTTTTTAGATCCGTATCTGAATTCTTGCCTTGACACGGCATGACCGTGCGGATAAGATACATTCAGTAATCAAAAGGAGGACAAAAATAGATGTTAGCGCAAAGACCACCCATGGGTTGGAATAGCTGGAACACCTTTGGTCCCAATATCAACGAGGACCTGATCCACGAAATGGCGGATTTCATGGTCGACCACGGCTATCTGGCCGCGGGCTATGAATATCTGGTCATTGACGACTGCTGGGCCCTGCGGGAGCGGGACGAGAACGGTCTGATCGTTCCGGATCCCGAAAAGTTCCCCCATGGCATGAAAGCCGTGGCGGACTATGTCCACTCCAAGGGACTCAAATTCGGCATGTACTCCTGCAGCGGCACGCTGACCTGCGCGGGCTATCCCGCCAGCTATGATCACGAGTTTACCGACGCGAAGACCTTCGCGGACTGGGGTGTGGACTTCCTGAAGTATGACTTCTGCTACTTCCCCACGACCGGCAACTGCCGTGCGCGCTATCAGACCATGTCCATGGCCCTGAAGAGCACCGGACGGGACATCCTCTTCTCCGCCTGCAACTGGGGTTCGCTGGAGCCCTGGAAGTGGATGGACAGCGTGGGGGCGCATATGTACCGCTCCACCGGCGATATCTTTGACAACTTCGTGTCCTTCACGGACATCTTCCGCAGCCAGGTCGACAACCTGTGCATGAGCAAGAGCGCCTGCTTCAACGACATGGATATGCTCACCGTGGGTATGTGCGGCAAGGGCAATGTCGGCGTGGGCAAGGTATGCACCTATGAGGAATACCGGCTCCAGTTCGGCCTGTGGTGCCTGGCGGGCGTACCCCTGATGATGGGTGCGGATCTGCGCAATCTGTCCCCCGAGTATGAAGCCCTGATGCAGAACAAGGACCTGCTCCGTATCGATCAGGACGAGGAATGCCGCGCTCCCTATCTGGTCGAAAACGGCCGGATCGTTGGCCCCAATCTGGAGCCCAAGGACGGGGAACCGACCTGGATCGATGTCCCGAAGGCCGGTTACACCTTTATCCGCCACCTCTCCGACGATGAGTTCGCGCTGGCGTATATCAACCTGTCGGATTTCAAAGCCAATATGCATATGGAATTCGCGGACATCGGCCTGCCCTACAACAGCGGCTACGGTCTGGAAGTCCGGGATGTATTCACAGGCGAAGATCTGGGTCTGAAGTTTGACTACTTCAATCCCCTGGTGCCCGGACACGACATGAAGCTCTACCTGTGCAAGCTGAAGAAGATCCATGAGTGAAAAATGTGACGCCTGCGGGCGCGATGTCACGCGGGACGAGATCGCCCTCAGCAAAAAACTGGTCAACCGCGGCACGCAACGTTTCTGGTGCGTTCCCTGCCTCGCCCGTCACTATGGCGTGACAGAAGACGACCTGCGGAAGAAGATCGAAGACTTCCGCGCGATGGGCTGCACTTTGTTTGATCCGAAGTAAATGATATAAAAACAATGAGGAGACCGACCGGTCTCCTCATCTTTTTTGTTGGAACATCATTCGTTCATGAGTTCATTCATCATACTTTCAAGTATTTCATCAAAGCTTCCGAAATCCAATTCCTTCTTCTCCACCGGCTTTTCCATGTAGCCATCGACATAGATAGAAGCAGATTCATACGGCATAAAGACCAGATTCTCATCGGTGAATGTTTCGCCGGGCTGCATTTCATGGCGGACCCCGTCTTCGCCGGTAAGAAGTCCGTAGCTGATCACGACAGGCTGACCGGCACCGTCAAACAGAATATAGTAATAACCGTTCACATGGATGACCCCATCACTGTTATTAACAACACTGACAGTCATTTTCTCATCTTCATCGGAGCGTTCCACGCTGACCCCGACACAGCTTTGGATCGCGTCTGTAGGCCTTCCTGTAAAGGCATCAGGTGTCACAGGATAGATGCAATAGTCCACGTGATCGTACGCGTCCGGAAAAAAGCTCACTACTCCTTCATATCCGGGGGCCAGAGCTCTGATCTCATCCTTTTTGATATCCACGATCTGACCTTCAGCATCACGGAAGATCAGGCTGATCTCGTAACCGGCAGCCTCCTCCGAGGTGTTTTTGATCACATAGGCAATCTGATTATCCCAATCCGTTTTCTGGGTATAAATGTTCGTCACTTCAAAACCTTCGCCATCTGTATTGAGCAAGGCGGCCGGATCGACTTCCGCGGTACAGACAACATCCGCCTCCGTACGGCCATCAAAATAGACCTCAACAGAATTGAAAAGCGCGCTGGATTTTGAACTTTGAACCACAGTCTGGCCCGGTCTCAGGAAGCCCTCGAGATCCGAAAGATAGCCATAGTCGTATCCCACACAGTTCCCGTCTTTATCCTTAAAAAACAAATGATACTGCACAAACTGGGCATCAACATTCCCACGATTCTGCCCGATCACAAAGACCTCATCCCCGTGTTTTTCCGCGGTCACGGTCACGAAAGAACGGACATCGTGATACCGTTCGGTTTCCAGGCATCCAACCCTGTAAACCACATGATCAAACGGACTGAACGAGGGGGCCGACACCAGCACCTCGCTCCCGGGATCGCAAGCGTACGCTTCTCCCCAGCCCTTTTCGAGCTCCTGATCATCGGCGTCCCGAAAAGAGAATTCGACCGTATATTCAACTGTCTTGTCGGTCATATTCTTCAGCACGATGCCGCAGTAGTTGATGGAATAAGATTCCCAGGTATATTCCTTCATCACGGCGTAGTCGCCACCGTCATGGAGAGGGGCAATGGAGGCCATAATCTGGTCAATTTCCGCAGGCGTCTCCGTCTCGGGCCGGGGCGTACCGCAGTCCGGGCAGAAATTGCTGGTGCAATCGCATCCGCAGGCCGGGCAGGTCCAGTTTTCAGCAAGCGCGCCAACGGAGGAAAGCAACAGGAACGCCGTCAGAACCAAACAAAGAAACCGTTTCATATTGGGATACCACCTTTCTGTATACAAGATAACAGATCATATATGCACGGGTGGACAAGGAAAGTGTTCGACCATCCGTGCATCATCATATCAGACGACCTTCCAAAGGAAAAGTTCCGCTTTTGTTCCCAATTTTTTATCAATCCCGTGGAGCGATCCAGCCCCATTAGATCGGTCACGCCTGAAAAAGGCAAAGATGCACAGAAACGTTGGACGAACAGGGGCGCCTATGGTACAATAATATGATTGATCAACCAGTATACGGATCGAAAGGACAAACGCCCGTTTACCGGTGCGTTTCACGGAAAGATACCATGAAAAAGCCATTCCAGAT
>JAZUFB010000292.1:0-6754 GCA_045640475.1 Clostridia bacterium
CCTGCGTTACTGCTCCATGTTTGTGCCGGTGTTCATCACGTTTGCGGCGGCCGCGGATCTGACGGCACTGAAGTCAAACCGTCTCCTTCGCATTGCGCTCATCATTTTCGCGATCATGATGATTTTCCCGGGAGTCCGCATCGGTCTTGTGCGTGGATTTTCCGGATCGATCGACAGCATGTCTCTTGCCGCTTTTTTCACAACGGCTCATTTTAACGGGCAAACAGTCGGCTGGATTCTCACCTGTGTCACCGTGATTTATGTTCTGTATGTGATACTACGCGCGCGCAAAGGTGGTTTATCCAATAGTATCATCAAATGCACCGCCATTTACATGACCGTGTTTTTCCTGTTCAACAACGTGGCCGCGTATAAACAATCGGATATCTATCTGGATAATGATAAAAAACTCAGTCTCTCCGTTATCGAGGATGCAAAGGAAGTAAATCAGATACTGGATTCCACCGAATCCGCCTTATGCATCACACAGCGGTATTATGATGATATCTACTCATACTGGCTGGAAAGCCGGTTGACAAAGCCGCTCCAGCTTGTCACCATAGACCAAATGTATGTTTCCATGAGCGAAACGGGCGGTATCTATCATCCATTTGTTCCTTTGGATCAGGCGCCCAATATCGGAAGCCACGAAACGGTTGATACCACCACTTTCGTTCTTGGAAAAACGATTGCGGAGCACATGGAAATAAGCGATACAGCAAACCTGTACACAACTGCAAACGGACAGTTTTCCATTGTGCAGTTCGAGGATGGTACGCGATGGGTCGACACCATGATGTATGGCATGGATGACAATCGCCTCTCCTCCGGCAGCACGGGATCCATTCTTGTGTTTGATGAAAGCAGGAACATAGACGGGTACATCACGCTCAGAATCCGTGCCTACGGAGACGGCGAGCTGACGGTAGGTGATTCCACGATTCAATTGAGCCGCAAGGTTCAGACATATACCATCAAAACCGCATACACGAAAACAATACCTGTCAAGGCAGTAGGCGCCAATGCGTATATCCTCTCATATACGACGGATCACGAATAGTGTTGCTTATCCTGAATATAATAGACTACGTTGAGTGATTGACACTTATGACCGCAGAGACATAAGTGTCAATCTTTTTTGCGTAGTCCATTCTGACAGTTATTTCATAATGTGCCGCTGAACAAGGCACATTTTTCCGTGATTACTTTTTCTCTGCGTACTCCGGCACTATCTCGAAACCGTTTATCGTCACATCACATTGATACGAGAAAAGGTTATACACCTGCTGGACTGAGCTCACTTCAAACTCAACCTGCTGATTTCCCTTTTTAATCAGCATACTGTCACTCGATACAGAAGAAATCAAGCTGAGTTCTGTATCTTGCTGTGAGGTCACATCAAATCTGATTCGGGCAGACGTATTCAACAACTGTTCCGTGTAGACGATCAGTATACCGGGTCTGTTCACTTCCAGAATATCTCCCTTGAGATTTCCGAGAATACTGTCGGCAAAACGCTCTCCTTTTGTAATATGATAAGCAAATTGTCCCCTATTTCCCGCAATGTGTTCGCAGTTATCTTCATTTACATGAATACATTTATTCGCATTCGCGTCAAGGATAATGACATCCGTATCCAATGTCAGTGAATTACGAGTTGTACCACGTATCGCTTGATCGGGGATATACGGTTTATACACTCCATTTCCCTTATATAGTGCGTTAAAGAAGCTGTCCATTGTAACATACGCCGAATTCTGATATGAATTCACGGCCAATGTACTATAAGTCACATTGGCAAAGTCGGGACTGACATACAGATACTCATCACCATTCAAAGCTTCCAGCACTTCCGTGCCTTCCTGTCTGATTGCCTCGCTGTTTCTGGGACTCTGATACATATCTCCATAAACGATCGTGTTATTGAGTATCATGATAAAGGCAAGAATCGCAATGGCCGTTTTTTGATACTTCACACCATATAAGCATATCCGGCAAATTACCAATGTTATGGCAATCAAGATGCCAATCATGATAATGCGCGAACCATCCAACAGGTAAAGAACTGCCGCAGACATGGCCGTAATTATTGGAGTATGAACACTGCTGCCTTTGGGCAATCCGTAAACCCCTCCGCATATTATCATCACTGCACATAAAGCAAAAGGTACTATTATATGCTTTTTCTTCCTGCCGGCTACATTAGATTTAGGAATACACATACTCAGTTGAACCAAAAGCGGCATATACATGGCAAAGTAGCGTGTATGGATGATGTCAGACGCATACTCATACATATTAACTACCCAGGCAGTACCAATTGCTGTCAGTTCAAAAGCGATATATACCAATGCAATATAATACCTTTTTTCCGGACTGTACGACCGGAAGTACTTCAAAGGTATCATAAAAAATCCACCGATGCAGAGAATGATCAGGTATATATTATTGAGCAAAAGCCCCCGAATGAACCGGTCAATATGTTTGGACTGTATAGATACCTGTTCCTTATATATGGCTAAATCCAGCACACCTCCGGCAGACATCACACTGAAGACAACAGATACAATAAGCGCAACTGCGAGTCCGGCAAGGCCACCAAAGGCATATTTATACTGTTTTTTTCGCAGATAAATTGCTGAGCATCCCACAATCATCACTATGGGCAGAATAACCTGACCAGGTTTCGCAGCATACAAAAGCGCGGCACAAATACCAAATAGTACCATATTGATCCATCCGCCGTACTTTATCTGCCTCAATCCCAAATACGCAGAGGTGAACGCCAACGGATACACAATGCTTTCGCTCATAAGTACTCCGCCAAAGCAGAACTCAGGCAGAAGCGCAAACAGAATCGAAAGTCGGAATGCCTTGTCTTTATTTCCATCGAATAATTCACATCCGATGGAGTAAATGGGAAAGATGCTGATTTGCATCAACATAGTAGACCACAACTGCAAAATCCTGAAGTAATTGCTTCCCGCAGGAAAAAGCGTGTATATCGGCGCAAGTAAACACGGGTACAGGATACTGTTATAATCAGCGGGTTGACCACGGAACAACAGCCCATCTCCGGTACCGATAGATCTCGCTAAGCCCGTATACAAAAATTCATCAATATGTACCGACGCATTTTGTTGAGTCAATACTGCAAGACCAAAGCGCACCAGCACAGACAGCACATATAGGATGAATATACGTGAAGCATATTTCTTTTGTTTCATTCCTTACTCCTTAAATCCTTATCCGGATGGCCAATATTATAAAAACTCGTACCCGTAAAGCGTGATGTCTGCATTATCGGTACTCAATGTTATAACCCTGATATTATCGCCCGAAATAGTGTAGCTGTCTCTTCCCGCAGGCAGCGTAAATTGCACCTTCTCATTTCCACCAATAGTTATAATAACATTCGCTTCCTTGGAGAGCTCTATATCAATAGCTATCTGCGATGAAACACATTCCGTCTTGAAATTGACAAATACACCCTGTGTCCCTGCCGGGAGATGATCTCCGATAAATCCGCCAGCCATTGCGTCCATACAGCGGATTCCGGAACTGATCTTCATGAGCTTCATTGTTTTAGTATCCGCCATGACCTGAACAGACGGTGACCATATAATCAAATTGTTCGATTTATTATCCAACAAAATTAATTCTGTACTTGTTGTTAATCGATCCGGAATGTCGCCGCGTATGATTTCGGGGATAAACGGTTCATATACACCGCCATTTCGCACCATATTATTGAATAAATCATTGACATACACCTTGCTGTCATTCTTCCGGCTGTTGACATCCTGAAGTGCATCGTATCGGGTGTTTACATCCGCAAACACATATAAATAATCGGAATCACCAATAGCTTCATCGACAATCTCTGTGTCAATAGTAATATTGGGATTTATATCATGATTCATATCAACATATGCAGTAGTATTGTTTATGATGGTCAACACGGAAACAGTAAAAACAACGAAAGACGCAAGTCCTCTTTGCTTGCGAGCTATAACCAGCATCAGAACAGCAACTATCAAAATGATCGTTATTGAAATTGCTATACTATCCTGATAAACCTTGGCTAAACTGCGTATACACGAAATGGCATAGTTGAATATCGGTGTGGAATTTGGATCAATCATGCCGTCATATCCAAACAAAAGCGCTATTCCGCAAACATACAAAGTCGTGATGATCAAAAACAGCTTGGACGCTGTCCTCGATTCCGTTCTTACGCACATATTCTCTACCGAACAGCAGGCAATCAACAATAACGGTATGAACATACTGACATAGCGCATATGAATGGTCGGATTAGAATATTCCACACGGTTCACAAAAAAAGCCGTACCAATCATGATTACTATTGTTGAAGCAATACTGATAAACACCAACTTTTGCGCATCGTTATTAAGCTTTCTGTAATTCCAAATCGGTAAAACAAAAAGTACGATACCGCATGCAAGTATGAATGTATAAGGCGAAAGCACAACCCCTCTTAAAAAAGCGGTAAGCTGCAATCCATGCTCCGACACAATTTGATTATCATAAACAGAAAACACCGTCGTACCGGGGTTGATCCATAGAGCATTCATCACGTAAAAAACCAAACAGGTAACAATGAAACTTGCTAATCCGGCACTTACACGAATGAGCTCAGACTTACGTTCGGTCTTCCAATTGTCCTTCATCAGCGCCATAAACACGATGAATGCAGTAGCTGCATGACCGGGTTTAATGGCAAAGAGTATACCGCCAAGGGTGCCAATCAGGAGGTAATTTACCAATTTACGATTATGAAACGTATAAAGCGCACATGCAATCAGAGTAAAGAACACAGGAAACAGAATGCTTTCACTTAAAATCCGTGCGCTGAGGATGAAATCCGGCTGCAGTAATACAAGTACAGAAATACCAAGTGCCTTTTTTTCGTTTTTGCATACTGTTTTGGCAATCACATAAGCCGGAAACACAGACAGATTCATGATGAGGATGCTCTCCACCTGAAGCAGTCTGTAATAATCAGCTCCCACAGGAAATAGTCTATAAACAATAGACAAAATGGCGGGAAAAACAAAAAAAGAATAATTAGCTTTTTGCCCATACACCATCGCACCATTTCCGGTTCCGAAAGAACGAGCCATATTGAAATATAAAAACTCATCCGGAATTGTAGCAGGATACGCGGTTGCCCAAATAGCCATAAGAATTCTGAAAACACACAGCGATAAATAGATCAATATGACAGGAATCCATTTCCTCAAATATCCTTTTTGTTCAGTCATCCATTTCATAAGAACCTCCATATGCAGCAAAAGCGATGACACAACGGGCTCATGTCAATTATGATATAGACACCATGTATTTATATCGGCCAATAAATTATCATCTTGATACAGGTCAACCTTTGCGCCGGGCTGCATAAACAACATACCCGGCTACAATGAAGAAAACAGATTCACTCAGGAAACCGTAATATATCAGGATTGCTTCAAACATATTTGAGACAATCAACATGAGAAGCACCGTTGGCAATAAGTATCCGCGATATCCGGGAAGAGTAATACGGTCACCGGCGATTTGCACGCTTTTCCGTGCAATACAATAAAGCCAGCCAACATAGAGCACTAATCCGGGAATACCCATTGCTACAGCGACTTCAAGGAATTGATTATGTGTATATAAATTCGGTTTACTTCCGAATTTCACTAATTCATTGACCACTCCGGCAGGCGTAACACCGACAAAGAAATTCCGTGCACTGGCAAAAATCGCCTTTAGCGCACATATCCAGATTTGGACACGCCCTGAGCCCGTCAGATCGCCTGATATATCGCGCGCGGCATTTCCATCTTCCAGTGAAATGCCTGCAATTTCGGCAAAATGAGAAACAGCATTGTGAAAGATAAACACGAGTTCCCGTAAATAGAACAAAATCAAAGCCACAATAATTGCAGTGCATGCAGATACTGCGAGTTTCTTTACCTTCGTCCCGTTATGCATACTGTCAAAAACAACTTTGAAACCGATTGCAGCACATGCCGCCGCTGCACCCAGCACGCATGCCCTTGAATTTGAAAACGATAAAATCAAATAATGCACTACAGCTGCGATACAATACAGAGCACGCACAATGCCCCTTTTTTTCATTATCATAATAACAGACAATAAGAACAGAATTTCCGCATATGCACCTGTGGTGTTCGGATTACAATTGATGCACAAGCGGTACGACATATCAAACCCGATTTGACCTCCACCGGGCAGATAAATCACCCGCGGAATAAACATGTTCCAAATGACCCAAATCATCGATATAGTCAATATTGCAATCAGAATATGGGTAAGCAGCTCAACGGCAGATATTTTCGTATCTCTGCGTCCGAAATAGTAGATAAACGGGAAAAGAATAACCAAATCAAAAAACACATTGTACAGAAAGTTTTCGTTATAGGCAAAGAAATTCGATTCATATCTTGCATCCGTACTTTTTGTACAGATCAGGAACCACACGAAAAACAGGCAGAGCCACACCATCTCCGGTTTCATCAATCCTTTGATAAAGTCCCGGATTCGGCGAAAACAGGTACTGCAGAAAAACGCAGAATACATAAAGTAGCTGAAACAGAGTGCTATTACCGACACTGTACCCCATTTCTCAACGATAAGAACTTCGTTTGCCACTGCCGGAAACGGGTACTTCATAATGCTGACACAGATATGAATAACCGCGACAGCAAATGTCAACCAT
>JAZUFB010000293.1:0-9168 GCA_045640475.1 Clostridia bacterium
GAACAATGGCGAGATCCTGCAGGGCGGACGGAAAATTACCGTTCAGGCACCGCTGGATGAGATCCCTGTATTTGAAAAAATGTGACGCCCTCTGGAGCCCTGCTTCGCTTACGCGCGGAGCAGGGCTTTTTGATGCGGGAAATCAGCTGAAAACAAGAAGGACAAAAAATAGTCAAACTTGTTGAATCCATTGAAAATCATGGAGAAAATCCTTGAATCGGGTGCAAAGATGTGTTATACTCCTTGCGTGTGGTTTTTGGACCACTGATTTGTATTATGCTTCAGGCCCCTGCAGGGTCATGATGGCAGGTCAAAACCAAGGTTACGGCTAAGGTTGAGCTTCAGAAAGAAGGGTTTAACATATAAAAGAGTGGACACGGCAAACGATCATGGAAACGGCCCGGAGAGATTCCGACCGGTTCCCCGGATTCGTGTGCGCCGCGTTGGGCCACTCTTTTGTTTTGCCCGAAAATGACCGCATCGCGTACCTGATGGGAAAGGAAAAGAGGGAGTAAGCATGGCGAAAGCGGAACTGACCGCGGTTGTGGAACCCGCGTGCCAACGGCTGGCGGAAAAACTGGCTTACGAACTGGTGGATGTCTGTCTGGACAAGGAAACCACCGGTAAGTATCTCCGGATCTACATCGACAAGCCGGACGGGATCACGCTGGACGATTGCGAGATCTATCATCGCGCGATCCAACCCCAGTTGGAAAACTATGATTACGACTTCCTGGAAGTATCCTCTCCCGGAATCGATCGGCCCCTGAAAAAGGACCGCGATTTTGAACGGGCTGTCGGAGAAGAAATTGAAGTCCATCTTTTCAAGGCAATCGATGGACAGAAGATCCTGAATGGGCATCTGATCGGTCTGGCAGACGGAGAGATCCTGATCGACACACCCGAAGGAGAAAAACGGATTCCACGTAAGGCCGCGGCACTGGTAAAGCCTGTGGTAGACATGGAAGGCGTTGAAGAAATGGAATTCTGAAAACAGGAAACAGGAACGGAGCCTGAAAGTTCAAGAGAATGGGGAAAGGGAGAAACGCGTTATGAAGTCTGAAGTTGTTGAAGCGATCCGTATGCTCGCGAAAGAAAAGGATATCAGCGAGGAATCGTTGTTTACGGCAATCGAGGAGGCCATCAAGGCTGCCTATAAAAAGAATGTGAATAAGAATGAGCTGGTCCCCGCCAGCCTGAACGTGACGATCGACCGCAACAGCGGCGAGACCAGCGTTTATGCCTCCAAGAGGATCGTGGACGAGATCACGGATCCTGCAAATCAGATCACGCTTGAAGAAGCGCAGAAGATCAATCCGGATTTCAAAGCGGACGATATCGTCGAAGTGAACGTGACGCCGAAGGGCTTCCTGCGTGTTGCCGCCCAGACGGCCAAACAGGTGATCATCCAGCGGATCCGTGAAGCGGAACGTGGAAAGATCTACGATGAATATATCGACAAGGAAAGCGAGATCCTGACCGGTATCGTTCAGCGTGTCGAACCCAAGGCCGTTTATGTGGACCTGGGTCGCACCGAGGGTGTGCTGGAACAGAACGAGATGATCCCCGGCGAAGTACTGCACGATGATGACCATATCAAGGTCTATGTGCTGCAGGTGAACAAGAGCACTGTGTCCGCCGGATATATGCCGCAGGTCTATGTGAGCCGGATCCATCCCAATCTGGTCAGACGCCTGTTCGAGATGGAAGTGCCGGAGATCGCCGGTAATGTTGTGACCATCAAGAACGTTGCGCGTGAAGCCGGTAGCCGCACCAAGATCTCCGTGTCCTCTGCCGACGTGATGATCGATCCTGTGGGTGCCTGTGTCGGACAGCGCGGCGGCCGTGTGGACCGCGTGGTACAGGAACTGAACGGTGAAAAGATCGACATTATCAAGTGGAGCAACAATCCTGCTGAATACGTGGCCAACGCGCTGAATCCGGCGCATGTGCTGAGCGTTTACCAGGCCAAGAATGAGAAAGCGTTCCGCGTGATCGTGCCGGATAACCAGTTGAGCCTCGCAATCGGTAAAGAAGGCCAGAACGCCCGTTTGGCCGCGAAGCTGACCGGTTGGAAGATCGATATCAAGAGCCAGAGCCAGGCGGCCGAAATGAACGACCTGGTGGACGAAAACGGCGAAATGACCGGTTATGTCCGTCTGGAAACTCCTGTGTACGATCCGTATACGATGGATATCGACGATACGATCGCGGCGGATGAGGACGATACCCTGTAAGAAACAGGCGGAACCGTTCGACGGGACCGGGAAGGACGGGAACATGAAGCCGAAGAAGATTCCCATGCGGATGTGCGTGGGATGCAGGGAAATGAAAGAAAAGCGCGACCTGATCCGGGTGGTGCGCTCTCCGGAAGGAGAGGTCTCCCTGGATCCGACGGGCAGAAAGAATGGCCGGGGCGCTTATCTGTGCCGGGATGTGGAGTGCATGAAGAAAGCACTGAAACAACGGCAATTGGAACGTCAGCTGGAAGTCACCCTTTCACAGGAAGTGACGGACGGACTGACGGCTGCGATGGAGGCACTGGGCCGTGGATAAACTGGCGGGGTTGATTGGAATCAGCGTCCGCGCCGGGCAGGCAATCTTTGGCGAGGACAGCTGTATGAAGGCTCTGCGGGCCGGCCAGTGTGCCGTGCTCGTGACCGACGCCGCCCTTTCACCGTCGGTGAAGGAAAAATACGCGGGTGTATGCCAACGGGCGAATGTGCCCATGGCGGAACTGCCCGAGGGCGTGCTGGACACGGCAACGGGGAAAAGCGCGATGGCCGCGGCGATCCGAAAGGGATCGCTCGGAGACAGCATCCGGAAGCTGATCATGAATGCGGATCACTGATCCGGAAAACGGGGAGTCCGGTCTGAAAAAAGACCGATGACCATATACGAGACTGAACGAAACTATTGCCGATAACGGCGGGGGTGCAAGCGTCTGATGGCGACGAAAGTGAATTTGCAAGATGCAACCAAGAAACTGGTGACGGACGCGTCCGGCGTCCTGGAAAACGCGGTCCGTATCCGCAAAAGCGCGGATACGCTTCTTGACGCGCTGAAAAAGACGCAGAACGGCTTTATTCAGGCACAGGAAGAGGAGCTTGCGCGCCACAGAAAGAAAGAACAGGAAGAGGCGCAGGCAGCCCACGTGAAGGCGTATGTCCATATGGACGATGACGAGCGTCGTGCGGTTGAGGAAGCGATGCGCGCTACACCCGAGCAGGCGCCCGCGAATACGGCCGAAGCGGAAAAGGCTCCGAAAGCCGAAGCCAAGGCTGAAACCAAGGCCGAAGCAAAAGCGCCCAAAGAAAAGAAGGCGGCTGAACCCGTGAAGAGCGAGAAGCCTGCGGCGAATGCTGAAGCCGCGCCTGTCGCGGAAAAGAAGCCGGCCGAAGAAAAGCCTGCCGCGGCGGAAACGGCAGAAAAGCCTGCCAAGCCTGCCGAGGATAAGCGTGAGCAGAAGCCTGCCGCCGAAAAGAACGCGAAGCCGCAGAAACCCGCGATCGGCCAGATCATGAGCCGTCCCGGGGATGAAGTCCCTGCGCGTCCTGTTGGCCTCGCTCCCAATGTGATCCGTGGTCCCCGCCCGGCGAACACGCAGCCCCGTCCTCAGGGACAACCTGTGCCTGCCGGACGTCCCGGCATGAATCCGGCCTTCAACAACAACCGTACGCCGAACGGTCAGGGCCCGCGTCCCGCGAATCCGAACGCGCCCTTCAACAACCGTCCCGGCATGAATCAGAATCCCCGTCCTGCCCAGAACGGTCAGGCTCCGCGTCCCTTTGGACAGAACAACGGCAATTATCCGCCCCGCACCGGCAATGCTCCGCAGAACGGTTTCCGTAACGGCAGTCAGCAGGGTGGCTTTGCCGCTAAGCCGCCGATGGGCGGCGGACGCCCCGGCATGAATCAGGGCGGTGGCTTCAACGGCGGACGTCCGGGCGGACGTCCGGGTGCCGGCCCGATCAGAGGACCTAAGGCTCCCGAACTGTTCCCGGTGGAAGAAAAGGCCCCTGTTTCCAACTACGATCCCAACAAGAAGCAATATATCCGCCAGCACGATCCGGAGCATGTAGCCCGCAACCGTAAGCAGGCGAGCAAGAACTCGAACTACAGCGGTTATGATGACGAAGTGATCCGTGGCGGCAAGCGCAGCCGTGCCAAGAAGCCCAGCGCACAGCAGATGATGGCGCCCATCAAGATCGAAACCGCCTATATGGCCGGCGATACCATCACGGTCCGCGACCTGACGGAAAAGATCGGCAAGCCCGCCGGTGAGATCATCAAGAAGCTGTTCATGCTCGGCAATATGGCGACCATCAACAGCGAGATCGACTTCGATACCGCGCAGCTGGTGTGTTCCGATTTCGAAATCACGCTGGAGAAGAAGGTCGAACAGACCGCTGAAGACGCCCTGGTGGCTGAAGACTTCAACGATGAAGAAGAAAACCTGATCCCGCGTTCTCCCGTTGTGACCATCATGGGCCACGTTGACCATGGCAAGACCAGTCTGCTGGACTGCATCCGCGCCAGCCGCGTGACGGCCGGCGAAGCGGGCGGCATTACCCAGCACATCGGTGCTTATCAGGTCAAGATGGATGACGGCAGAAGCATCACCTTCCTGGATACCCCCGGCCACGAGGCGTTCACCGCCATGCGCGCCCGCGGAACCCAGGCGACCGATATCGCTGTGCTGGTCGTGGCCGCGGATGACTCCGTGATGCCCCAGACCGTTGAATCCATCAACCACGCCAAGGCGGCTGAAGTGCCGATCATTGTCGCCATCAACAAGATGGATAAACCCGAAGCGAACCCCGAAAAGGTGAAGCAGGACCTGACCCAGTACGGTCTGGTCTGCGAAGACTGGGGCGGCGAAACGATTTGCGTGCCTGTGAGCGCGAAGACCGGCGCGGGTGTGGACGATCTGATGGAAATGATCCTGCTGCAGGCGGACATGTTGCAGCTGCGGGCCAACCCCAACCGCAATGGCCGTGGCGTCATTATCGAAGCGAAGCTGGACAAGGCACGTGGCCCGCTGGCTACCGTGCTGATGCAGAACGGTACCCTGCATGTGGGCGACTCCATCATCGCCGGTATGGCTTCCGGCCGTATCCGTGCCATGATCAACGACCGTGGCGAACGTGTGGTAGAAGCCGGTCCGGCTATGCCTGTGGAAATCATGGGCTTTGACGAAGTGCCTTCTGCCGGCGACGAAATGATTGCCGTTTCTGACGAGCATCTGGGCCGTCAGGTCGCGGATGAGCGCAGAGAAAAGCTGAAGGCCAGCCGTGAGGCTACCATGGCGAAGATGAGCATGGAAAACCTGTTCAGCTCCATCGAAGCCGGTAAGGTGACCACCCTGAACCTGATCATCAAAGCGGATGTGCAGGGTTCTGTGGAAGCTGTGAAGCAGGCCATGGAGAAGCTGAGCAACGACGAGGTGAAGGTCCGCGTGCTTCACAGCGCGGCGGGCGCGATCACCAAGGACGATGTGAACCTGGCCAACGCTTTCAATGCCGTGATCATCGGCTTCAATGTCCGTCCGGATGCTTCCGCACGCGAGGAAGCCGACAAGGCAAAGGTCGATGTGAGACTGTATACCGTTATCTATAAGGCCATCGAGGATATGGAAAAGGCTATGAAGGGCCTGCTGGAGCCGGAGTACAGAGAAGTGCTGCTGGGTCATGCCGAGGTGCGCAATGTCTTCAAGATCACGGGTGCCGGTATCATTGCAGGTTGCTATGTGACAGACGGTAAGGTCCAGCGTAACGCCGGCGTGCGTCTGTTGCGTGAAAATGTGGTCGTCCACGAGGGCAAGCTGAGCAGCCTGAAGCATCTGAAGGACGACGTGAAGGAAATGGCCGCCGGATACGAGTGCGGTATGAGCCTGGAAGGCCATAACGACATCAAGGAAGGCGACATTGTCGAGTGCTTTATCATGGAGGAGATTCCGCGCTGATATGAGTTACCAGAGAATTGACAGGATCTCGGAAGAAGTCCGGCGGGAAGTGGATGCAATCATTCGGGAAGAACTGAACGATCCCCGTGTGAGCGGCACTTTCTCCGTGACCCGGGCGGAAGTGACCAATGACCTTCGCTTTGCGAAGATCTTTGTGAGCGTGCTCGAGGATGACAAGCGCGATGGGCTGATCGAAGCCCTGAAGAACGCGAAGGGATATATCCGCCGCTCGCTCGGCAAACGGATGATCATCCGGTACAGCCCGGAGCTGATCTTTGTGAGTGACAAAAACATTGAGTACGGCGTCCATATCGCCAAGGTGCTGGCTGAAGTCGGCGTTGGAAGCGAAACGGAAGAGTGATGCCGAAAAGTTGGCCCGGATGGTCCCTCGGATCTCCGGGCCGTTTCTTCATCGGAGAAAATGCCGGTGGAAAGAATGATTCAAAAGAATGATTCAGTAGAAGGAGGTCTTTGAAAAATGAACAGAGACCCGCGTCGTGATCCGGTCCCGGTGGCGGATGCTATTCGGGCGGTCAAATCGGTTGCCATCTGTTGCCACGTCAATCCGGACGGGGATACCATCGGAAGCGGACTGGCCATGCAACTGGGCCTGGGAAAACTGGGGATCACGGCGGATGTATACTGTCAGGATAAAGTGCCGGATAATCTGATGTTCCTGCCCGGTGCCGATGAAGTATTGAACGCGGACGATATCGGCAATAAACAGTATGACCTCCTGCTGTGCGTGGATGTTTCCGACGCGGCCCGGATGGGGAAGTGTATCGCGCTCCGTGATCATTGCGCGGAATGGGTGCAGGTGGATCACCATGGCACGAATCCGGGCTATGCGACATACAACGATATCGACGGCGAGGCTTCGGCCAACTGTCTGCTTGTGTATGAACTGCTGAACCGGCTGAATGTGTCTGTGGATGGGGAGATTGCAAAGTGTCTGTATGCGGGGATCAGCACGGACACCGGAAATTTTGCCTTTTCCAACACCGGCGCGGAAGCGTTTGCGGTGATGAGTGAACTGATGGAGCACGGACTGCCGCTTCAGGATATGAACCGTGTCCTGTTCCGGGAACGTGCGAAAGAACAGGTCCTGTTGATGGGCCGGATGCTGAGTGGGATCCGCTATCTGCATGAAGGGCAGATGGCAGTGATGACGCTGACCAACAAGGATTTTGAAGAGTGCGGCGCGTTGCCTGAGCATGCGGACACGCTGGTGAATGTAGGTTTGGATACCATTGGCGTCAAAACGGCCGTTTTTGCCCGGGAAAACGTGGATGGGACCATCAAGTTCAGCCTGCGGGCTGTGGCTCCCTGGCGGGTGGATACCGTGGCATCGTCCTTTGGCGGTGGCGGACACAGTCAGGCTTCCGGAATCAGCATGAAAGGCGATCTGTACGAATTGACGGATAAAGTGGTTGCGGCGCTTGATCAAGCCATGGACGGAACAAAAGCATGAATGGATATTTGAACATTTTGAAGCCCCCGGGAATGACTTCCGCCGCGGTGGTTGGGAAGGTCAAACGCCTGACGGGGGAAAAGCATGTCGGTCATGCCGGCACGCTTGACCCGGAAGCCGCCGGCGTCTTGCCCATCATGGTGGGAAAAGCCGCGCGGCTTTTCGATTATCTGGTGGATAAAGAAAAGGAATATGTGGCGGAGATCGCCTTCGGCAAACGGACGGATACGCAGGACGCAACCGGCCGCGTACTGGAAGAGTCGGATCGGTATCCGACCTTTGAGGCGGTGAAGCAAACAGCTCCGCGTCTGGAAGGCGATATCCTCCAGAAACCGGGCATCTACAGTGCCATCAAAATGGACGGAAGACCCTTGTATGAGCGTGCGCGAAAAGGGGAGTCCGTGGAGATCGCCGCGCGACCGGTCCACGTGGAAAGTATCCGGTTGATTTCTGAAATGCCGCGGCATGGGATGCTGATGGTGGTCCGGTGCGGCAGGGGAACCTATATCCGTTCCCTGTGTGAGGATCTGGGTGACCTGTGCGGATGCCCGGCCCATATGCGCTTCCTGCTCCGCTCCGTGAGTGGCGCTTTTGACCTGAATACCGCCATGACGCTGGAGGAGGCTGCCGCGTTAGCCTCCGAGGGGACTCTGAAAGATCATCTGCTGGCGCCGGATATGCCACTGGGGCACATGGCACGGGTCGATGTCCATGATTGGGCTGAAAAAATGGTCCGGGCCGGCGCAAAACTGCCGCCGCGCGCGGTGACGGAAGATCTGCCGGAAGGCGCGGTCACGCGGGTCTATCTGCGGGATGTTTTTTGGGGAATCGCCGAAAGGCAGACGGATGGATTCGCCTGGCGGGCCCAGATCGCGCCGGAGGAGGAAAGCCTATGAAAGTGATCCGGGGCATGGAAAAAGGGATTCCCTGTGTGTTGGCATTGGGAATGTTTGACGGCGTACATCTGGGCCATAGGGCGCTTCTTGACCTGACACGTGAGGAAGCGGACCGGCGTGGCGTGGAGGCCGCTGTATGGACCTTTGACCGTATTCCTGTGGCGGTGCTGCAACCGGAAAAAGGGATCCTTCAGCTTTCGACCGAGGAAGAACGGCTGGATCTGCTGGAAGAAGCCGGTATGGACCGTACTTTCCTGATCTCCTTTGACCGGGAGACCGCGGCGGTGGAACCGGAAGTTTTTTTGCAGGAAGTAAGGGATCTGCTGAAACCGGTCTGTCTGGTAGCCGGTTATGATTATTCCTTTGGCCGTTTTGGCCGGGGGAATACAGAAATGCTGAAGGCTTTCGGGGCGGCAAACGGGATCGATGTGTATATCGTGCCTCCGGTGGAGGCGGACGGGAGCAAGATCTCCTCGACCCGGATCCGGGAAGAACTGGCAAACGGGAACGTAAGCAAAGCCGCGGAATTGATGGGTCATCCCTACGGAATCACCGGACAGGTCGTACGCGGAAAAGGCATGGGACGGACGCTTGGATATCCGACGGCCAATATCGGAGTATCCGCGGAAAAACTGTTGCCGGCCTACGGTGTGTATGCCTGCGAGCTGTCCTGGGAAAATGAACGGCATCCTGCTGTAGTCAATATCGGCCTGCAACCGACCCTGCCTTCGGGCAACGTGACAGTGGAGGCTTTTATTCCGGACGGGGAATATGACTTGCGTGACAGGAAAGTAAAGCTGCTCCTGAAGGATCGGATCCGGGGAGAAAAAAAGTTT